>JAUYPV010000114.1 GCA_030697555.1 Hyphomonadaceae bacterium
CCTTGTGAAGCAGCGCGAAAGATAGCCTATAGCGGTCCCATGACAATCGATCCGATCCACATCGTTGGCGGCGGCATGGCCGGATCCGAGGCCGCCTGGCAGGCCGCGTCCATGGGAGTTCCCGTGGTGCTGCACGAGATGCGGCCGGTGCGGAAAACCGATGCCCATCATACCGATGGGCTTGCGGAACTCGTCTGTTCCAACTCGTTCCGGTCGGACGACTGGGAGCACAATGCGGTCGGCCTTCTTCACGAAGAAATGCGCAGGGCCAACGGCCTGATCATCGCCATGGGTGACAGGCACAAGGTACCGGCAGGTAGCGCGTTGGCAGTGGATCGCGACGGTTTTTCCGCAGACGTCACGGCCGCCCTGACAAACCACCCGCTGGTCACCGTCGAGCGCGGCGAAGTCGCAGGCTGGCCGCCGGAAGCGTGGGCCAGTGTAATCATCGCCACAGGTCCGCTGACATCAGACGACCTTGCGAAAGCAATCCTGGCCAAGACCGGAGAAGACTCCCTCGCCTTCTTCGACGCCATCGCACCGATCGTCGATTTTGAGTCGATCGACATGACCAAGGCATGGCGCCAGTCGCGCTACGACAAACCTGGACCGGGCGGCGACGGCGCCGAAGCCTACATCAACTGCCCGATGGACAAGGAGCAGTACGAAGCCTTCCTCGCTGCCCTGCTAGCGGCGCCGAAGACGGAGTTCAAGGAATGGGAAGGCACGCCCTATTTCGAAGGCTGCCTGCCGATCGAGGTGATGGCGGAACGCGGCGCCGAGACATTGCGCTTCGGCCCGATGAAACCCGTCGGCCTCACCAACCCTCACACGCCGGGCGTGAAAGCGTGGGCGGTCGTCCAGCTCCGTCAGGACAACAAGCTCGCCACACTGTGGAACATGGTTGGTTTCCAGACCAAGCTGAAGCACGGCGCGCAGCAGGAAATCTTCCGCATGATTCCCGGCCTCGAGAACGCGCAGTTCGCACGCCTTGGGGGCATTCACCGCAACACCTTCATCAACTCACCCAAGCTGCTCGACGACCAGCTCCGCCTGAAGGCCGAGAAGCGCATCCGCTTCGCCGGACAAGTCACCGGCGTTGAGGGCTATGTCGAAAGCGCTGCGATGGGCCTCGTCGCAGGACGCATGGCGGCGGCGGAACGTCTCGGCCGGCACGTCGAGGCGCCGCCGGCAACGACTGCGCTTGGCGCTCTCGTCGGCCACATCACGGGCGGACACCTCGCTTTGGCCGGGGGTTCGTTCCAGCCGATGAACGTCAACTACGGACTGCTGCCTGCCATCGAGGAAACTGAGTTCAAGGGACCGGACGGTAAGCGACTCAAGGGCGCCGACAAGGGTCGGGCGCGCAAACGGCTCGCGTCGCTCCGCGCGCTCGCCGACCTCGATATCTGGCTGCAGGGCCAGATGGCGCCTGCGCCGGTTGCCGGTTAGGCTTTCCCGGCAACGGAGGGGATCATGGCTGCTGGCAAGATCGATATCGGCAAGGCTGTGCCGGCGTCCGAGCGCAACCTCGTCGAGCGTATTTCCAATGCGATCAACGAAGCCGGTTCGCGCGCCGCACGCGGCGAAGAATCCGCCATCGAGGATCAGGCCGCGCTGGAAGGCGCGGCGCTGCTGTTCAATGAGAAACGCGAGGGCTGCATCTCCGCGCTCGCCATCATGCTGATCCCGAAGGAAGAGAAGCAGAAGCGCCGCGTCGCCGCGGTCGCCCAGCCCTTTGGCTTCGTCGCCCAGCTCAGCAAGAAACAGAAGATCGCGGTGCTGACGCCCAAAGGCTATGTCACCGACTTTGCGTCGATCCCCAGCTTCGGCCACTGGTTCATCTCACCCTTCGGCAAGCATGCCGAGGCGGCCGTCGTGCACGATTGGCTCTACACGCTGGGCAAGCCGGGTGACCGCAAAGGCCGCAAGCTGGCGGACAAGACTTTCAAGCGTGCGCTGAAGGTCGTCGGCGTCGGCTTTTTTCGGCGTAACATCATGTACTGGTTCGTGCGGTTCGGCGGAGCGGGCGGCTATGGTCTCAAATCGGACTTCTGCTTCCGTGGCATTCCCGATCTGAACCCAACCGATCCCCTGCCCGACCGCGCGCCCTTCATGACCACGATCTGCGCCATCCAGATCGCCAAGACGAAGAAGGTGAAGGCCAAGGCCGTCGCGGTTCAATCGACCTAGTCGACATTCTGCCCGCGCATCAGCTTCTCGAAATCCTCGCGCTTGCTGAACTTGTCGGCTGCCGCCTCGATGCCGGCCTCCATGCCGAAGCGCTTGGAGTTCGTGACGACGCCCCATACCGCGCGGAACAGGATCAGCGCGAGCACGCCCACCATCGGCTGGCCCAGCAGGAACAGCGCGGCAGCGCCCGCGAAGATGCCGAAGTGCAGCACGATGATGCGGCTATAGGGCGCCATCATCTCCGCCGCGGGATTGGTGCGCTTCCACTCGCCCTTGAGGATGAACTCCCAGAAGAAGACCGCAACCTGGAAGGCGATGATCGCATAGATCATCCAGGCGACATGCAGTCCGCTATCGATACCGAACCGGAACATGCCGAAGACATCCATGAAGGGTGAGGACGCCATCGTCTCGGGTCCCGCCGCCATCGATGCGAACGCGACCAGGAATGTGCCGTGCACCAGGCAGAACAGGCCGTAGTGGAACACGAAGAACACTGACAATCCGGCGCCGCCGAGCGCTCCCAGCGGGCCGAAGCTCGCTCCCGATATGATCAGCCGCGGGATCGTCATCACTCCGGCGATGACGTTCTCCATCCAGTAGAGCATCACCAGCGGCACGGCCGACCAGCCCCAGACGATCACGCCATAAATCGGAAGCAAATCGACAAGCAGTCCGACAAGCACGATCGGATGCGACAGCGCGCGGGCCCAGTATGCTGGATCGAGTAGTTTCTTCACTGGCCGCCCCGCCCCGCCGAATCTCTTAGCCCCAGCAAACAGGCTGGCGAGGCGCTTGGCCAGAGGCGTAGCGGCCACCGCTCGGACGCGTCCATGCCCGTCAAAGCCTGTGGGTGATCATGGTGCAGAGGATTCTCCAGCGATTCCGTAGTGGCGTGGGCGTCGCAGGCTTTTCGCTAACGGCTGCCGCGAGGTGAGCGATGGCGGGCCAGAGCTGCGCCGGAAGTTTCCGGACGGCGCCCCGCGCCACATTCCATTTCGCCGAAGCGTCAGACAGTTCCGTGACCATCGCGAGATACGCCTCGCCACAGCGTGACAGCGCATCGAGGTGTTCCCGAGTCGCGCCCGCATCCAGCGCCAGTCCAGCCAGCCGCGCCAGCGACGCCTCGGCCGCGAGATGCCGCGCCTCGTGGTCGCTCTCGGGCTTGTGGCCGCTGGCATGGAGATGGTCGTCGACGATGTCGTCGTACCGGTCGACCAGGTCGTTCATCGGCGCGATCAGGTCGGAGCGGTCTTTTGTGACACGCGCCAGTTCCTCTGCCAGGTCGTGCCGGCGGAGGGCGCCCTTGCCGCCCACCTGCTCCAGCGTCTCGCGCCACCACTGGATGCGGATCTTGCCCAGCATGGCCTCCTTGGCGGAGAGGGCGCGTTGGAGCTCCTGGTAGAACAGGTAGATGGCAACCAGAAGCTCCCGGCCGGCTGCCGGGGCGTACCTTGTGGCCAGCCAGCGGTTCTCGTCCGTCCGCTTCAGGCGGGCGTCGAGTTCCTCACTGCTTGCAAGTTTTGCCGGATTGGCCGTATCGCTCATGGTTCAAATTCAGGTCCAAGGCCCTATTTCAGAGCCTGCAGATAAAAACGAGAGGGTATTCCATGGCTTTCACGCTTCCGGCCCTGCCTTACGCCCGCAACGCGCTGGCGCCGCACATTTCCGAAAACACCCTGAATTTCCACTATGGCAAGCACCATCAGGCCTATGTCGACAACCTGAACAAGCTGGTTGCCGGCACGCCGCTCGAAAACCAGCCGCTTGAGGAGGTCGTCAAGCAGAGCTGGGTGGAAAAGAAAATGCCGGTGTTCAACAATTCCGGACAGGTATGGAATCACACCTTCTACTGGCATTCCATGAAGCCGAACGGCGGCGGCCAGCCGACGGGCGCAGTTGCAGCCAAGATCAAGGACGCGTTTGGCGATCTCGAGGGCTTCAAGAAGGCCTTCGCCGAGGCCGGGACCACGCAGTTCGGTTCGGGCTGGGCCTGGCTGGTGCTGAACAACGGCAAGCTCGAGGTCCGCAAGTCCGGCAATGCCGAGACGCCGCTGGCCGAAAAAGGCGTCACGCCCCTGCTGACGATGGATGTCTGGGAGCATGCCTATTATCTCGATTTCCAGAACGCCCGGCCCAAATACATCGACACGTTCCTGAACGAGCTGGTGAATTGGGACTTTGCTAACCAGAACCTGTCCGACGCGAAATAGCGCGGTTTCTGCGGTTAATCGCATCCGGGCTTGAGCAGTTTGCTTAGCCCGGATTAGCGGTTTTGATAGGTTTTCGTGGCGTAGTGCTCGCCAGCAAGGCCCGCAGGATCGCGGGCTGAATGGCGGGTGTGTGAGTACGTCGCGATGATGTCGAACGTCTCCAGCGAAGCATCTGGCGGTCGTCGCGCAGCGGCGGCGAGCCCGAGCCTGCTCGAAGCAGCGATCGAACGCGGCGGGCTGCATCCCTTCTTCCACGCCAAGATTTCGATCCCCACCGGCAAGGTCGCGGGCGCGGAAGCACTGGCGCGGATCGCCGGTCCGTCGGCCGTGCTTTCGCCGCCGGCGCCCTATGTCGAGATGGCCGAACGGTTCAACCGCATCGATGCGCTGACGCTGGTGATGGCGCGCGCGGTGGCGGTTCATGTCGCCGACTTCAACAAGATTGCCGATCTGCCCTGCTCGATCAACGTCAGCCCTATCTCGCTGGGCCGTCCGAGCTTTGCGGACGAGCTCGCCAGCGTGATCACCGATGCCGGCCTGCGCTGCGAGCAGTTCACGCTGGAGCTCACCGAGTTGCGGCCGCTGGACTACGGCCCGCGCGCGGTGGAGACGATGACTGCGCTGCGCAACAATGGCTTCGGTCTGTCGATGGACGATTTCGGCGCCGGCACCTCCAACATCGATCGCCTGCGCTCCTTCCCGTTCACGGAAGTGAAGTTCGATCCGGCCTTCACGCTGCTGGCGATGAAGGAAGCTTTCGCGAAGGCGGCCATGGTCTCGTGCGTGAAGCTGGCCCGGGATTATGGTCTGCGCATCGTCGCCGAGGGCGTCGAGACGCAGGACATGTGGAACTTCATGACGTGGCTGCAGGTCGACGAGGCCCAGGGCTTCCTGAAACACCGGCCGCTGCCGCCGGCCGAGTTCCGCGAGCTGCTTCAGCAGCACTAACACTGCAGCTTTCCTAGCGGCGCCTTGCGGCCCGGCCGCATTGGGCTTTCTATCGGGCGAGACCCGAGGAACGCGCCCATGACAATGACCGCTTACAAGACCATCACCGTGAAGCCGCTCTCGCCCGTGCTGGGTGCGGAGATCGAGGGTGTCGATCTTTCGAAGCCGCTCTCCAATGCGCAGTTCGACGACATCCATAACGCGTTCCTGAAACACCACGTCATCTTCTTCCGCGACCAGACGCTGACGCCGGGGCAGCATCTGGCTTTCGGAAAGCGCTGGGGAACGTTGAATGTGCATCCGTATGTGAAGGGGATGAACGGCTATCCGGAGATCCTCGAGATCATCAAGGAGCCGAGCGAGAAGATAAACTTCGGCGGCGGCTGGCATTCGGACATGAGCTTCCTGGAGGAGCCGGCGCTGGGCTCTATCCTTCACGCCATCGAAGTGCCCGAGGTTGGCGGCGACACGCTGTTCGCGAGCCAGTATGCGGCGTGGGAGGCGCTGTCGCCTGGGTTGCAGAAGACGCTGCTCGGCCTGCGCGCGATCCATTCGGCGGCAGAAGAGTATGGCGCGCAGGGCGCGTCGTCCAAGAAGCGCGCGTCGATGGACTCGGAGGTCGTGGGTGATGATGTGCCGGAGTATGAGCACCCGGTGATCCGCACGCATCCCGAGACGGGCCGCAAGGGTCTCTATGTGAACCCCGCCTTCACGCTGCGCTTCGCCGGATGGACGTCGAAGGAGAGCCGGCCGCTGCTCAACTATCTCTTCGAGGTCTGCCGCCGCGAGGCCTTTACTTGCCGCTTCCGCTGGCAACCAGGCTCGCTGGCGTTCTGGGACAATCGCTGCGTCTGGCACTTCGCGCTGAACGACTATCACGGCCACCGCCGGCATATGCGGCGCGTGACGGTGAACGGCGACAAGGTCCGCTGATTTTCAAACATCGTGGTTCGCTGCGGCCGCCCCCGAGGGAAGCGGTCCGCCGGTTTTGACTCGCCGTTGGAAGATTTCGGCCGTTTTTCAAATAACCGGCGCCGACGGCGGAACTCATGCGGCAGCTGAAGGCGCGGCTTGCCTGTGGGCCGACGGTCATTGCCGCCGACACCTCAAACCCATGCCAACCAACGCCCTGACGTCCTGAGATTTCAGGTGCCTGCAAGACCTCCCTTCGTACGGGCGACGCCATTATCAGCGAGTTCCGGAGGTGTAGGATAACTTTCCCGATCTTTTTTCCTAGTCGCTTGAGAGTGAGAGGAAGATTGTCGTTCGAGGGGGTCGAGATATGGGGGATTGAGGTCAGGGAGAGCCCTGAGAAGCAGACGAAATCCACATCGAGAAGGTGTCGCCTAATTTCCTCATGTCGCTCTCGCCGAATTCGCTTCTCAAAAAGATCATGTGTAATGGTGGGACCAGGGAGGGCTCCATGGAAAGTCTGCTGCGCACTGGGAGCGCGTCTTGCTAAGCAAGGACGGAAAGGCGCTGGAGCAGCTCGTCGCATTCGTCGAGGAGAAGCTCACACCCCAAGGGTTCACTGTGAAACGTGGGCGGCGCGAGTATAACGATAACGGCGTCCAAACTGCCGAGTTTGATATCGAAGTTCGCGGAAAGGTCGGGTCATCAGAATTCAGCTGGCTGATCGAGTGTAGGGATCGCCCCAGTCAAGGTCCGGCTGATGCGGCGTGGATTCGTGACGTAGCTGGCCGACGCGACCAATATCGTTTCAATCGAGCATCGGCGGTATCGACGACGGGCTTTTCTGAAGGCGCATCGGAAGCAGCTGATCATTTCGGGGTGGACCTGCGAGAAGTTGGAGAACTAGACGAAGCTGAGCTGGCGAAATGGATGCTCGTGCGAGAAATCGAATGGGCGCAGCGCAATGCGCGCCTGACGACGGTCAAGCTGTTGTTCAACGACGCGGACCTTGAGCCAGTGCGAGAGGAAGTTGCAGCGCTGCTTGCAGGCCGGAAAGCGGGGGAACAAATCCTGCGCCGCTTGTCTAACAATGACCTCCTGTCGCCGAGCGGAATAGCGCTTCAGGGCATCAAACAGGCTGGCCTTTTCGACAAGGCAGAGAAGACCCCGGACGACATGTCGTTCAAGATTCAAGTCGACATAGAGGACGAAGGAGTGATCGTCTTCGACGCTCCGTCCACGACCGTGCGCCTTCGAGCCATCTACGCTGAGGGCACAATCAGCGTTCATCGTGCAGCTGCTGGCATCCGGACGCGTGCAGATTATCGAAAGCTGGCGGACGGGAGCGTGGTTTCTCAGGTCGTCGGGTTTGGGCCTCTACCGCATTCCGATGGCAACCATTACGACCTGGAATTTCATAGACTGGCAGACGGAACGCACATTATCCTTCGCAAGGTGCAAAACTAACCTAGCCGCGATCCCTCAGCAGTCGTCCCTTCTGCCGATCCCAATCCCGCTTCTTCTCGACGTCGCGCTTGTCCGGCGCCTTGCGGCCGGTGGCGAGGGCAAGCTTGATTTTCGCCATGCCGGTTGAGCCGAAGTAGAGTTCGAGGGGGACGAGGGTTCGGCCGTCGCGGTCGACGGCGCCCATGAGGCGGTTGAACTCGCGCTTCTTGACGAGGAGGATGCGCTTGCGGCCGGGCTCGTGGTTGAACTGGCCGGCGGGCGGATAGGTCGGGATGGTGGAGTTGACCAGGACGATCTGGCCGCCTTCCTCGCGCGCGTAGGCTTCGGCGATGTTGGCTCGGCCTTCGCGGAGGGATTTCACTTCGCTGCCCGTCAGCACGATGCCGACTTCGAGGCTGTCGAGGATCTCGTAGTTGCGGCGGGCCTGCCGGTTTTCGGCGACCATCTTGCGGGCGAGTTCGCGCTGCGTCTTGCCCTTCGGGTTCTGGCCGCCCCGCGAACTCGGAGGCTTGGGTGATTGGGCCATCAGAGTACGCCGGCTTCCTTCATGGCGGCCGCGATCTCTTTCTTGTGCTCTTCGCTGCTCATCGGCACGAGCGGCAGGCGGACGTCGTCGGTGCAGAGGCCGAGGAGCGAGAGGGCGTATTTGGCCGGCGACGGGCTGGCTTCGAGGAACAGGGCGCGGTGGAGGCGGGCCAGCGTGTCGTTGATCTTGCGGGCGAGGCCATAGTCGCCCTGCAGGCAGGCGTTCTGCATCTGGGCGCATTGCTGGGGTGCGACGTTGGCGGTGACGGAGATACACCCCACCCCGCCCTGGGCGTTGAAGCCGACGGCGGTGGGGTCCTCGCCCGAAATCTGAATGAAGTCTTTCCCGCAGAGCGCGGTATGGCGGGCAATCCGGCTCAGGTCCGCTGACGCATCCTTGATGCCAATGACATTAGGCAATCTGGACAGACGGCCGATAAGCTCGGGCGGCATGTCGGAACCCGTGCGGACCGGCACATTGTAGAGGAACATGGGCAGTTGGACGGCATCGTTCAAAGTTTTGTAATGGGCGTAAACCCCATCTTGGGTGGGCCGGTTGTAATAGGGGTTCACCACCAGGGCGGCGTGAGCGCCTATCGCCTTGGCATGCTGGAGGAGGCTGACGGCCTCGTCCGTGGAATTGGAGCCTGCACCCGCGATGACCGGAACCCGGCCAGCCGCCGTTTTCACACAAAGCTCGACCACATGCCGGTGCTCCTCGTGCGAGAGCGTGGCGGATTCGCCCGTGGTGCCGCAGGGAACCAGCGCGTGGGTGCCTGCCGCAATCTGGCGCTCGACAAGGGCTACGAAGGCCTTGTCGTCGATCTTCCCGTTCCGGAAGGGCGTCACCAGTGCGGGCCAGGACCCTTTGAAGATCATGTCGGACTCCAAAACACGGGTCAGGATACAGAAATGCGCCCTAGCCCGCGACTCGCGGGATAATCATTCCATGGGCCGGTTTGGCAAGCAGATGTCGCGTAACGGACGGCGGGTGGCGGTGGCCCTGCTGCTATCCACAAGCGTTGTCGCGGCGGCGGCCGCCAATCCGACCGCCCCTTCCCTGAAGCCGGTCCCGCAGATCGCCTCGACCTGGATGGAACAGGGCGAGTTCACCCTGCTGACCCGGGCGCTGGAGGCGGCCGACGACTATCGCTGGAGCGAGGTGCGCTCGGCGCTGGGTCGGCTGAACGATCCAGGGGCGCAGGCGTTGCTCCGCTGGCGGCTGGCGACGGACGGCAATTCGGGCATGGGCTATGCCGACCTCGCCAAGGCGATGGAAGAGTTCAAGGGCTGGCCGGACTTCGACAAGATCGAGGAACAGGCCGAGCGGACGATCACCTTCTCCAGCCTGACGTCGGACGAGCGGATCGCGTGGCTGAAGGCGCGTGGCCCGCAGACGAGCGATGGCGTACTGGCGCTGGCGGATGCTTATCACTCACTGGCCAAGCCGGACGAGATGCTGGCGACGATCCGCAATGCCTGGCGCACCATGGCGACGGGGGCGGAAGGCACGGCGAAGATTCAGTCTCTCTATGGTGGCGACCTTTCGGCGGAAGATCACTTTGCCCGCGCAGACATGTTCCTGTGGCGCGGCGACATCAGGAGCGCGCAGGCGCTGCTGCCCAAGCTGAGCGCAGGGCGGAAGCAGCTGCTCGATGCGCGCATCGCGCTGATGAAGAACACCAAGAAGATCGACGCAATCGTGGCGGCTGTGCCGGACGAATACCAGAATGATCCGGGCCTCTTGCTGGCGCGGGCGCAGTGGCGCGAGCGGCGCGGGCAGGACAGCGGCGAGCTTGAGATGCTGCTGCGGATCGACAGCGACGAGGCGCCGCTGGTGGGCCGCGAGGCGATTTGGGCAGAGAAGCAGTCCGAGATGCGGCGCATGCTGCGCGACCGGCAGTACCAGACGGCGTACGAGCTGGCGGCGGGGCATGGGCTCACGACGGGCGAGGCGTTCCGCGATGCGGAGTGGATGGCGGGCTGGCTGGCGCTCGAGAAGCTGGGCAACGCTCAGAAGGCCGAGGCGCACTTCCGCACGTTCGAGGCAGGCGTGCAGACGCCGATCTCTATCTCGCGCGCGAATTACTGGCTGGGCGAGACGCTGACCAAGCTGGGGCGGGCGGACGAAGCGAAGGCCGCGTATGAGAAGGCGGCGAAGTATCCGTACGTGTTCTACGGCCAGCTTGCCTGCGAGAAAGTGAAAGCGACGCAGCCGGATGTGGCGAAGATCTCCTTCGCCCTGCCCGCGGCGCCGACCGATGACGAACGCGCGGCGTTCGCCAAGACGCCGGCGGTGCGCGCGGCGATCCTGCTGGCGGAGACGGGACGGCTCGCGAGCTTCGAGCGATTTTCGTATGCGATCGACGACATGCTCACTACGGCGGTCGAGCACCAGATGCTGTTCGATATTGCAGCAGGGTATCTTGAGATGCGGGCGGCGGTGCGTGGGGCGAAGGCGGGGCTGGGACGCGGGCTGGTGGCGCCGGATGCGGTCTTTCCGATGATGACGCTGCCGAACTCGCCGCGCTCGGGCTCGGCGGAGCCGGCGCTGGTGCTGGCGCTGTCGCGGCAGGAGAGCGAGTTCAATCCGCGCGCCGTGTCGAGCGCGGATGCGCGCGGGCTGATGCAGATGGTGCCGCGCTATGCGCAGGCGGAAGCGCGGATGGTGGGAATGCCCTTCCGGTCGAGCTGGCTGACGGATGATCCGGCGTACAATTTGCGCCTGGGGCGCGGCTTCCTCGACGATCTCGTGGACGACTATAACGGCTCGTACATCCTGGCGGCGGCCGCCTACAACGCCGGGCCTTCGCGCGCGCGGCAGTGGATCAACGATTTCGGCGATCCGCGCGGACAGGTCGATCCGGTGGACTGGATCGAGAGCATACCCTTTGCGGAGACGCGCAATTACATCCAGCGCGTACTGGAGAACACGCAGGTCTATCGCCATCGTCTGACGGGCGGCCCGGTGGACATCACGCTGTCGCAGGACTTGGCCAGAGGCCGGCCCTAAACGGGCCGGTGGGCTAGCGGCCACCCCCAAACAGTTCATTCGCCGCCGGCCGGTTCGTCCTATATGCTCTGACGCGAGCACAGGAGGCCATGATGCCAACCGGCGAATATCGAGACAGTGGCGGCTGGGTCCAGGTCAACTACGAGGGCCAATTCCGGATCCCGATGCACCGCAGCGCTTACGAGGATCACGACTACAAGCCGCGGTTCGAGTCGCTTCCGACCAAGGAAAAATACGAGAAGTCGAAGCCGGGCCCGAAGGCTTCCTAGAGAGATCAGCACCCGTAGGCCTGCGTCCCGCTACAGGTCTGACCCGGGACCGCCGGGAGCAATAATCAGCGCAACATTCAGTGGTGCGGATTTTGTCGCCGCGATTCTTGTCTCACTGAGTGCGGCGGCCAATCGCGCCCCGGGCAGTCCCGGACCTTGTGCTCGCTCTAGTCGAGCGAACCCGCGAAGGCTTCGGCGTCTACCGGGCCTTCGAAGGCGATGAAAAGCGTGCATGGCGTGCTGCTGACGCACTTGCCGCCATGAGGCGCCTTTGCGGGGCCGTAAGCGTACTGGCCTGGCGTCAGTATAGCGGGAGCGGACCCCTTGTACTGCACCTGGAGCTGGCCAGAGACCAGGATCATCCGCTCGGCGGAGGTATGTATGTGGTTGGCGATGGCGTAGCCAGCGCCGACACGGAGAAACACATCAGCGTTCGGCCGCGATGGATCGCCGTGAAGGACAGCGATGCGGCAATCGCCGGGGAGGACAGGCGGGCAAGGTCCCCACTGCAGGGAAGGATCATCCGCCTTTGTGGCGAGCGCCTTTTCGGCGGTGGTTTGCGGCGCCTGTGCGCCCGCGCAGGCGACGATGGCGCTGGCGGCCCAGAGCGTGGCGACGGCGGCGACGATGCTGTGATGGAGTTTCATGGATTTCTCCTGCTGGATGAAAAGCTGAATGGTCAGCGTGAGCCGGCGGCGAGAGCCCGGACCTGGGCGGCATCCATCAGGCGCCCGCCGATCGCCCAGTCGCCCTGCTGGATTTCCTGGATCCTGACCCAGGTGACGCCGCGTAGCGGCTCGCCTTCGACGGACACGACTGCGTCGGTCACCCGCTCGATCAGGTCACGTTTCTGGTCGTCCGTGAATACGCCGCGGATGACTTCTATGGTCACGAGGGGCATCGGGATCCTCCCTGTGGGACGACGCAACATGCCCATGAACAGGCCGGGCAAGCTTGCAGGCCATCTGGAGAATTCTTGGAGATTTCGCCCGATCGGATAGGCTGGAGGGGCATGATCCATGAGTTCGAAGACTGCGAACTAGACACCGACAAGGTCGAGCTGCGAGTTTGCGGCGTAGTGGTCGCGATCGAGCCGCAGGTATTCGAGCTGTTGCGGTTCCTCATCGAGCGCCGAGATCACGTCGTGACGCGCGAGGAAATCATCGAGCGAGTTTGGAAGGGGCGCTTTGTCTCCGACGCGGCGGTTTCGAGCCGCATAAAGTCAGCGCGACGGGCGATAGGCGACGACGGCCGCGCGCAGCGCGTGATCAAAACCGTGCATGGGACGGGCTTCCGCTTTGTCGCCGACATCGCTCCCGCGCGTGCAAGGATAGCCAACCCGACGCCAGAGTCTGAAACGCCCACGCCCGCCCCTTTGACCCGGCCGAGCATCGCCGTGCTTCCCTTTCGCCTTGTCGGCGTCGCGGAACCCGGTTTCCCAATCGCGGAGGCGCTGCCCGACGACCTGATCACCGAGCTGTCGAGACTGCACTGGCTGTTTGTGATCGCGCGCGGGTCATCCTTTCGTTTTCGCGGCAGCACCGCCCGCCTCGACCGCGTGCGAATGGAGCTCGGCGTGCGCTACTGTCTGACGGGCGTCGTCGAGATTGTCGGAGACAGGCTGATCGTATCCGTCGAACTGAGCGACACAGCCAGCGAAGGTGTGCTTTGGGCGGAGCGCTTTCACGGCTCGGTCAACGCGATCCACGACATCCGCGCACAGATCAGCGCCGCAGTCGCCGCAGCCCTGGAGATCCGCATCCCACTGAACGAGGCCCAGCGAGCACAGCTCAAGTCACCGGACAGCCTCGATGCATGGTCGGTCTATCATCTCGGCCTGCATCATATGTTCCGCTTCAATCGCGCCGACAATGAGCGGGCGAAAACGTTCTTCGAGCGCGTCGTGACGATGGAGCCGGGATTTGCGCGGGGCTACGCGGGCCTTTCGTTCACGCATTTCCAGGATGCCTTCCTGAGATACGGCGACCATGATCAGGCCGCAACGTTGGCGCAGCGCTACGCATCCGAGTGCCTCGACCGCGACCCGCTTGACCCGTTTGGGCACTACAGCATGGGCCGGTCACTTTGGCTGCATGGCGATCTCGAAAGGAGCGTTCCCTGGCTCGAGCAGGCCAACACGCTCAATCCAAACTATGCGCATGCGCGCTATTCCAAAGGGCTGGCGGAGGCAGTGCTTGGCCGGGCCGAAGCTGGCCTCGTCAGCGTGGACCAGGCATTTGCGCTGAGCCCGATTGATCCCCTCACCTACGGCATGTTCGGCGTGCGAGCGCTCTCGAGTATCGGGCTCAGCCGGATGCCGGAGGCAGCCGACTGGGCCGAACGCGCGGCCAACACGGCCGGCGCACACGCGCTTATCGAGATGATCGCCGTGGCGGCGAACTACCTGAATGGCAATGGCGTGAAGGCCGAAGCGTGGGCAGACTCGGTCCGTCAGAAAGCCCCGCATCTGACCAGCGCGGATTTCATGGCCGCATTCCCGTTCAGGAACGCAGTCACCCAGCAGCGCATCTCGGACGCACTCGGCAAATTCCGATTCTAGAACGACTAGGCTGGCGGGGTGCGCGCGATCGCTCGCGCGAACATCTCCGCATCGACATTGCCGCCGCTGAGGACGATCAGCACGGGGCCGCGTTCGGCGAAGTGCTTGCGGTTGTTGAGCACCGTTGCGAGGGAGCAGGCGCCGCCGGGTTCGACCACCAGCTTCAGATAGTGGAAGGCGAAGGACATCGCGTCGAGCAGTTGATCGTTGGTGGCGGTGAAGCCGCCCTTCACGCGGCGTTTGTGGACTTCGAAGGGCAACACGCCGGGTTCGGGCGTGAGCAGCGCGTCGGCAATGGAGCGATAGCCGGGATCGTTGGCGACGATCTTGCCAGCCTTCAGCGATCGGATCAGGTCGTCATGGCCGGCGGGTTCGGCGGCCCAGACTTCGGTTGAGGGCGAGAGCGCCTCGAACGCGATGGCGACACCGGAGATGAGGCCGCCGCCCGAGGCGTTGCAGGCGAGGCTGCCGAAGGTGACGCCCCTGGCCTTGGCGTCCTGGGCTGCTTCGAGGCCGGCCGTGCCCTGCCCGGCCATGATCCAGGCGTCGTCGAATGGGCGGATGGTTGTGGCGCCGGTTCTTTCAGCGATCTCTGCGGCGATGCCTTCGCGGCTTTCCTTGACGCGATCGTAGAGGCGCACTTCGGCGCCGCGGCCGCGGGCGGCCTCGATCTTCGCTTTCGGCGCGTCGGCCGGCATGACGATGGTCGCCTTCATGCCGAGGATCTTCGCGCTTTCGGCGACGCCCTGCGCGTGGTTGCCGGAGGAGAAGGCGACGACGCCTCGTCTGCGGTCGGCTTCCGGGATGCGGCTGATCCGGTTCCATGCGCCGCGCATTTTGAACGAGCCGGTGCGCTGGAGTGTCTCTGGCTTCAGCCAGACAGGGCAGCCTACGATCTGGTCGAGCACGTCGTTGCGCAGGAGCGGCGTGCGGATGGCAACGCCCTCGAGGCGCTTTGCTGCGTCCTCGACGTCGGCGAAGGTCGGGAGGTCCTTGAGCGGGTCTGTGATCATGGTGCGTATATGCGGCAGCTCGGGCCGCCATAACAAACGAGGATATCTAACCGACTACTGAGAATTTCGCGGACGCAGCCGTCAGATTCGCGCGGGCTTCTTCGTATTCCCGCTTGAGCTGGGCGACGTACTCCGCCGCGCCCATCCGCCCCTTCACGGCGCCGATGCCCTGGCCCGAGCCCCAGACGTCTTTCCAGGCCTTGGCTTTGGCGCTTTCTCCGGCTCGGAAGGTCATCGTGGCCTTGTCGCCTTCGGGCAGCGTGTTGGGGTCCATGCCGGCGGCGGCGATGGAAGGCGAAAGGTAGTTGCCGTGCACGCCGGTGAACAGGCTGGAGTAGACGATGTCCTTCGCGGCGCTGGCGACGATCATGTCCTTGTAGTTGTCAGGCGCCCGGGCTTCGTGGGTCGGGATGAAGGCGGAGCCGATGTAGGCGAAGTCGGCGCCCATGGCCTGTGCGGCGAGAACCTGCGCGCCGGTGGAGATGGCGCCGGAGAGGGCCAGCGGACCGTCGAAGAATTCGCGGATCTCCGAAATGAGCGCGAAGGGCGAGAGCACGCCAGCATGGCCGCCCGCGCCGGCGGCGACCGCGATCAGGCCATCGGCGCCCTTCTCCAGCGCCTTGTGGGCGAAGACGATGTTGATGATGTCGTGGAGGACGATGCCGCCATAGGAGTGCACGGCGTCGTTCACTTCGGTCCGGGCGCCCAGCGAGGTGATGACGATGGGCGCCTTGTGCTTCACGCACAGCGCCAAGTCTTCCTCGATACGGTTGTTCGACTTGTGGACGATGAGGTTCACGGCATAGGGCGCGATCTTCGCGGCCGGGTTGGCCTGGCGCGCGGCGCCGATCTCTTCGTTGAGCCGGGCCAGCCATTCGTCGAGCTGTTCGATCGGCCGCGCATTAAGCGATGGAAAGGATCCGATCACGCCCGCCTTGCACTGGGCGAGAACAAGGTCCGGGTTCGAAATGATGAACAGAGGGGAGCCGATAACCGGTATGGAAAGGCGGTTTGCGATGGATGCCGGGATGGTCATGGGAGAGGACCTGAAGAGGAATGGCGATTACGCCCCTTCATATCGAGCCTGCGATACAGAGCAATCGCCTAGGCCTCCCCGACGATCTCCACCAACGCACTGCCTTGGAGAAGCGCCAGCGCCGTTTCAAAGCGAGCTTCCAGAATTTCAATCAGATGACCTTGGGAGGCGGTCCGAGCCGGCTCACCAGCTCGGCGAAATCGCGGTCCTTGGTTACCAGTATGGCGTCGACATCGCGCGCACGAGCAAACACGATCTCATCGGAGGCAGCCGAAAGCCCTAGGTCTCGAATCGCTGTGCAGGTGAATCCGAACCGGGCGGCCATCCACCTCGCCACGGCAGGCGAGATATGATTGTCGAGCCAGACAATCACGCCGCAACGACGGGATGATCGACCCTCTGGGCGGCGAATCTGAGGGCCGCCCTGATGTCGTCGATCTCAAGGTCCGGCAGTTCCTTCAGGATTTCCGCATGGCTCAGGCCGGCGGACAGCAGGTCGAGAACATCCACGACCCTGATGCGCAAGCCGCGGATGCAGGGTCTGCCGCCGAACTTGCCGGGCTCAGACGTGATGCGGTCGATCAGGTCGCTCATGGGCAATCCATTAGCAGAAACCGCGCCGTTCTCGAAGCCACCATATCTCCATTGTAATATCGGAAACCCCAGCCAGTAACGAAACCTTGACGCCGCCCCATGCCAATGCTGGTGAAAGCGTAGCGTAGGATTGAGCCATGGCCGACGACCTGCCTCTCTCGGCAGAATTCCCCCCAAGCAACGAGGCGCAGTGGCGTGCTCTGGCCGAAAAGGCGCTGGAGGGAGCGCCCATGTCCAAGCTCATCACCAAGACCGAGCATGGCGTGCCGGTTCAGCCCCTCTACCGGTCGAAGGACTGGGCGGCGGATGCATCCGGCCTGCCCGGCGCGGCGCCGTTCATTCGCGGCAGGCGTTCGACCAATGACCAATACCTGCCTTGGGATATCCGCCAGGTGGTCTCGCATCCCGATCCGGGCTTTGCGGCCGACCAGGTGATGGAGGCGCTGGAAGGCGGCGTTTCATCGATCGAGCTGCGTGTGGATGCCGCCGGCGAGCACGGCGTGGTGGCGCGTTCGGCAATCGATATCGAGCGCATTCTGAAAGGCGTGAAGCTCGACCTCGCGCCCGTGGCGCTGGAAGCGGCGGGCGCTTCCTCGACGCAAGGCATAGAGCTGGCGGCGTTGCTGGCGGCGGCGACAGACGGGCGCAGCGCGGCGAGCGCGATGATCGTATTCAACGTCGATCCGATCGGCGCCCTGGCGCGCACGGGCGCCTTGCCCGGTCCGGCGGATGAAGAGATGGCGCAGGCTGCTTCGTTTGCGCGCGACGTCACGATGGAGTTTCCGAAATCCGCCGCGCTGAGAGCCGATAGCCGGCCGGTACATGAGGCGGGCGGCACCGAGGTTCAGGAGCTGGCATTTCTAGTCGCGGCGGGCGCGGAGTATGTGCGCGCGCTGATGATGGCGGGCATGAGCGCGGAGGCGGCGTCTCGCACGATCCTGTTCACGATCAGCGTTGGCGCGGACTATCAGGTCGAGATGTCGAAGCTGCGGGCAGCGCGACGGATGTGGGCGCGTGTCGCCGAGGCGTTCGGCGCCAAGGGCCAAGCTGCGGGCATGAAGCTGCAGGCGGTGACTTCGCGGCGTATGCTGACGCGGCGCGATCCGTGGGTGAATATCCTGCGCAATACGGCGGCTTGCTTCGCGGCCGGTGTGGGCGGGGCGGATATCGTCACCGTGCGGGCCTTCACCGATGCGATGGGCCTACCGGGCAAGCTGGCGCGGCGGCTGGCGCGCAACACGCAGGTGATCGCGCAGGAAGAGTCGAGCCTGGGCAAGGTGGTCGATGCGCCGGGCGGCGCGTGGTCGATCGAGAAGCTGGGGGATGATCTGGCGAAGGCTGCGTGGGCGCTGTTCCAGCAGATCGAGCGCGAAGGCGGACTGGTGAAGGCGCTGCAGCTTGGCGGCTTCCAGACCGGTGTTGCGGATGCGCGCGCGGCGCGGCTGAAGGCTACGGCGAAGCGGAAAGAGCTGATCACAGGCGTGACCGACTTCCCGCTGCTGAACGAACAAGTGCCGAGCGTCGAGGTGGTGAACCTTGCGGCGATCGTGCGGCGGGCGGCGGAGGCTTCGGGGCGGGCGCCTGCGGCGCGCTCGTGGTTCTCGCTCAAGACGGCGGCGGCGGACAAGGCGACGCTGGCGGACCTTTCACGCACGAACGAGGATGGCGCGGAGGCGGAACCGTTCTGGCCCATTCGTGTGGCCGAGCCGTTCGAGCGGCTGCGCGATCTTGCCGACCAGCGCACGACGGCGGGGCGCGCGCCAAAAGTGTTTCTGGCGGCAGTAGGACCGCTGGCGGAACATTCCGCGCGGCTGCAGTACGCGCAGAACTTCTTTACGGCGGGCGGCATCGGCGCCGTGCCTTCGAGTGGCGATGCGGTATGGCTGGCGCAGGCGGTGAAGACCACAGGCTGCTCGATCGCCTGCATCTGCGGCAGCGACAAACGCTATGCCGAAGAAGCGGTCGCCGTGGCGAAAGCGCTGAAGCAGGCGGGCATCGGGCGGCTCTATCTCGCCGGCAAGCCGGGCGAGCGCGAGGCGGAATTCCGCGCCGCGGGTGTGGACGAATTCATCCATATCGGGGTCGACGTGCTGGCCAGCCTTGAGCTGGCGCATGCGGAGCTGGGACTGCTGAGCTGATTTCCCGAGTTGGACCTGCCCGAATTGCGCCCTATCTGCCCCGTTAGCTGGGGCGAATCGGGAGGCTTTCATGCGCGCAATCGCCTTTGTGTTTGCGGCTTTCGTGCTGGCGGGTTGCCAGCAGAACCAGCAGGCGCCGCCCGACCAGCTATCTGGCGCAACGCCTTCCTCGACCTCGCCGGTCGGCCCTGTCGAGCAGGGGCAGCCGAACAAGCGCGATGCGCGCCCTGCCTTCCCCCAACAGACGCGTGCGCCGGAGAGCATCTCGGGGGTGAGATTGAAGGTGGAGGCGGTCGCCGAGGGTATCGACGAGCCGTGGGGTTCGGCGCTGCTGCCTGATGGCAAGCTGCTGGTGACGGCGCGCACGGGCAAGCTTTGGCTGGTGACGCCTGGGCAAGGCAAGTCGGAGGTGGGCGGCGCGCCTCGGGTGGACAATCGCGGGCAAGGCGGGCTGCTCGATATCTCGCTGGCGCCGGACTTTGCGACAAGCCGCGCGGTCTACATCTCCTTCTCCGAGCCACGCGATGGACGGAAGAATGGAACGAGCCTCGCGAGGGCTACGCTGAGCGCGGACAATGCGCGGCTGGAAAATCTCAAGGTGGTCTTCCAGCAGATGCCGGCGTGGGACTCCTCCCTGCACTTCGGCTCCAACATCGAGTGGGACCCGCAGGGCAATCTCTATCTCACGGTTGGCGAGCGCTCCCTGCCCCAGCCGCGCCAGCTTGCGCAGGATGTCTCGACGCATATCGGCAAGGTGATGCGGCTGAAAGCGGACGGCACGGCGGCGGAGGGCAATCCGTTTGCCGGCCAGGCGAGTGCCAAGCCGGAGATCTGGTCGTACGGTCATCGCAATGTGCAGGGCGCGGCGATCGATCCGGCGACAGGGCAGCTCTGGACGATCGAACATGGTCCGCGCGGTGGCGACGAGCTGAACAGGCCGGAGGCAGGCAAGAACTATGGCTGGCCGATCATCTGCTATTGCATCGACTATCCGGGCGGGCCGATCGGCGAAGGGATCACCGCGAAGGACGGCATGGAACAGCCGGTCTATTACTGGGACCCGGTGATCGCGCCGGGGGACATGATCTTCTACAAGGGCGACCTGTTCCCGTGGAAAAGCAACATTCTCGCGTCGTCGCTCTCGGGCGCCATCGTGCGGCTGGAGATGACGGACGGCAAGGTCAGCGGCGAAGAGCGGCTGCTGCAGGACCAGGGGCGTATCCGCGACATTCTCGAGGCGGCGGACGGCTCGCTCTACGTGCTGACGGATGAGAGCGACGGCAAGGTGCTGCGCGTGACGCCGGATGTATCTCAGCCGCGGTAGGCCGGACGCCGCGCCGCAATATTGGTATCGATGCGGGCGACAGGAGGGGGAATGGCCAAGGATCGCGTCCGGACGCGCGTTGTCATCGATCGCGCCATGATCATGTCAGAAGGGCCGTGGGAGGTGATCGATCCAGTATGGTGGTCAGGCAACATCTATGATGGACCTACCGCCTACGAGGAAAGCTTGCAGTCGTTTTCGATACCGCAGCGTCTCCTATTCGCCATGTGCTGGTACGAGGCTGAGGTGAGCAATGGCGGCCACGACCAATTCTATTTCAATTCCACCGGCGTTGTGTGGCGAGACGCGATGGCCGGGTTTGACGCTGCGGGAATTCCAGAAGTTGCGGCCATAATCGGGGAATCGAGTCGCCGCATGGGAGGGGATCCGCCTTTGGATCGGGAGGCCCGGCAGGACTTGCTGGATCGACTGAATCCGGACTTCGATGATCTCGACCGAGCGCTCTATGCGCTGGACTTGCATGACCGGATAGCGATGTACGTCCGAGCGAACGCATCCGACTTTCTGTTCGACGGCGACGTGCTCAAGCCGCCGCCTTAGCCGCGGTAGGTCGAGTTGGCGAGGCCGCAGATGTTGTCGTTGAGGGCGCTGTAGAGCGCCTCGGAGAGCGTGTCGTAGCGCTCGCCGCCTCCGCCGATGTCGTTCCAGGAGCCCATGCCGCCGAAGACCCAGGCGTGGTTGATGGCCTGCAGCAGGCCGATCTGTTTGTTGTCGAAGCCGGTGTAGCGGCGAAGGTCCTCGAGCCAGGGCGCATCTTCCACGTCGGGGCTGTCGAGCGCGGCGCGGGCGCGGGCGAAGCAATCGGCGAAATTGTCGTGCTTTTCCTCCCGGGCGTAGGCTTCGATTTCGGGAAGCACCTTTCGCAGGGCGGCGAGCGCCGTGGCGGTGTCGGTGGGCGCCACCTCCTTCGCCGGGATCATGCCTTGCAGGATGTGGGTGCAGAGCCAGATGCGGCGGTCGGGGTCGTTGCGGTCGCCGAGGCGATGGAAGCCTTCCCAGAGTTCGGAGTTGAGCTGGCCGACGGCCTCGACGAGAAAGCGCGGGCCGCCGCCGACGAAAGCGGCGAGTATGCGGTCGGGCGTATCGATCTGCTGATTGGGCCCGCGTTTGCGCTGGGTGAAATGCAGGCGATAGCCTTTGCAGTTGGCTTTCTGCAGGCTGAAGAACTCCAGCGGGTCGGCGGCGACGAGCGGGTATTCGTCCATGTCGTTGCCGGACTCGGGCGGCAGGCGGAATTCGCAGAGCTTCAGGAATTTGAATGTCGGCGCATCGGGCCAGAAGCCGTGCATGTCGCGGCCGGCTTGGTAGGCGTTGCCGGCGGCCACCAGCATCAGCGCGTTCTCGATCGGGCCCTGCATGGTGACATCTACCCGCGCTGGACTGCCAGCTCCGCCTTCAAATTCTCGGGCAGCAGGCCGACAATGTCTGCCGCTACTTCGTCGGGGTACGGCATATTCTCCACGAATGAAACGGCGATGAGTTCCTTGACCCATGGCGAAGCTGTTTCGAAGCATCGACCGATGTAGTCCATGATGGACTTGATCAGGCGCATGTTGGCGGGTTCGTCGTCGCGTTCGGTGTGCTTCGCTTCAAGAAACCTCACGACGTCGCCCATGAGCAAATGGGCGAGGAGTTCGCCAAAATTGGCTTTGATATGTTCTTCGTACGCAGACCGCAGCCCCGGGAACTCGGCAATCAAGCCATCAACAAACTCGGCTGACCAGCCTGGCGGAGGCGAAGGAGGGCGCATCCTATGCCTTCCTGGGAGGAACGACATCCTTGAACATGTCGCTCGACTTCCATTTCGGTTCGACCGGTGGAGTGCCTTCGTGCGGAATGTAAGGGGAAGGTTTGGCGGCGGCGGGATCGGGAATGTAGCGCGGGCAGTTGGGGAAGATGTCGACGGGGGTGACGCGGATCAGCGCCTGAGCGCCGGCGAACTGGTCCATCAGCGGATCGTCGAACACGATCTGCGCCGTGCCGTTGACGCGCAGTCGCTTGGGCTGCTCGCCCATGCGGATGAACAGCAGGCCGACGGACGGGTTGATGGCGATGTTGCCGAGGCTCTTGAACATGCCGTTGCCGTCATAGTCCGGCCAGACCAGCAGGCTGGGCTCGATCACGCGCGCGAAGCCCACGGGGCCGCCCTTGAAGGAGCAGTCGGGCTGGCCGATGGGATTCGCCGTGGCGAGGAAGAAGTATTCGAGCGACTCGATGAAGACCTTGTCGTCGTCGGTGAACTCCGAACGGCGCAGGCGTTCGACGAGGCGATCGGCAAGCGCGCGCGAGCCGAAGGCGTCCTGCAGGTCGCGGTTGCCGTTGTGGAACATGGGCATGGACATCCCTCCCGCGCGGAGGATAGCCCGAAAGCGCTAGCGCAGGCGAGACGTCGCCCGTTCGCAGTTCTGGTACTTGAAGGTGTCGTTCGGCACGGTCGCGGCGCCGCAGAGGCCGTAGCCGGCCTTGTCGGCGAAACTGTTCATGGGGATCAGCGAGGATGTCGGGACGTAGCCCTGGACCGCGGGAGCGGTGCGCGAGGCGCCGCCTTCCTGGGTGACGATGCGGGTGAAGGCGCCGGACGCCTGCAGAACGCGGACGTTCTGGTCCTTGCGGAGGCTGGCGAGAGAGGCCGCGCCGGGATTGAGGTCCTGCATCACTTCGGCATTTGCGTTGAGGAAGCGGCGAGCGGCGAACAGGGCGCTGGTTTCGCCTGGCGAGTGCGTGGCGGTACGGGCGCCTTTGTCGTTCCACTGGCCGAAATAGCCATTGGTGGCAGAGTTCGCGAGGTCGGCGTCGATGGCGTAGCCGACCTGGGCGGGCGTCACGTCGAGCGCGTTCTGGAAGATGGTCCATTTGCCGGTGTTGTAGAAGGCCTGCGTGCCGGAATGGCCGGTGGAGCCGGATAGCCAGAAATAGTCGGCGAGGCCACGCTCGAGGATGGTGTTGCAAATGCAGCCGTTCGAGTAGACGCCGACGGCGATGCCGGATCCCTCGAAGGCGCGCTTCACGTCTTCGAAATAGGCGATGATCGGATCGCGGAGAGATGCATAGGGCCAGTCGGCGTCGACGCCGAAATAGATGGCAGAGCCGGAGGGCTGGCCTGCCGCCTGCGCCATGCGGAGCGCCTGTTCGGCATCCTCCCTGCCCCACTTGTTCTCGAAGGTGCGGAAGCAGTTGTTGTAGTGCTGGAAGACGGTGGCGAGGCTGAGGCCTTCGCCGAGAATGATCTTCGCTTCCTCCGGCTGCAGGTCCTTGCCCGGCAGGCTGGGCGGCAGGTGGCAGTAGTAGCGGAAGATGGTCTTCACGCCGTGGGCTTTCAGCGCCCGGGCCTTGGCGGCGTCGAGACGCGCGGCGGTGTCAGCGATCAGTGGGAAGCCGCTGGCGGCCACGGGCGGCGGCGTTGAGGGTGCTGGTGTTGATGGCGCGGGTGCGCTGGGCGTGGGCGCAGCTGGCGCCGACTCGCAGCCAGCGATCATCAGTGATCCGGCGGTCAGACAGGAAGAGCGGAGGAAATCCCGGCGGTTAAGAGCCAGTGTCATATCCCGTCCTCCTGTGTGGTGATGGTCTATCTAGCCTTCGTGGGCGCGTAGCCAAGGTGCATGCCAGCGTCGACGATGATGAACTCGCCAGTGACGTGGCGGCTTTCGGGGCCGGCAAAAAAGAGAATCGTTTCGGCGATGTCTTCTGGCTGCGAGGCGACTTTCAGCGGGGTCGACTGGATGACGCGCTCGGCGGTCTGGTCCTCGACCGACGAGCCCTGGTATTTGGTGAACCAGCCGGAGGCGATGTAGCCGGGGCAGACCGCGTTGACGCGGATGCCCGGCGCGAGGGCGCGGGCGAGCGACAGCGTCATGGTGTTGAGTGCGCCCTTGGTGGAGGCGTAGGCGATGGATGAGCCGATGCCGGTGACGCCGGCTATGGAGGACACAATCACCACGCTGGCCTTGCCGCCTGCCTTGTCGAGGTGCGGGCGGGCGGCGCGCGTCATCTGGTAGGTGCCGACGACATTGACCTTGTAGAGGCGCATGAAGTCCTCGGCGTCGAGCGCGTCGAGGTCGGCGTGGCTGGCGAACTTGGTAATGCCGGCGTTGTTCACCAGCACGTCGATGCCGCCCAATTGCTTCGCGGCTGTCTCGGCCAGGGCCCGGCAATCGGCGTCCTCCGCGACGTTGGCTTTCATGGCAAAGGCGTCGACGCCCAGCTTCTTGCATTCAGCAACGACCTGCTCGGCGGCGTCGGCGCTGGAATTGTAGTTGACACAAACGCTGACACCTCGTTTGGCGAGGCCGATGGCGGTAGCGGCGCCAAGACCCGTGCCGCCGCCCGTGACGATGGCTTTCTTGCCTTGCATGCTGTTGGCGTCGGCCATCCTGGTCGCTCCTCAATTCTTCTGGTGAGGGCATAGCAAGGCGGGACGGGAAATGGAAACGGCGCGCGAGCGCGACTATTCCAGTCCAGCGGCCTCCCTCCTCCGGGCGGCGAGCAGCATGGCTGGCATTGAAACCTCGCCTTCGCGGCAGGCGTACTCATCGATCGGGCTGGTGGACGGACGGAATTCGTATTCGCCGCTCCAGGGCTTTTCCCACTTGGTGGGATCCTCGACGGTGAAGCGGTAGAGCAGCCGGTCTTTGCGGACGCGGGTGAAGCGCTCTGTGATCTTGAGGTTCACCCACGAGCCGCGGAACATCTGTTCCGGTGGGAAGTTGGTGGTCTCGATCACGAGGGTCTCACCTTCCCACCAGCCGATGGAGTCACCCAGATAGGGACGTTGTCCGTCGGTGCGATGGCGAGAGTTCAAACGGACGATGCGGGCGTCATGGATCATCTCCACCAGGATCACGACGTAGTCTTTAGTCTGGACGATCTGGTAGTTCGAGTTGTTGGGCAGCGGCAGCATCACCGGGCCGGCGTTGGAGCCGATGGGCAGGATGCAGCGGTCGTCGACTGCCTGGAGTTCAGGCCCGTCGGTCACCTTCTCGCCGGGCTTGAGCGTGTAATAGCGAGGATCAGGTTCGGCGCCCGGCTTCAGGGGCGGCACGCGGCCGTTGGATGGGTTGGTGATGAAGCTCGTGCGTGGCTGGCCATTCACTCGCATGGCCGGGCGAAAGATCGACCCTTTGTCGGCCTCACGGGTTTCTTCTTCTGTCAGTATCAGCCGCTTACCCATCTCCAGCGGACGTTCGAGGCGCGTGGTGCTTTCGTTGGTCCAGTTCGCCTGCAGATCGGGATGACCGAGAGAGGTGCGAGGCGCCTTGTCGGGAGTCTGGGCGTCGGCGGTTGTGACGGCGAGCCCGGCCATGATCGACGCGAGTACGATCAGAGTCCGCATCGGCTTTGCTGTCCATCGCATGCTCATGGGCATGGGATAAAGGCGGGGTCGGCAAAGGGAAATACCCGGCAACGCTGATCCGAGCGCGCCAGAAAGAAACGGCCGGCGATCTTGTGTCGCCGGCCGCTCCGATAACCCCGAAATAGACGTTCGTTTGGTAGGCTAGTTGTTGGGGAGGATCGCTATTGGCTTACTGAGGACGCTGCATCGGCGCCGAGAACTCGGCTTTAGAGACGAAGCCGTCCTTGTCGGTGTCACGACGCTCGATCATCGTGGCGAGGCGGGCATCGTCCACCTGAGCGGCGAACTCAGCGGGAATCGTCGCCTTGTATTCGGTCTTGTCGAGTTTGCCGTCCTTGTTGGCGTCGCCCTTGGTGAAGGCGGCTTCCAGCTCTTCCGGCGTGCGCTGCATGCGGCCGCCGCCCTGCTGGGCGAGGGCGGGCATAGCCATCGCTGCAACAAGCGTCGCCGCCACAGCAAGTTTAGTGAGTTTCATGAGGTGTCTCTCCGCAATACCCGTGTCGGGCGTTATCCCCCTGATCGCCTCCACGACGGAGCGACTTCAAGCTTCAACGGCAGGCGCAACGGCATCCGTCGCGTACAACTGCAGATGAATCCCTTGTAAGCCGCCCGTAAGGCGCATGCTGCTGGGCGGATTCCCTTCGCATTTGCGAAGGCTTCATGACGCGGTGCGATGCGTGCTAGGAAACCTGCAGAATCCGCATACCGGAGCGCCCCGCAGATGGCCCTGACCTTCCCCGACTTCACAAGCCTGCCGCTTGGGGAAGCTTCTCCGCCGTCCGCAGGGCCGGACATGAACGGCTGGGCGGCGCGTGCTGGCGAGGCTGCGGACCGCATGTGGGAGACGCCGGAGGGCATTCCGGTGAAGCCGGTCTACACGGGCGCGGACACCAGGGGGCTCGACTTCCTGGATGACTGGCCGGGGCTCGCGCCGTTCGGCCGTGGCCCCTACCCGACCATGTATACCAACCAGCCCTGGACGATCCGGCAATATGCCGGGTTCTCGACGGCCGAGGATTCGAACGCGTTCTACCGGCGCAATCTGGCGGCCGGGCAGAAGGGCCTGTCGGTAGCCTTCGATCTGGCTACGCATCGTGGCTATGACAGCGACCATCCGCGCGTGACGGGCGACGTCGGCATGGCCGGCGTGGCGATCGACTCGATCTACGACATGCGCACGTTGTTCGCGGGCATCCCGCTCGACCAGATGAGCGTGTCGATGACGATGAACGGCGCCGTGCTGCCGATCATGTCACTCTACATCGTGGCGGCGCAGGAACAGGGCGTCAGCCCCAAGCAGCTTTCCGGCACCATCCAGAACGACATCCTCAAAGAGTTCATGGTGCGAAATACGTACATCTACCCACCGCGCCCCTCGATGCGGATCATCTCCGACATCTTCGCCTACGCCTCGACCAACATGCCGAAGTTCAACTCGATCTCGATCTCCGGCTATCACATGCAGGAAGCGGGAGCGACGGCGGACCTCGAACTCGCCTACACACTTGCCGATGGCGTCGAATACATCCGCGCGGGAATAGCGGCCGGGCTGGACGTCGACAAGTTCGCGCCGCGCCTGTCGTTCTTCTGGGCGATCGGCATGAACTACTTCATGGAAGTCGCGAAGATGCGCGCGGCCCGCCTGATCTGGGCGAAGCTGGTGAAGCAATTCAATCCGAAGAGCGATAAGTCGCTATCGCTGCGCACGCACTGCCAGACCTCCGGCTGGTCGTTGACGGCGCAGGACGTGTACAACAACGCGATCCGTACATGCTTCGAGGCGATGGCCGCGGCCGGCGGCGGCACGCAGTCGCTGCATACCAATTCCTTCGACGAAGCGCTGGCGCTGCCGACGGACTTCTCGGCACGCATTTCGCGCAACACGCAGATCTTCCTGCAGCAGGAAGCAGGCTGCACGCGCACGATCGATCCGTGGGGCGGCGCCTATTATGTCGAGCGGCTGACCTACGACCTCGCCCGCAAGGCCTGGGAGCACATCCAGGAAGTGGAAGCCATGGGCGGGATGGCCAAGGCCATCGAGGAAGGCCTGCCCAAGCTGCGCATCGAGGAAGCCGCCGCGAAGACGCAGGCGCGCATCGACAGCGGAGTGCAGACCATCGTGGGCGTCAACAAGTTCCGCCTGAACGAGCACGAAGACGTGCCGGTGCTGAAGGTCGACAACGCCAAGGTACGGCAGTTGCAGCTCGACAAGCTGGCGCGGCTGCGTGGCGAGCGTGACGAAGGCCAGGTTGCGCGGGCGCTGGATGCGATCACCAAGGCGACCGAGACCGGCACGGGCAATTTGCTGGAACTGGGCGTGGCTGCCGCGGCCGCCAAAGCGACGGTGGGCGAGATTTCGCTCGCCATCGAGAAAGTCGTCGGGCGCCATCAGGCGGTGATCAAGTCGATCCAGGGAGTGTATGCTCAGGGCATGACCGCGAAATCCGACAAGGTGGCGACGGCGCGCGCGCTCGCCGACGAGTTCGAGAAGTCCGAAGGGCGGCGTCCACGTATCCTGATCGCCAAGATGGGCCAGGATGGGCACGACCGTGGACAGAAGGTCGTCGCATCCGGCTTTGCCGATCTCGGTTGGGACGTGGATATCGGGCCGCTGTTCCAGACGCCTGCCGAAGCGGCGCGGCAGGCGGTGGAGAACGACGTCCACGTGGTGGCGGCGTCTTCGCTCGCCGCCGGACACCTGACGCTGGTGCCGGAACTTCGAGGGGCGCTGGATGCCCAGGGCCGTGGAGACATCACGGTCGTTGTCGGCGGCGTGGTGCCGCCGCAGGATTATGAACAGCTCTATGCCGCGGGCGCGGCTGCCATCTTTCCGCCCGGCACCGTGATCGCCGATGCCGCCGTCGAGCTTCTGGACAAGGTCCGCGCGCGGTTGGGGCATAACTCGCGGAATGCCGCGGCGGGCTGAGAAGCGGAGCATACTCGGCGATGTTCAAGGCAGTGCACCCCGTTCTCGGAGCGCGCGATGTAACCGAAGCCGTGGCGTGGTATGTTGAACGGCTGGGATTTCGCGAGCTTTTCAACGATGGCGGAGTTCTTGTTCGCTACGCCGGCATCGCACGCGACGGTGTCGAGCTGCATCTGCAATGGCACGATGTCTCAAGCTTCGCTGCCAAGGACGGCGACTCGCCGATGTACCGCTTCATGGTCGACGATCCGGACGCCTTGTTCGAGGAGTATCGCGACAAGGGCATCTTCCACGACCGCACTGCCCTGCGCGACACGCCGTGGGGCACGCGCGAGTTCGCATTCTACGATCTCAACGGTCACGGCCTAACATTTTACAGGGACCGCGAGGCGCCGCCAGCTGGTGGCAGCGACGCCAAATCGCGCTAGCTTTGGGACATGGAGATGCCTGTCATGAACCGCATACTGATTCCCATACTCGCGACACTGGCTCTCGGCCTTTCGGCCTGCGCCACACCGCCGACAGTCTACCAACCTGCCGTATCGTCGGAAGACATGGGCTGGCGGGCGACGAAGATCGAGAACGACCGTTACCGCGTTTCCTTCCGCGCCAACGCCGATCTCAAGGGCCCGCAGGTGGAAGACATGGCGCTGCGCCGGGCGGCGGAGATCACGCTGGCGGATGGCTATCAGTGGTTCCGGGTGGTCAACCGCAATACCGAGCAGGTGGATGGACGGCGCGCCGGCGGCACCAGCGTCGGCGTGGGCGGTTCGAGCGGCTCGTACGGATCGGGTGTGGGCGTTGGTCTCAGCTTCGATCTCTCCCCGGACTCCCGGAAGTATGAGACGCAGCTGGAAATCCTGCTCGGCCGGGGCGCGAAGCCTGAGGGCGTCGATGCCTACGACGCGCAGGCCGTGCTCAACCGGACGCCGGGCTGAACCATGATCCTCACTACGACACCCAATATCGAAGGCCGCAGGATCAAGGAATATATGGGCGTCGTTACCGGCGAGGCCATCATCGGCGCCAATATCATCCGGGACGTGTTTGCGATGGTGCGCGATGTGGTCGGCGGCCGGTCGGGGTCGTACGAGGAGTCGCTGCGCGAAGCCCGCGAGGCGGCTTTCCGCGAGATGCAGGAAGAAGCGGTGCAACGCGGCGGGAATGCCGTCGTTGGTGTCGACATCGACTACGAGGTCGTCGGCCAGGGCGGCTCGATGATGATGGTCGCTGTATCCGGCACGGCGGTCGTGATCGAATAGCGCATGACGCTTGAGGACCTCTCGACACGCGCCGGCCTTGGCCGCGCCATTACGCTGATCGAATCACGGCGAACGGATCATCAGGCGAAGGCGCGCGAGCTTCTGGCGGCCACAATGCCCGAGACGGGCAAGGCGCAGCGCATCGGCATCACCGGCGTACCGGGTGTCGGCAAGTCCACCTTCATCGATGCCTTTGGGATGATGCTGATCGAGCAAGGCCATCGGGTGGCCGTCCTGGCCGTCGACCCCACGTCGCGGCGATCCGGCGGGTCGATCCTTGGCGACAAGACGCGCATGGCGCGGTTGGCTTCGGACGAGCGCGCCTTCATTCGCCCCTCCCCCGCCGGCGACACACTGGGCGGCGTTTCACGCAAGACGCGGGAAACGATGCTGCTGACGGAGGCGGCGGGATACGATGTCGTTCTGGTCGAGACGGTGGGTGTCGGACAATCCGAGACGGTCGTCGCCGACATGGTCGACTTCTTCCTGGTGCTGATGCTGCCCAATGCGGGCGACGAACTTCAAGGCATCAAGAAGGGCGTGCTGGAGGTGGCCGACCTCATCGCCGTCAACAAGGCGGACATCGACGAGAAGGCGGCCAAGCGCGCCGCGCGGGCTTATGAAATCGCCCTCCACATCATGGAGCAGGCCGATCCGGACTGGGCGCCGCCGGTGCATACGATCTCTGGCCATTCGGGCGCCGGGCTGCCGGAGCTATGGGCGGCGATCGAAACCCACAGGAAAAAGACGGAGGGCTCCGGTTCGCGGGCAAAACGCCGCGCCGGGCAGCAAGTGCGCTGGCTCGACAGCCTGATCGAGGAAGGTCTCACGCAGGGCTTCGCCCAGCGTCCGGAAATTGCGGCCCGGCTCAAGGCAGTGCGGCGCGAGGTGGCGGAGGGGCTAGTTCCGGCGTCGAGCGCGGCGGACGAGCTGCTGGCGCTGTTTTTCGGGCACACATAGGCACGGGCTAAGCCGGGCTGTCGCGCGGTCATTGCCCGGCGGGGCCGCTGGGCTACACCTTGCCCGTTGATTCGGGAGCGGACGCCCACATGGCCGGGCGACTTCAACATATTGCGGCAGGACTGGCGGCTTTGGCCGCGACGATGCTGTGCGCGCCGTCGGCCTCCGCGGACAATGCCGGCCGGCCCATGACGTTCGAATGGGGCATGACCTATGGCGATGTGCCCGCGATCTTCGGCGATGGCGATTTCACGATCGACACGCCGGAGGCCCTGCGCGCTTTCCTGAAGCGCAGCGTCTATTCGCCGGACACGGTGATCTATCTCAACTCGCTCGGCGGCGATCTCGGTGCCGGGATGGAAGTCGGCAAGGTTATCCGCGAGGCGCACCTCAATACCGGCGTGGCGCGCAATTCGCGGGACGCATTGCAGGCGAACACGATCGACCTTGAAGCCTTTTCGCGCGTCTATCCGGGATACTGCGTCAGCGCATGCTCGCTGGCTTTCCTCGGCGGCGTATCGCGGGACGTGAAGCCGGGCGCTACCTATGCCGTTCACCAAGTCGCCATGAACTGCGTCGACAAGCGCAAGGCGCGCTCGCAATTCCCGTGGGTGGTGATGCCGAACGTGAACTACTGCCCCGAGCTGGATGAAGCGCTGGCGCTTGTGCAGATCGCGAGCGGGGCTGTGGTCGAGTATGTGCGGGCGATGGGCGCGGACCCGATCTTCCTCAGCGAGATGTCGAAGGCCGGGCCGAACTCGATCAATCCACTGACCATGGATCAGCTCAACGCCTACAAGATCAACTTCACCATGCGCACCGAGAGCTGGTCCTACGAGACCGATGCTCAGGGGCAGTTCTTCCTGCAGTACCGCCAAGGTGACGAGTGGAAAGAAGACCGGGTCGAGCTCTATTGCAATCGAGCCGCCGCCCCTCGCCTGTTTCTGTGGTTGGTGCACGACACAAGGCGGTCGACTGGCCGCGAGGATGCGCGGCGCGTGGTGGCGCTGGCGGAGAAAGGTATATCCGTCACGTGGCAACTTGAGGCCGTGACGCCCGACGGGATGACCGACACGCGCAGCGTGATGTTACAATCTTACGAACTCATCGAGCCTCCGAAGGTGACCGAGCACGACAATGTCACGCTCACCATCGATGTTTCCCAGCGCTTCCTCGACATCCTGAGCGGGGCGCAACGCTTCCGGATCGTCACCACCGAGCCAGACACCAATGGCGTCAACGGCTTCAACCTGATTTCGCTCAATCTCGACCGCGACAAGGTTGCGGGTATAGTACGGTCCTGCCGCTAGGCTTTTTGCGGGATAGTGCGATGTCCGAAGGTATGACGTGGCGTGGAGGCGGCTGCCATTGCGGCGCGGTGCGCTTCGAGGTTGAGACGCCCAATACGATCGAAGTCGAAGACTGCAATTGCAGCATGTGCGCCCGCCTGGGCTATCTGCACCTCATCGTTCCGTCGCACCGGTTCAGGCTGCTGTCGGGGATGGAGCACATCATCACCTACACGTTCAATACCGGCGTGGCGAAGCACCTGTTCTGCGCGGTGTGCGGGGTCAAGTCGTTCTATGTGCCCCGCTCGAACCCGGACGGGTTCAGCATCAACCTGCGCTGTCTCGACGACCCGCGCAGCTTCGACGAGGTCCGCATCGTCAACTTCGATGGCAGGAATGAGTGGGAAGCGCAGGCGCAAGCCCTAGCCTACAAGTCGAAGGGCTGAGTCTAGCTCGGATTGTCTTCCGTTTCGGGCTCGGAGGCATTCTGCAGTAACATAGTCGCCTGCGAGACCCAGCGTTCGCGCTCGATCCGGCCGTGGAAAGAAATCGCGCCGTTGACCCAGTCCACTTCGGCCTGGCTCCACGAAGAAATCTGCGCGTAGTGCCAGATGCCGATACTGTTGAGCTTCTGCTCCAGCTTGGGCCCGATGCCGGAAATCAGCTTCAGGTCGTCGGCGTGACCGTCGCGCGGCGATTCCAGCAGCTCTGGCTGTTCGCCGTCCGGCTGCTTGGGCGCCGGCGCTGAACTGCCAGCGACTGGAATTGCGGTGGCGGGTGTGAGACCGCCGGTGCGCACCAGCTCTTCCTCGAGATACTTCACCCGGCCTTCGAGATACGAGTTGCGCCAGCGCAGGCGTGTCGCCGCATCGTTCTGGTCGTCAACCGGCTGTGCGGGCGTCGCATCGGATTCCAGATCGGCGAGCTTGCCCTCTAGAAAGCGCACACGGGATTCGAGATGGCGATTCCGCCACATCAGCGATCCCTCGGCGATCGGACCCTCATGGCCCGCCCTCGGAATGCCGGCCTTGTGGCGGATGACATCGGCTTCGGCTCTCTCGGCGCTGAGCTGGCTTTCCAGCTCCGCGATACGTGCGCGGCCGTCTGGATCGTCGATCGCGCCTTCAGCCGGCGTGGCCTCGCCGGCCGCCGCCATCCGCTTGGCGTAAAGGAGATGAAGCGCCCAGCCGACGACCCCGCCGAATACGGCGGCGATGAGGAGTTCCACCCACATCTGCGTCATCAGCCAAGTCATTCAACGCGTCTCCCCCCGGATCACCCGGTACTCGATACGGCGGTTCTTCGCCCTGCCGGATTCGGTCCGGTTGCTGCCGGCCGGACGATCCGATCCGTAGCCTACCGCAGTCAGCCGGTCGGCGGACAGACCCCTTTCGACTAGATAATCCTTGATGGCCGAGGCCCGTTCGCGGCTAAGAGCGACGTTAACCGAGCGCCGGCCGGTGCTGTCGGTATAGCCCTGGATCTCGATCTGGAGGTCCGAGCAGGCCCGGGCAACGGCGACCAGCTTATCCAACGCTCCGCCGCTCCTCTGGCTTATGGCGGTGCGATTCGATGCGAACTCGATCTGGTTTGAGTTGCCGATCCGGGTCAGTGCGGTCTGGCAGATGTCGGCGTGGTCGTCACCCCTGGCGCGGAGGTCCAGCCCGGCCAGTTCCGGCATTCGCGGGTCGACTTCGACCGCCTTGAGATCGAGGCGATAGTCATCCTCCAGCCGGGCCATGTCCTCGCGGAGACTGGCGATTACGCTGCCGGTCGCCTCGCCCGCAATTCGGAAATAGCGTCCCTGGACCGTGATCTCACCGACTTTGAACTTCGCGAGGTGAGGCAGCGCTTCCTCCGCCCTCGCCTGCCAGGCGCCGGTCTCGGCAACGTAGGAACGATCCTCGGCATCGTCACTGCCGCCAGCAGCCTTCAGCAACTTCCGCTTAGCGTCCTCCGAGGCGACCTTCCCTTGAAGGATCAGGCGGCCATGGTCATTGGTGGCCACCCATTCGGGCGGACCCAGAACGTCGACGACCGCGGTTACCCCACCCTTGGCATGGCTGAGCGTGATGGCGATCGTTTCGGCGTCGAGATCACTCGGCGCCAAGCCGCTGACGGTGAGTCGCTGCCCGGTGAGATGCGCGGAGCCCCGCTCCAGCTTCACAAGAGCCTCAAGGCCGGCGATAGCGGCCGCGTCCCATTGGATGCCGGCCGGCCCGCCGGAAGCGAGCGTCATCTCGCTGCTCATGTCGCCGCCATAAAGCTTGCGGGCGGCGTTGTGAATCGATTCGAATGCTGCGCGGCTGGGTGCGACGCCTTCGAGGAAGACGCGACCGTTTTCCTTGCGGGCTGTCCAGGTGAAAGGTGAGGCCAGCGGCGCAACGTCGACCTTCTCGGCGCCGACACCGGCGCCCGCGTTCCGCAAAGCAGCGATGATCTCGTTGCGCGCCTCGACCGTCGGGGCAACGCCTTCGAGCTCGACATGCTGTCCGCTCGCCCGCGCGCTCCACGTCGTCAGCCGCGCATCGGCCAACGCAGCGTTGGCGGCGGCCTGGACACGCTCCTCGATCCGCGATGCGGAATTCGGTCCGAGGACCGTGCTAACTATACCCGTGACCAGAAAACCGGCGACGCCTGTTGCAAGCATCGTCATCCCGAGTGTTCGGCGCTTCATGAGTATCTCCGAACTCAAGCGAATTGCGGGCGCAGCTTCCCTTGCGGCCACAACCTACCTAGAGCTAGTTCGGCTGCAGCCCGGGACGACACGCGTGACGCAAGGATCACAAGATAAACCTCGAACGCATTCGGATTCTCCCAAGGGACGATCCGGCGACCTTGCTTTTGAGCACATCACGTCCCCTGCGAACGATACGGTTAAGCTGCTGAAGTCGCTCGACCGGAAGAAGGCGCGCACCGAGACGGGGCTGTTCCTCGCCGAGGGAGCTCGACTGGTTGAGGAAGCGCTTAACCATGACTGGACCCCGGCCTATGTGCTTGCAGGAGCAGCTGCACTCGAGCGTTCCCAGACCAAGGACCTGCTCGCGCGATTGAAGAAAGCCGGTGCGCGGACTCTGACAGCAAGCGAAAAGGTTCTCGCCGCCGTCGCGCGCAAGGACAACCCGCAGACAGTCGTCGCGGCGTTCAAACAGCGGCTGTCCAAACTGTCAGTATTCCCGTCGGAAGGCGCCCGCCGCTGGGTGGCGCTTTACGAGGTTCGCGACCCCGGCAACCTCGGCACCGTGATCCGCACCGCGGACGCGGCCGGCGTGAGTGGCGTGATACTGGTTGGCCAGACCTGCGATCCGTTCTCCGTAGAGGCCGTGCGCGCGACGATGGGCTCACTGTTCGCGATGCCGCTCGCCGCCGCGAGCTTCGACGATTTCAACGCATGGCGCACGAAAGCTGGCGCGCGAATGATCGCGGCGTCGATGCGCGGCAAGAGCCCGCACGACGAGGCGAGGTATGGCGAGAAGAGCGTTGTGCTGATGGGCAATGAGCAGGCCGGACTGCCGGAAGCCGTAGAAGCCGAATGTGATGAGCTGGTTCGAATTCCGATGATGGGCGCTGCCGACAGCCTCAATCTCGCGTCTGCCGCCAGCGTGATGATCTACGAAGTCTGGCGCAGCCAGGGTTATGCCGGAGCCGGCAAATGACGGCTGAGAAATTCGAGCTTCTGATCAGCGATGACTGGCGTGACTACGAGCTGCTGGACTCGGGCGCCATGCGCAAGCTCGAGCGGTTCGGAAGTGTCCGCGTCAACCGTCCTGATCCGCAGGCGCTTTGGCAACCGCAGACGCCGGTCGAGAGCTGGAAGGCCGATGCGGTCTTCGCTTCGAAGGATGACGAGGACGAACGCGGCGCGTGGAGCTTCACGGCCAAGCAGCCGCCGGAGGAATGGCCGATCGCTTGGCAGGACCTGAAGCTGAATGCCCGCCTCGCCGCTTTCCGCCACATGGGCGTCTTTCCGGAGCACTCGGTTCATTGGCGGTGGTCGATGGACCAAGTGCGGCAGGCGAAGCGGCCGATAAGGGCGCTGAATCTGTTCGGCTACACAGGCATGATGTCTCTGGCGTTGGCGAAGGCCGGCGCGGAAGTGGTGCATCTTGATGCCAGTCCGAAGTCGATCGCGCAGGGGCGCCAGAACCAGGAGCTGTCTGGCCTTGCCGACAAGCCGATCCGCTGGATCTGCGACGACGCCATGAAGTTCATGGAGCGCGAGGTGCGTCGCGAACGGCAGTACGAAGCCATCGTGCTGGACCCGCCGAAGTTCGGACGCGGGCCGAAGAATGAAGTCTGGCAGTTCGAGGATGACTTTTCGAAATTGCTCGAGCTTTCGCGTCAGCTTCTGAGCGACAAGCCGCTGTTCGTCATTGCGACGGTCTATGCTGTGCGGCTGTCCTATGCGGCAGTCGGACAAGCGCTCGCCGGCGCGATGCCGGGCGGCAAGGTGTCGTGTGGCGAGATGGCGATCCGCGAAAGCGGGCGCGGACTAGTGCTGCCCACCGGCCTGTTCGCGCGTTGGACGCCTTCCTAAGCGAGACAGCGATTCACGGCCTCGCTTCGCTCCGGCCGATCGCGGTCTACGGCTTCCTTGTGATGCGGGTGATCACCGAGGTGAAGCTCAACGCCGGCTTGCCGTTGGCCGTGATCATGCCGCGAACATAGATCAGGCGGCCGCCTGCCCGCGTAACCTCGCCCGTTGCTTCCATCATATCGCCGACCTTGGCGGCTGACAGGAAGTCGCCGGAGAGGTTCACGGTGACGCTCGGGCCTTGCGTCTGCTCCTCGGCGATGGCGAAGCAGGCGAAGTCCGCGAAGGTGAGGAAGCAGCCACCATGCATGAAGCCGCCGCCATTCATGTGGCGCGGCTCGGCGACGAAGCGGCAGACGATCCGGCCGGCATCGTCCTTGCGCATGTAGAAGGGGCCGGTTCCCGTTTCGAACGTGTCCTGCGGCCAGGTTTTCCAGCCTGCCCAGGGGCCGGTTTCGATCGTGATGGCAGTGCTCATGGAAGGTATCCGGGAGGTGATTTTCCCTTTGCCTAGCGAGCCCGGCCGCACTTGTCATTCCCTGCCTTGAACTGGCCTCGCTGTTCGCGTATCTCCCTGCGCTCTGGCCAATAGGGGTGTAGCTCAGTTGGTAGAGTACCGGTCTCCAAAACCGGGTGTCGGGGGTTCGAGTCCCTCCGCCCCTGCCAGGCAAATTTACGACAATTGAAGTCTCAGGATTTTTTCCGCGATTTGGACCCACGCCCTCTAACCGGTGGGTCCATCTGTTCGCCAAACACCCCGCCGAACGCATCGTCAGCAAGCCGCGCATTGTCCGCGGCGCGTGTGTAGACCTCCGCCTGCTGCAAGGTCGTGTCGCCCAACGCCGCCTGAAGCTGCTTCGTGGACGCGCCAGCCTCTGCCATCTGCGCTGCTGATGACTTCCTGAGACCGTGCAGGGACCGCCCCTTGGGCAATCCAGCCTCGCGCGCCCAATCACCAAACGCATTGCCGAGTCCGGCGATGCTGTAGGGTCTGCCGTATTCTGTTTCGAGCCAGGTCAGACCCTTACCCTGCCATGCCGTCAACGCCTCGCGTAGCTTCGAGACAACGGGGTGTTCAACCCATACCGGAGCGCGATTGCGATTCTTGTATTGCTGGTAGGCAATGCGCGCCCCGCCTGCGCGCTCCATCGGTCGGCCGATCCTGCAAATGTCGGAACGTCTCGCCATCGAATAGCGAGCGATTGCATAGGCCGTGCGCTGCTTCGTCCCGAGTGGCCAGTGAGCTTCGAAAATCGCGCGATCTTCAGCCGTCCACGAATGGAAGCCGGACGTCTTCTGCTTGCGCGCACGTAAACCGGCCGTCGGATCAGACGTCACATGGCCGGCATCAACTGCCCAGCGATACATATGTCGAAGCGCAGAGAGAAATTTCCGGGCGCGCGCTGGCTGGCGGTCTACAATGCCGTCGCGGATTGTCTTCGTATCCATACGCGCCGGGCGAGCGCCGTGTGCTTCGATCAGCGGATCAAGCTGGCGTCTGCGCTCACGCTGGGTGTGCGTCTTGTCGAGGTCGGCGAATTCCGGCGAACGATAGTAGCTTTCAATCAGCCAGCGCAGGGACCCGTGGCGTGCCGGCTGAATGCGGGGTGCGGCTTCAGGCGGCGGAGCGCGGCGGGCTTCCCAATACTCGGCAAAGAACGCTTCGCTTCTCGGCTTTTCGCGAAGCCTGATCTTGCGCCGCGTCTTGCCAGGCAGACGAACGAACAACCGAACATTGCCGTGCCTGTCCCGATCCTCGAAAATATACGGTAGGTCGAATTTCATAAGGTCCGCCATCATACGCGGACACCATCCCATCCCCGCGCGGCGTCATCTTCGCCGCCTCCGTCCAAGTCTGTAAAGGCCATGTCGATTGCCAGGCGATCCCAAACGCGCCGCGCGCGAATGCACTTCGGCTTGGGCATGGTTCCGTCTTCAACAAGCCTGTCGAATGTGCCGGGCGAAACGCCGATGTATTGTGCGGCTTCCACCCGCGAGAGGCCGCGGGGCAAGAAGGGAAGCGACTCCGCGCCCATCAGACTTCGAATTGCCTCCGCGCAGTCACGGGTCAAACCGACTTTTCGACGGCGACTTGTATTGCGTTGACGCCGGCAGGCGTCCAGGCGACGCCGGTTGCCGGGTCGACTTCGAACGTGTCGCGGTAGTATGTGTAAGCTTCCGTTATCGGCCGGTCCGCGCCCGTTGAGTCCGCAACCGGGCTGCTAAGAGTTGAGCGGACAGACACTTCAAGGTTAGCCGCGCCTGCGTCCGTCTTGCGCGCCATCACCTTCGTTACGACGGCAACGACGGTTGACGCTGTTGCTGGTATGTCGCCAAGCCCGAACCGCGAAATTTCTGCGGCGGTAGTTGCTGCGATATACGTCGTGTCAGCGTCGGGCGTCGTGTCGTCAACCATTTCGAAGTCGTTAGACCCTGTGTTGCGGGTCCAATCAGACGCGGCGGTGTCGGCGTCGGGGATTATATCCAGCCATTGAGTGTCGCCGAGGAAATCGTTGTTGTTCGCCCCCGTCAGGTCCACGCAATACAAGTCGGCCATGTCCATTGTGGACGGTCCGTCTATGTTACTGTTGCAAGCGACTTGTTCGCAATTGTTGGTCGCCTGTCCCTGGGTGTCCACACCGGTAACGTCGATAACCGTGACGCCGTCCACTCGCACTTCGCATGCACCATCGGCCGGCGAGCTACCGTTTCCGATATCAAAGTACACTTCGATAAACTGGTATGCCCCGCTGATGATAGGCGGACTCGGTGACAGTGCCGAACTATCCGCGACAATCGTTCCTGTTTGACTGCCCGTCCTAAGTTGAATGACGCCGGTCGTTGTAACTGTGATTGTGCACTGTGCAGCGTTGGACGTGTTGCGCGGTTGGAATAGGAATGTACGCGTCCCAACACTGGGAAGCCCGTTAAAGAAGAACGCAGCACCGACGATAAAACTTTGCAGGTTGCCGCCAAGAGAAAAGCGGCCTTCATGACCGCCGGTATTGCGCACATGTGCGGTGCCGAGCCCGCGAGGATTGACCGTCGACGGCGTCCAAACCGTGCCCATGTCCAGCCAAGCGCCGGCAAGCAAGTTGGCTCGTCCCATTGCGCCCGTACCTACGCCGGTAAAGTTTTCAGCAAAGCGAAGCATTGTCAGTCCTCACAGCAAAAAATCATGTACCAGCCCCGCTAATCGAGTCATCAGGTTGCGAATTGCCTCCGCGCGTCGCGGGCCATCTGGCGCGACGAACGCCGGAACGAGCCGGGGTCAGGGCCGTTGAAGTTCTGCACGACGGTTACGCCGCCTGCGGACGCGGGGTCGCCTGGACCGCGCACGATGCGGCCCGGTTGATCCGGTACGAACTTCTCGCTAACGCCCGATCCGATGTTGTACGACATGCCAGGGTATACCGGCCCGCCGCCATCGCGCGCGCCGCCGAAGAAACCGCCAACCGTTTTCGCGATAGCTCCGAAATCGAAACCGCCCCCGCCGCCACCCTGCCCGCCGCCGGGCATGACACCGTTCAGCAAATTCTGGAAAAACGGCTTGATGACGTTCAGTTTGAGGAAGTCAACCGCGAGTTGTTTTACTTGGTCGCCGAAGTCGCGACCTGACGTCGCCGCATCGGTAAGACCACCCGCGATATCGTAAATAAGGCGCGCGCGGTCTTGCAGGGCTTTGGTTTGCGCTTCGCCTTCGGGAGTCTCTGCGAACGCGGCGTCTTTGGCTTGCTTGTAAACGTCAGCACTGATCTTGCCGTGCGCGAACGCGGCTTCAATCTGCGCCATCTGTTCCGTGAACACCGCGGCCGGATCAAAGCGGTTGGTCAAATCCTCCGCGAAGTTCGCAAGCCCTTCGTTGATCCGTTTGACGTTCGCGGCCGACTCTTCCTCAATCTTCTTGATGACTTCGGCCTGGGCCTCAGAGGCTTTGACCATGTTTTCCATGCCGGTGTTGAATTCGTTGAATTCAGTGAAGTTGCGCACCAAATCTTGAACAACCGGCGGGAGCTTCTCCATTGAAACGCGCGCCTTATCGACGCCGCCCAACGACTCGATAAGCTGAAGACCAAACACCGTTGAAGCTTGCCCAAGGTCGGAACCCGCGGCCTTCGCAAGCTTCATGCTTTCGGTGTACTCGCGGACGCCGGCAGACACCGGGTCAACAAGGTCGCGAATGCGTTGAAGTTGATCCGCGTTATCTTTCACCGGTCCGGTGAGCGCGCCGAAGCTTTTAATGAGTTCATCGACGTTGGGGGCGAGCGCCTCGGTCGACTCCGCGACGGCGTCGGTTGCATCCGCTTGCGTCAGGAACGCCTTAGCCGCTTCGACGGTGACCTTCGAAAGATCATCACGTACCGAGCCAACCAACAACCCAACAGCGTTTTCGGCTTCGCGTGCGCCGACACCTTGTGCAATGAGCGCGTCCCGAACTTCGTACGCCCGCGCGCTCACCTTGGCTAATGACGGCGTCAACTGGAAGAGGTTGTCCAAGAGGTTGGCAGTTGCTTTGCCCACTTGATCCGCCACGGGCGCAAACGCGAGGAACCCCACCGCCGCGCCGCCAGCCGACAGTCCCAGTTTCTTCATTCCCTCGGAAGTCGAAACGCTCGCGGCTGTGAGCACGCGGAGCGACGTGGCGCAGAAACCCGCGGCCCGTGTCACCGCGGCGAGTGCCAACGCGGCCGGACCCGCCGCCGCTGCGATAAGGGCGACCACTTCAATCACGGTACGGGTATTTTTATCGAGCCCGCTAAATCCCTTGATGACGTCAGTCACGACTTTGAGGAACGAATTGAAGACGGGCAGCAAGTCATTGCCGACAGTGACAAGCAGTTCTTTGAAGGCTTCCTTCGCGCGCTCGGTTTCTTCGGCCGTTTCGCCGGTAGATCGGGCAACTTCGCCCTGCTCTTTCGCTGTTGCCGCGACGACAATCGACACACGCGCCAGAACTTTTTGCTGTTCGGAAAGTTCGGTGTTCGCGGCGGCTATGCCGAGTTCGTATGCCTTGGCTTTGACGGCCGCGTCGCTGATATCGACGCCAAACTTTTTCAGCGCCTTCGCCGAACCGCTAAGTCCGCTCAGCAGTTTTTCTTGCGCCTGATCCTTAGAGACGTTGTGGAACGCCGCAAAGTCCTCAGTCAGCACCGTGAATACTTTCGACAGGTCCGCCGCGGCTTGTTCGTTCGGCGCGAAGTCTTCAAAGAATTCGTTGAACGCAATCGCGGTTTCCTGGATGCGCTGCGTTGAACGCCCCATGGCGTCGCCGGTTGCTTCCGCCCATTTTGTCGTGCTGTCCGCGGCCTTGCCAAATGAGATATTGAACGCGCCTTGCAAGTCTTGGGCGTCCGCAGCCGCTTTGATTGCGAACCCGCCGAACGCCGCGAGCGGTAGGGTGAGATTGCGGGTAAGTTCCTTACCGACTTTATCGAAACCGCGGGCAATCTTCTCCGCTTCGCGCGCGAAGCGTTTGAGTTGTCCGGACCCCTTGTTCAGTCCTTCACCGAATTCAGCGGTGTTGGCGAACAGGTCAACGCGAATTGTGCCGACTGCTTCAGCCATGTCAGTGACGAGCCTCCGAAGCCGCGGGTTGTTTCTGCGCGTGCGTGATCTTGATTTGCTGGCGACTTTGAACGATGGCCGCGGCGAGTTGGGCCATTGTGTTCTGCTTGCCGGATTTACGGACCGCCTTCGCCTTTTCGACGAGCGCGTTTAGCTTGCGCGACGGCAGTCTTTCCGCTTCGCGAACCATGCGGTCAAACAAGTTGCGGTTTCCAAGGCAAACTTTCCCAAACACGAACACAAGCGATGCTTCGGCGATCAGAAGCGATGCAAGTTGCTCATCGGCCATCCTAATTCACCGCGCCTGCTTGGCGACGCTGTAGGATCACGCTTATGTCCTGGATGTCGCGGAGCATTATCGCGACATGAGCCGCGTGCTGCGGAATGCTCGGCGTTCCCTCAGCGTTGACGATGTCGGCCGCTTCCTTGGCCCGCCGTTCAAGCACGGAGTCCGGCAAGTTCTGCGCGCGCCTAAGTTCACCTTCCGCGTTACCGATATCTCCGAGCCGATGAATGAGGTAGCGCGAACTGCAAGTGACGGTCATTTGAAGACAGCATAACACTTCGATCAATTCGGCGTCGCCGATCTCATTCCAATTATCGTTTGCGTCTAACGCGACCTTCTTTACGTGGTCGGCGAGGTTGGATAGCAGGGTCATTCGTCACTACTCCAAAAAAGGTGCGCGGATTAGCTTGGGCCGGAGGGAGCCGAAAACCCCCGATCAAGCCTTTTACGTCCGGTGTCCGCGCTCCCGATGACGGAAATCACTTCCGTTGTCCGTGCAGACTGCGCCGGCCGTGATGACCGGCGCAGTCGACCGAAACCGCGCACTGAGAGAACCGCAAAGCTTCGATGCGCGGCGTGGTGTTGCTGATTAGATCGCCGGAGTCGGGATGTTGCTGACTTTGCAGAAAGCGGCGGGGCTAATGGCGAAGGAATCCAGGCGGGCATACAGCCTGATCATGACCCCCAGCTTTTTGAACGCGTCGCCCGCGGTCCGCGACGCTTCCATAGTGATGCCCGTACGGACGAGGTAGAACAGCTGATTCCATTGACCCGTCACCGCCGCGCTGTTGGCAGGTGAGGCGGCATCAACGATTGACGTTGTGTCCAAGAACCCGGTGTCACGCAGACTCGGAGGGCGGTTGAGCGGTTGGCCGGTCGTGTCGACAAGTCCATCAAGTTGACCGACGACACCCGGACTCGTCACAAACGCTCCCGGCTCATAGTTCGATTGGCGGACCGCCTGATACGCGCGCGACAACGGACTCCAGTTTGAGAGTCCAGCGCCGCTGATTTCGTGCACGCCGTCCTGGTTCAGAATGCCCGTTTGCTGGCTGAGTCCGTTACCATACAGGCCGAGCCGGTCGATTTGAACGGCGAATGCGCGCGCCGCGGTCGACATAAGCTGAGCGGAGAAGTTCGGACTGTCTTCGATCAACTCGACGGACGCCATGAACATTGCGCCGATAGTCTTCGGTTTCGAGAAGTACGCTCCGAACTCTGCGGAGGTTTCGGCGAGGTCTTCAAGTTCAAGGTGTTGCGAGAACTCAGGGTCTTTTGTGACCCTGGTGAATTGCGTTTCACCAGGTCCAGCTACAAGCGTTCGCGCGCCGGCTTGAATCGTTTGGGCCTTTGCCCGCGCCAGGTCGATCAGTTCGGACGACAGAGAATCTGAAACAAGGAAGCCGCCCTTGAACCCGGTGTTCATCACCTGTTCGGCGCGCATGTTCCCGATACCGAGTTGAGCGCGGACGTAATCATTCCAATCTGTCGTGTCACCGGTTTGACGTGGATGGCGGGCAGCAAGTGACTCATTCGGCGCGAGCGCGTGTCTTTCCAGTCTTTCAATCGCGGCAGAGCCGATAGGGACTTGGTGTTGGGACGTTGTGCCTGGCCCTTGGCTACGGCGCGCGGAGACTTCGTCACGGCGGGCCTGCATTTTGTCCGTGTCGCTGATGTCGATCAGGTCGGTCTTGGCTTTCAAAGAGTCGAATTCGGCAATCTCTTGGGCGTTCAGTTCGCGGCCTTCGGCGGTTGCTGTGGAAACCAGCACGCTCATACGGGCCATCAGTTCAGCGCGGTTCATGTTTTAATAGTTCCTTCAATCCGGCGACGTGGGGCGGGTTGCGGGTGTCGGCGGCAGGCGAAGGAAAGCACAGGCTGGAAACGCGCTTCCGGACGCAGGGTCCGGAACGTGGGCGAGCTATTCGCCGTCTACGTGTGGCGGACTATCGACGACCGACGTCCGGACCCAGCGTCCGGGTATTTGGGGTCAAAACACTGCGCGGCCAATTTTTCACTTGGACAGCCGGTTAAGTCCTTATAGTATTTGGACTTTTTCGAGTTTTTCAAAACTTTGTGAACGCCGGTGGGGCTCGTGATGCGCTCGCCATGTTTGCGATGCGTTCAATGTACTCGGTGCGCGAACGCTGTGTGCGATGCGTTCAATGTGCGCGGCGTGTGGTTAGCCGCAATACTCAAGCTGATCGTCGGAACAATGGTGACTGGTAATGAGAGCCGGATATTGTGAGCGCATGACATACCAACTCACAGCGCGACACGAAGCAGCTCACGCGGTTGCGGCAATCATGATTGGTGAGCGCGTCAAGGTTCTACAGGCGCACGGTAAGGCGGGGCATTGTGAACTCGCGGGTAACTTCCCGACACCCGCCAAGTTGCGGCGTGACCCGGCAAAAGCGCGGCATTGGTTGTTCGTGCTGTTGGCTGGCTACATGTGCGAGGAACGCGGACCAGCGCACCGCCAGTTTGTGTTTGAATGGTGTCGTGATCGAATTGATGACGTCTACATGGAATCGCTGACTACGCTAAAAGCCGGTGATGATTTCGACCGCATGGCTTACGTGCTTCGGTGCGCTGGCGTTTCTCGCCGCGATGCACATCCGATTATCTGGTCAATATCATGGGCGGTTGACTCGCGGCTCTGTCATGGTCGCGGCCGGCGTGCTGTCCAGGCACTCTCTGAGGCGCTTCAGAGCGCGGGCGGCTCGGCAAGGAGTTGGACGCGCGTCCATGCGATTGTAGAGCCCATCCTGTGCGCTCCCAAAGCCGTCCAGACGCCATATCAATATATCGCCCTTGACCGCGAATTCGCGGCTTGAACTGTAGAAGCGCGGGCTAATTCTATTCTACATTCGCGGTCTTACTGTATTTTGTTTCCGCTTATAGCTTTACATTTTAGGATCGCGGATTTAGCGCTGCTGGTATCGCTTGCGATTGCCCAACGCCCCCGAGGGGCTCAGGGCAACCCCCTTCGGGGGTACCTATACGTAGCGCTAAAAAAATCCCCAGCAAAATCAAGTAGTTAGATGGATTTGGCGTTGTCGCTAAGTCCTTGAAATCATTGAAGGGGTCATCGGGACATAAGGTGGAGGAGGGTGGAGGAGGGTTTTGACCCCTGGGCCTGAGATCGGGCCTGACGCGGCTACTGCGCTTTCTTCGACCACAAACCTTGACGGATCAGGCTGTGTCTCGCGGCCGATGGTGTGCAGCCTACGCGCTCGCTCAGTGCCCGCGGTTTAGCCGGTGTACCGTCCCCCAGCGCCGCCTGAATGCGCGCGTCCAGTTCCGCCCCTATCAGCCTACGCTTGCCCGCGGCACGCGCCTGACCGCGTTCCTGGGCGCTCTGTAGATGGCGCTGCCAACTCGGCTGCACTATTCGCCTTCGGCCGTCTCGACCAACGATTGAAGGCGCGCTTGTTCAAGCGTCTGATTGAACAGCTTGTACGCCTGAGGCTGAAAGCCGCCGACCGCGGTCTTGAATTTTTCCCGCGCCACCGACAAATGAAACCATTCGTCTTCGGGCATGAGCATTGAAAGCAGTGTGATCGTTTCGGTTGACAGCTTTTTGGTGTCAATCGTGAGCGGTAAACGGCGAATGTAAGTCCCGAGTTTGCGCGATGTAGTCACCGCGGGTTTCGACTCCGCAACCGGTGCGGGTATCTTGCGAATGTGCGGCTCCTCGCTGGTCTCCGGGTCGATTTCCTCGCACGTGCTGAACGCGCCGAATGGAATGACCACGACACTTTGTCCAGCGACGACGAACGACAAACCGAGTGATTGAATCGGCTCCAGGTTGTCGGCTGTGACAATCCATGTCTCACCGGTTTTCATTGGCATGCGCCAATGTCGCGAGCCTACGGGAATTGGGTTCGGATCAGGACGCGGGCCGGTCATTGTGCTTCGGACTCTTTGGCGCGCTGCTTTCGCTCGACGTATCGCAGGAGATGCTTCGTGATCGCGACCTGCCGCGCCGGCTCAAGCTTCATAATATGGCGTGTCAGCTTCCCGCGAAGCCGCTGCGCCTCTATCAGCGATTTGACGTCCGGCGGGGTCTCCGCCCATTCGCCAAGCGTCATCAGCGCTTCGTGATTGCCCTTCTCATTCGTTCCCACGCCAACGTCCGCGAGCACGCCTTTGCGTTTCAGCGCGCCTGTTGCCGACGAAATGTCGGCGACAGGGATAATCGCAAGCCTATGAACCTTACGGTCCAGGCCGTCATTGATACGGCCGTAAAGCGCGTGATTGCTAAACGGATTGTCGGGTCCAGCCTTCCGGAATTCTTCGACAATGCGCTTTTTCAGGGACGCGATTTTCCCCCCGTGTTCAGCGCGGTTCTCTGCGGCAACTCGTCCAGCGATGCTCACTGACCTGCCTTCTTTGTTGGCGTGACAGCTTCTTCGCAGGCGAGTGCCGTCTTCAGTTCGTCAATTTTGAACCGGCAAAGCGCGAGATAGGATTCGGACTCGCCGCGCTTTTCAGCTTCGGCAAGTTGATCCTTTAGAGTCGTGATGCGTTTTCGAAGAAGCTTGGCGCGTTGAGTCATGCCGCATCGTATTGCAGCTGGCATCAAGGCTCCGGACCCTGGGTACGGATCACTCAAGGAACCCAGTCATCGTCGACGCCGCAGTCAATCATGTCCTGAATGTCGACGCGCTCAAACCAACCTTCCATGGTCCGCCATGACGGCAGCTGATCACCTAAAACGCCATCCGCGACCAGGGCGCGAGCGTAGCCCTCCGCGTCTTCGTCACCTGCTTCGCCACTTAACAGCTTGTGCGCCTCACGGATCAGCCACCGCTTGCCGTGTGTATCCCCGCGTACGAGCCAGAGGGCCGTCAGAAGCGGACGCATGGCTTCGCGTTTCCGCTGAGTCACCTGTTTGTCACGCGCGCTGGCTTCAGTGCGAAGTCTCGTTCCGTCAGCGGTCGCCCAATTCGTTGCCCCGTCAACGAAACGACTAAGCGTGACAGTCGGAATTCCTATCTGTTCGAGCCAACCCGTTAGCCTTGGGGATAGTACCTCCCAACCCAGCGCGCCGCCCGAATTCTCTCCATTCCCGATCATGAAGCGACGCACGCCGCGAGCGAAATAGCGCGCAACTGGCCCGTGCGGAGCATCAGAAGGTTGGTCCGTGTTCATCGCCGCGCAAGATGACTGAAACGTACGGGGCCTGCCAGCGTAGGTTGCAGTGGCTGTGGTTAACGACGCGCGCGACGGACGGGGCGTTACTCTCGGAACCTGATCATGTCGAAGGGCGCGGTTACGACGCTGATGTAAGGGACCGGTCCAGGCGGATCATCCGGTGTCTTTCCGCGGCATGAATGATCATACGCGAAGGCCCAAGCAGCCTTCTTGATGCCCTTGGCATTGTCGCGAAAGTAATCGTCCAACATCTGAGCGTCGGCATTGTCGCCAATCTCATCCTCGACAAATTCGCGCGTCATCTGAAGCGATACGGCGTAACCCGCGACGGTCGCGTCAAAATTCACGGCCCCGTCCTTCAGGCGGACGTTCTTCAGTTCGATTTTTGGTTCGCTCACTATAGCCCCCTTCGAAGGATCACCTGCGTTTACAACAGAAGTGCACCGGACATCATCACTTCAATCACCCCCGAAATTCGCATGTGGCTCGGCGCGCGGCTACTGTGGGAGCGCGCAAACAGGTGAGTCAGCCGGCCGCGAAGTGGGTCCCGACCGCGTAAAAAGCCGTGAAATCGTATGGCCTGACTTATGGACCCACCTTCCCCTAAGTAGCTGAAATCATTCGGTTGGGTCAGTCCCTCCGCCCCTGCCAGACATTCCACCCAGACATTCCACGAAAATCAGGTAGCAAGGCCGGGCCTTGCGAGCAGGCGTTCGCGGTAGGCGGCGATGTTGCTGAATTGCTCCCACGGCCGGTATTTCATGACGCGTCCGAAGCCGAGCGCGACGTGCATCGTGATGTCGGCGATTGTGAAGCGGTCGCCCGCAATGAAGGGGCTTGTCCCGAGACGCCGGTCGAAGAAGGCGATCTTCTCGGCAGCCCTGCCCTGGCAGATGTCGGCCCACTCCTTCGATTGCGGCTTCTCCAGCTCGGCCATTGCCGGATGCGCGTTGCGGAACCAGCCGGCGACCTGGAACAGGTAGGTCAGCTCGACGCGGCGATCCCACATCTCGATGAAGGCTCGTTCCTTCGCATCCACGCCCATGAGGTTGGGCTCGGGATAGGCGCTCTCGAAATACGTGCAGATCGCCCTGCTTTCCGTGAGCGCTGTTCCATCATCGAACTCGAGCGCGGGGACGTGATTGAGGGGACTCAGCGCGAGATACTCGGGCCGCTTGTGATCCTGCTTGATGATGTTGAGCTGGGTTTTCGGAACCTCGTCCCAGACGCCCTTCTCCTGCAGGAAGAAGCGCACACGGTCAGGATTTGGCGCCATCGGCGCGTAGTAGAGGTTCATCGCTTGCCTCCCTCTGGCGGCCGTCCGCTGCGAACGGGTTTGCCGGTGTGGCGCTTGCCGCTGTGCTCACCGCGGCGAGTAGAGCGGGGATCGGGCTTGGCGGCCTGCGGGCCGCGTCGGGCTTTGTCCCACGGCTTCTTGTCGACTGGCTTCTTGCTTCCCCATGACTTGCTGTCGCGGGCGCCGGCTGTGGCGGGCTTTGGCTTGCCGCGTCCGTCGCGCTTGTCGGTCTTCTTGGCAGGCTTACGGTCGTCTTCCTGAGGGCGCTGCATCTTGCGGCTGAAGGGTTCGGGGCGGCGGCGCAGGGGGAGGAGTTCGGAGAATTCGGCGAGCAGGTCGGCTGGGGGAACTTCGGCCACTCCGCCGACTTCGAGGTCGCCCAGCTCCATCGGGCCGTAGGAGACGCGGATCAGGCGGTTCACCTTGAAGCCGAGGCTTTCGAGCGCGCGGCGCGCCTCGCGCTTCTTGCCTTCGGTCAGCGTCATGTCGATCCACGAGTTGGATCCCGTGATGCGGTCCACGGTGGCGATGATGGAGCGATACTCCTCGCCTTCGTAGACTAGGCCGTCGCGGAGACGGTCGAGATCCTTCTGCTGGGCGCGGCCATAGGCGCGGGCGCGGTATTTGCGCTCGAGGCCGGTGGCGGGCAGTTCGAGGCTGCGCGCGAACTCGCCGTCATTGGTCAGCAGCAGCAAGCCCTCGGTGTTGAGGTCGAGACGGCCGATGGTCACGACGCGTGGCAGGAATTTCGGTAGCGCCTCGAAGATAGTGGGGCGGCCTTCCGGGTCGCGGTTGGTGGTCACGAGGCCGGCGGGCTTGTGGTAGCGCCAGAGGCGGGTTGCTTCGGGCCGGGCGACAGGCAGGCCGTCGACGAGGATCTTCTCGGCGCCCGTGACCTTGAATGCTGGCGTATCGAGCTTGCGGCCATTCACCGAGACGCGGCCTTCGGCGATCATGGTCTCAATGTCGCGGCGCGAGGCAACGCCAGCGCTGGCCAGGTATTTGGCGATGCGTTCCCCGCCCTCCGGGAACTCTTCGCGGCCCGTCTCCCGACGCTCCGTCATGATCTGATCCTCAACTCAACAGAAACGGCGAAAACAACGCCAGCCCGAGCGCGGCCTCGAAAGCCACGTTGAACCAGTTCAACGGCGTCGCCGCTTTGTCCAGCGCAATCGAGACCAGACGGCCTATCCCCGACCCCAGCCAGCCCGCTCCGATCGCCGCAGCAGCGAGGTCCGCGCCCATCTGCGAGGTGACCACCGCCCAGAACGCGAAGGCGTGGCCCAGCAGGAAAAGCCCGCCATAGGTGGCGCGGAATTCCGATCTGCCTTCGACCTTGCCCTCATAGGCGACCAGCCGGACGAGCTTCGAGGCCCAGACTGGGTTGATCATGGCGTAGGCGCCGAGCGCTCCGCCGATCACGCAGGCGACCAGGGCGACGATGTCCGTCCAGTGCATCACGGGGTCTCCTTCTTTCCCCGCAATACGCCGCGAGTGAAGCGGTGGACCAGCAGGACCACGCCGAAGAGGACGGTCGATAGCGCAAGCACGGCAAAAGCGACCAGGAGCGGATGGTTGAAATTCTCTCGCGTCTGGTAGTCCATGATGTGCAGTGACCAAAGGAAATCATAGGTTCGCCAGAGGTCGGTGCGAGGCGCGCTAAGCCGGCCGTTGGCGGCGCTGACATAGATCATCGGATGGCCATCGCCGGCAAAGTGCGCCGCCCAGACCTTGCCGCTCAGGCCCGACTCGCGCGGGGCTTCGTTGATCTCTTCCACTGACTGAAGCGCACCTTTGCCCGCCCAGGCAGCGCCGGCGATCTTGCGCGCGATGTCCTCCGAAAGCGGGGAAAGCACCTCGCCGGTTTCAGCTGAGACGACAAACACGCCGATGTCAGCCCGAACCTCGTAAACGGGATCGCCCGCCAGCCGCTTCAAGATGACTTCGGCCGGGCGATCCTCCGCCACGGCTCTTAACGCATCGGCCATGGAGAGTTTGACGCGGGAGAGGTCGATCGGGGCAGCGTGGCCGGGCGGGTGAACCAGATGGTCGCCGTGGATCTGGGTCATCGCAAACGAGGCGAAGAAAAGACCCGTACCTGTCCACACCAGAAGCTGCGCCGCCACGATCAGGCCAAGCCATTTGTGGATCGATGCTACGAGGCGAGCGGTGCGCGGTGAGATCATGTCAGGCGCTTACGCTGGCGACAACGGCGCGGCAAGGCGCACGCTTGCGGGCGGGGCCGAGGTTTTCCGGGCTTGGGCGTGTGAGTCGGCGGCGAGATTCCGAAGGCAGCGGCAGCAGCAGCAACGGCAGCGGCGGCGGCATCGCGTCTTGCGGCCGCCGTCGCAGCTCTCGTGTGCCTTCACGAGCGGGACGGCTGGGGATCATCCGGAAGGTTGCGGCGACGTTTGACCAGAACATCGCGATTCCGCGCAGCAGCGCCTCGAGCCAAAGCCCGGTGAACGAAGGGGTCCAACTCCAGTTTGCGCGTGAAAGTGCCTGGGTCATGGGCGGCATTATCCGATGGCCCGGGACCCAGCAGGATAAGTTGCACGTTTTTTTTTGAGCGGATTCTCGCGGAAAGCCGCGCAAGCATTTGAGACGCTTGCGAATCTTTTTCTGAAGAATCTTTCGGCGCGCGTCCTTAACCTGCGGATTTGAGCGTTTTCGTCCCCCTATTTCGGGAGGCAAACACCGACGCGTAGGGTGCATGGAGCAGAGCGCAATGCACCTCTTTCGTGGACGTGGCACGATGGTGCATTCCCG
>JAUYPV010000136.1 GCA_030697555.1 Hyphomonadaceae bacterium
TATCCCTCCCACTTGGCCGGAGCTTGACTCCGGCGTACGCGGGAGCTGAGGACCCTCTAAGGGCTCCACGCTCGAACGCACCGCCTCCGCGCCGTTGAACAGGTGGTACCGACTGCCCTCCTGCGGGGACGATGGGCGTGAGTATAAATGCGCTTCGACCCAGCAGGATAAGTTGCACGATTTTTCGGAGCGGATTTTCCGCAAAACCCGCGCAAGCCTCTGAGGCGCTTGCGAATCTTTTTCTGAAAAAGTTTCGAGCGCTCGTCCTTAACCTGCGGATTTCGTCGTTTGACCCAGCAGGTTAAGGGCGTCTCTGGCGCCATGCACCCTGCAGCCTACTCCGCTGCTTGGGCGATGCCCCAGGACTTCTTGTGGAAGTTCCAGGCGCTGGAGCAGATGGTGTCGATGTCGGAGAGGTGGGGCTTCCAGCCGAGGGTCTGCGTGACCCTGGTGGTGTCGGCGTAGAGCGCGACGGCGTCACCGGCGCGACGCGGGAAGAGCGTGTAGGGCACGGGGCGACCGGTGGCGCGCTCGATGGCCTGGAGGACTTCCATCACGGTGAGGCCATGGCCGGTGCCGAGGTTGAGCTGGAGACTTTCGCCGGTGGCCGCAACCTTGTCGGCGGCGAGGACGTGGGCTTCGGCCAGGTCCGTGACGTGGATGAAGTCGCGGACGCAGGTGCCGTCCTTGGTCGGATAGTCGTTGCCGAACAGCTTCATCGGCCCGGTGCGGCCGATGGCGGCCAGGAGAGCGTTGGGGATGAGGTGCGCGAACTCGGCATAGTCCTGGCCGATATTGCCCTCGATGTCGGCGCCGGCGGCGTTGAAATAGCGAAGCGCGGCGAAGCGCAGGCCGTAAGCGCGCGAGAAATCCTCGAGCATCTGTTCGCACACCAGCTTGGTGCGGCCGTAGACGCTGACCGGGTTCTTCGGCAGATCCTCGGTGAGCGGCAGGCGCTCGGGATTGCCGTAGATGGCGCAGGTGGACGAGAAGACGAAATTAGGAACGCCTTCGGCGACGACGGTGCGCAGGAGGTTGAGCACGCCGCTGACATTGTTGTCGTAGAAGGCGCCGGGATCGCGCTCGCCCTCGCCCACTTCGATGCGGGCGGCGAAGTTCATCACGGTGTCGGGCTTGTACTGGCGAATGACGGCGCGTAGCGCCTCGGCGTCGCGGATGTCGCCCTTGACCAAGGGGCCCCAGCGGACCGCGTAGTCTTTGCCGGTGCTCATGTTGTCGAAGACGATGGGTTCACGGCCGGCCATGTGCAGCGCCTTGGCCGTGTGGGCGCCGATATATCCCGCCCCCCCGCAGACCAGAACGCGTTGAACAGCCATGTTGAGCCTCTTCAGATCGGCGGCCATGCAAGGCGCATGCACGGTATAGAACGCATTGACAGGCGAAGCGAGCACCGGAATGGGTGGGGCTCAGTTGGTAAACGGATGCCGATGACCGCCGATTTCGCCTCCCCCGCCGAACGCAACCGCCTCGCCCGCCTGTTCGGGGCGATTTCGTCGGATGCGGGAATCGCCGTGATGGAAGTTTACCAGAGCGATTTCGAGACACGCACCAAGGCCGACCGCAGCCCCGTTTCCGACGCCGACGAGAAGGCCGAGGAGATCATCCTGGCGCGGCTGGACAAGGAGCTGCCGGGCATCCCCGTGCTGGCCGAAGAGCAGGCTGCGCGCGACGGCGTGGGCGGCAGCATCGCCGACGCCTTCCTGCTGGTTGATCCGGTGGACGGGACGAAGGAGTTCATCCAGCGCAAGGGCGACTTCACCGTCAACATCGCGCTGATCGTTGGCGGCCGGCCGGTGGCCGGATGCGTCTATGCGCCCGCGCGGCAGGAGATGTATTTCGGCGGCGCGGAGGCGCGGCTGATCGAGGGCTTTGCGCCGGGAGCGAAACTTACAGAAGGCCGCGTGCTGGCGACGCGCGCCTATCCCGATGACGGGCTGGTGGCGATCACGTCGTCCTCGCATCTCAACGAAGAGACGAAAAAGTTTCTTGCGCGCCATCGCATCAAGGCGTCGACCGCTATCGGATCATCGCTGAAATTCTGCTGGGTCGCGGCGGGCAAGGCCGATGTCTATCCGCGCTGGGGCCCCACGATGGAGTGGGACACGGCGGCAGGCCATGCCGTGCTGCAGGCGGCGGGCGGGCGCATGCTGCGGCCGGATGGGTCGGATTTCCTCTATGGCAAGGCCGACAAGGGCTTTGCGAACGGGCCGTTCATCGCGTGGGGCCGCGAGCCGCTCTAGGCCTGCCGCCCCGCATCCTCGCATGACTGCGATCAACCCTCAGGCGTCTGGCTTTTGCCGGCTCGCTGGTGCAGGAAGCGCTCTCGACATGCCTGAGGCCCCCATGACCGACACCCTGCCCGACCGCCTGAGCCAGAACCCCAAGAGCCCGCACTACGACAAGGAGCTGCTGGAGCGCGGCATCGGCATCCGCTTCAACGGCGCCGAGAAGACGAATGTGTGGGAATACTGCGTCAGCGAAGGCTGGATCCGCGTGGTCGCGGGCGCGACGCTCGACCGCAAGGGCCAGCCGATGACTCTGCTGATGAAGGGTACGGTCGAGCCGTTCTTTGAGAAGACGGGGGGAATAGGGAGTGGGGAATAGGGAGTAGCGCGGACAACGAGCGCCATTCCCTACTCCCTATTCGCTACTCCCGCTATGCGCGCAGCGTCTCCAGGAATCTCCTGAACACTTCGAGGCCGCGTTCGAGCTCCGAGATCGCGACGAATTCATCGGGCTGGTGCGCCTGCTCGACGGAGCCGGGACCGCAGATAACCGATGGAAATCCGGCGCGCTGGAACTGGCCCGCCTCGGTGGCGTAGGCGGCGACGTGGATGGCGTTGTCCCCGGTGAGGGAGCGCATGAAGCGTTCGGCGGGGCTGTCGCGAACCACCTGCAGGGGCGGCGCATCGGCGCGCATGTTGATCTCGACGCCGCATTCGGGGCCGAGCGGTTCGAGGCGGGCGCGCATGCGTTCGACTTCGGCGAAGAAGGGCTTCAGCATCTGGTCGGGATTGACGCCCGGGACGCTGCGCACGTCGAAGACGAAGCGGCATTCGCGGGCCAGGATGTTGGACGCCGTGCCGCCATTCAGCTCGCCGATGGTGAGCGTGGTCCAGGACGGATCGAAGTCGGAATTCTTCGGGGCGTTCTCTTCCTGCTCGCGCGCGATGCGGCGGATGATGGTGAGGAGCTCGACCGCTTCGTGGATGGCGGAGGCGCCCATGCGCGGATCGGACGAGTGCGCGGCCTTGCCAGTGATCTTCACTTCGTAGTCGCGAATGCCCTTGTGGGCGGACATGACGCCCCACATCGTCGGCTCGCCCACCCAGACGACTTCAGGGGCGGCGCCGCGGCGGCCGATTTCCTCGATCATGGGCGCAACGCCGGCGCAGCCGACTTCCTCGTCATACGAGAGCGCGAAATGTACGGGCTTCTTCAGCGGGATTTTCGAGATGGCTTCGGCGTGCGCCAGCGCGAGGGCCAGAAAACCTTTCATGTCTGTGGTCCCGCGCGCGAAAAATTTGCCGTCGCGCTGGATGAGGTCCCACGGGTTGGTGGTCCAGGGCTGGCCATCGATGGGGACCACGTCGGTGTGGCCGGAGAGGACGATGCCGCCGGGCACGTCTGGACCGAAGCGGGCCCAGAGATTCGCTTTCGTTCCGTCCTCGCTGGGCACGCGCACGAGATGGGCGCCCATAGGCGCCAAGAAATCCTCGACCCATTCGATCAGCGGCAGGTTGGTGTCGCGGGATGTGGTGTCAAAGGCGACGAGGCGGGCGAGGACGTCGCGGACGGCGGCAAGAGATGTCATGGCGCCAAGCTAGCGCATTCGCGTGCCCGCGGCATAGACATTCGCCACCGAGACATTATTCCGGGCGGATGATCGAGTTTCACGCAGGCAACGGGCCCGACACGCAGGCGATCGGCATCGCGCTGGAAGAAATGTTCTTCGACTATCGCGTCATGCCGGGACGGGCGCCCCTGCCTGTCATTGCGATCGGCGGCGCGCGCGTGGTGGGGGCGTCGAACGTGGTGATGGCGCTGGCGCGGAAAACCGGGCGTTTCCTCGTCGCGCCGGAAGATGCAGCGCCGTGGCTGGCAACACCGGTGTCGCTCAATGCGCTTGAGACGCAGCTCGAGGACCGCGACTTCGTGCTCGGCGCGTTCTCGATCGCCGACATGGCGGTCTATCCCCATGTTGTGCGTGGGGATGTTGCGAGGCATCCCGCGATCGCGCGCTGGATGGAGCGCATGAGCAAACGCTCCGGCGTCGGACGCGGAATGGGCGTGGTGGCGCGCTGACCTACTTGGTCGGCTGAGGCGCGGCCAGATCGTCTGGCGGCGGATCGATGACGATGACGTCGGCGAGGCGCACTTCGTAGATCACCGTCGCGCCGGGCGGAATGCGGCCGTCGCCTTCGTCGGCGTACATGAGATGGGCAGGCATGCGCACCATCCAGTGATCCCCCGGGCGCATCAGCTTCACCAGTTCGGTCCAGCCCGGCGTCAGGTCAGCGATGGGGAAGCGCAGCGGCGCCTGGTCTTCGTAGGTCGAGCCAATGGTGGAGCCGTCTTCGAGGCGGCCTTCCATGTGGACGTAGACGAAGTCGCGATCACCCGGCAGCGGGCCGGATTCGGGTCCGGATTCGACGATGAGATATTCGAGGCCGGAGGATTTGCGGACGATGTCGGGGGAATCTGTGGGCCATGGCGTGACCTTGGCCCAGGCGGCGGTGTCGGCCACCACTGCGGCGATAACGTTGAAGAGTTCGACGCGGAACATCAGGTCCGCCTTGGGGCCGATGGGTCCGCGGCCTTCTTCGCCATAAGCCATCTTCCACGGGATCCAGAACATGAACTCGTCGCCGGGCTGCATCTTCTGCAGGCCCTCGGTCCAGCCCGGGATCACGCCGTCGAGACCGAAGGTGATGGTGTCGCCGCCGTAGGACGCGTCGAACTGTTCGCCGTTCTTGGCGAAGCGGCCGTCATAGTGGACCTCGACGCGGTCGGCGGGGCTGGGGAAGCCGCCTGTGCCGTCGCCCTTGCGGATCACGACGTATTCGACGCCGCTGGGGAGCTTCTGGACTTCCTTCCAGCTATGATTCCACGGATAGAGCGATTTCCACGGGTCGTCCTTGTCGATGGTCTTAAGAGTGGGCTGACAGGCCGCCAGCGCCAGCATGGCCATCGCGGCAAATACGAAACGCATCATGGGCGCCTCCTCGTGGAAAAGGCGTCGTAGCACCGGTTCGGGCCCCTTGCGAGAGGCGCACGGCAAGCTGTTTCTGACGAAACTGCGAAGAGCTAGGCGCTGCGCGGCGGGAAGCCGGCCCTGGTCAGGGCGTCGAGGATTTCCTGCGTGTGCCGGGCGTCGCGCGTTTCCATGGTGATGTCGAACTCGGCGCCCTTGGCCGGCACGTCGAGCGCCATGCGGTTGTGGAACACTTCTATGATGTTGCCGCCATTGTCGCCGATGACGGTGGCCACCTTGGCAAGAAGCCCTGGTTGGTCATTGCCGATGATGCGGACCGAGGTGATGCGCTTTTCGCGGACGAGCGAGCGGGTGAGCACGGAAGCCAGCAGGCGCGTGTCGATGTTGCCGCCGGTGAGAATCAGCACGACCTTGCGGCTGCGGAAGAGCTGCGGTTCGGCAAGCAGCGCTGCGAGGCCGGCGGCGCCGGCGCCTTCGGCAATCGTCTTCTCGACGGTGGCGAAGAGCGTGACGGCGCGTTCGAGGTCTTCCTCGCTGACGACGATGACCTGTTCCATCAGGCGGCGCAGGATTTCAGCCGTCAGACGGCCGACCTTCTTGACGGCGATGCCTTCCGCGATGGTGGCGCCGCCCACTTTCGGTTCTTCGCCGCGCAGTTCGGCGGAGAGAGACGGATACATCGCGGGCTCGACGCCGTAGATCGCAACCGCCGGACGCCGCGACTTGATGGCCGTGGCGATGCCGGAGGAAAGGCCGCCGCCGCCGACGGGGATGACCACCGCGTCGAAGTCAGCGAGGTCTTCCATCACCTCGAGGCCGATCGTGCCCTGCCCGGCGATGACGTGCTTGTCGTCGAAGGGGTGGACGAAGGTGAGCTGTTCTTTTTTCTCGAGTTCGCGCGCGTGGGCGTCGGCGTCGGCCAGCGTCTCGCCCTCGATGATGACCTTCGCGCCGAAATTGCGGGTGTGCTCGATCTTCACAAAAGGTGTGCCGTTGGGCATCACGATCGTGGAGGGAATGCCGAGGCGCGAGGCGTGGTAGGCGACGCCTTGCGCGTGGTTGCCGGCCGACATGGCGATGACGCCGGCGGCCTTTTCCGAGTTCGACAGCGACAGGAGCTTGTTGAGCGCGCCACGTTCCTTGAACGAGGCGGTGAACTGCAGGTTCTCGAACTTGATCCAGACCTGCGCGCCGGTGATTTCCGACAGCGTGCGGGAATAGCGCAGCGGCGAGCGCTCGACCTGGCCTTCGATCGCCTTCGCCGCGGCCTCGATATCCGCCAGCGTCACCGGAAGCGATGATTGGGGCTGGCCTGGATTTGCGTTCGGCTTGGCGCTCACGGGGCGGCGTCCTTCATGACAGGCGCGCACCTATAGAGGTTTTTTTGGCTGGCGGAAGGCTGAAGAGGTTAAGCCGCCTTGTCGCGCGGCGCCACAAGGCCCCGGGCGATGTCGAAGCGGCGCATGGCCTTGGCGGGCCATTGGCGGGCGCGGCCCACGGGCAGGCTTTCGACCAGCGTGCGCACGCCGAATTCGGCCGCGCGCGCAGCCGAGGAGATGCCGGGACGGCCGATGAAGCCGGCGCCGATGGGGCGGCTATAGTTGGCGAAGCTTTCCTTGAACCGGTAGTCGCCCGGCCCGAGGTCCATCTCGTTATAGCCCACTTCGGCAGCCGCCTTGATCGCTTCGGCGAACAGGATGAGGCCCGGCGAATATTCGGCGTATTTCTGGTCGTGACCGACGAACCAGGCGTGCAGCGTCTTGCGCGCACGCAGGCAGAACAGCGCAGCGGCCGGCCAGCGGTTGACGCGCAGCACGAACAGGGCGCCTCCGAAGAACGTGTCCTCGGACTGGGCCGCGAACGTGTCGCGCACGAGGTTGTTGATCCAGCCGCGCTCGAAGATGTCGGTGACGCCGGTACGCCACATCTGCTCGCGCTTCCACAGGACCAGCTCATCGAAGGCGTGGGCGTCGGTCGAGAACGGCTCGACGCTTACGGCGCCCTTGTCGTGGTCGCGGACCAGCTTGGAGAGGCGTTTGCGGGCGCGGGAGACGACCTTCGATCCAGCAGCCTGGCGCTCCTCGCACCACGCGTTCCATCCGTCGGGAAAGCGTGCGACATGTCCGACGTCGTGCGTAACGAGGTGCTGCGCGAGGGCGTTGTCGCGAAGGCCGGCGGTAAAGTCGATGCGCCCGACGTCGAGCGATTTGGCGGCAAGCGAAAGATCGACATCCTTCGACCCGATCAGCGCCTGGTAGTCGCACACGGGCCCGCCGATTGGCAGCGCGGCATAGGACGAGCGGCGCTGCACGGGCAGGAAAGCGGCGGGCGATCCATCCTCGTTGCGGAAGATCGCGACGCGCGCGTCTTCGCGGCGGCGGGCGACGAACTGCGCCCAGTCGGGCGTGAGATAGGGGCTGGTCAGCGCCGGATCGGCGGCAAGCATCTGCCGCCAGGCGGCAACGTCGCCGTCCATGAGGAGCATGGGATTGATGCTGTCGACCCGCATGGGGGACGGATTCCTGAAACTCGCGCGCGAAACGATTTATCGCCCACAAGCTGCAGTTTTTGGTGAAACCAGATGGATCAATTTTCACCAATCAGGCGAAAAACGCCATCAAAGCTGGGGAAATCAAGCGACGTAGAGGCCGTCGAGACCTTCGGCTGGATCGTGCTCGGCAACCCAGTGGCCGGGGGCAAGCTCGACCAGGGAGGGCCGATAGAAGGGCGCGCTGTCGGTGAGCTTCGATTTCAGGAAGCGCAGGCTGGCCTTGGGGTCGAGCGGCGATGGCAGGTCGCCCTGCAGCTTGATGCGCGTGCGGGTGCGCTCCTTCACCGGGTCGGGCGCGGGCACGGCAGAGAGCAGCGCGCGCGTGTAGGGATGGCGCGGATTGGCGAACAGGACTTCGCGCGGCGCGGTTTCGACTACGCGGCCGAGATAGAGCACCATGACACGATGGCAGATCTCGCGCACGACCGAGAGATCGTGGCTGATGAACATCATCGCGAGGCCGAATTCCTTCTGCAGGTCGATCAGGAGGTCGAGGATCTGGGCCTGCACAGAGACGTCGAGCGCCGACACCGCCTCGTCGCAGACGACAAGCTTGGGACGCAGGATCATGGCGCGGGCGATGCCGACGCGCTGGTTCTGGCCGCCAGAAAGCTCGTGCGGATAGCGGTTCACGAAGTTGGGGTCGAGATCCATGCGCTTCATGATTTCGCGCGCGGCTTCCTCCCTGCCTTGTCTGTCGACGTCGGGACGGAAGACGGTAAATGGCTCGGCGATGGACTGGCCGATGGTCATGCGTGGATCGAGGCTGGCGAGCGGGTCCTGGAAGACGATCTGTAGTTCCTGGCGGAGCGGCTGCATCTCCTTCCGCGACGACTTGGCGATGTTACGGCCCAACCAGGCGACGGCGCCGGCGGAGGGATCGAGCAGGCGCAGGACGCCGCGCGCGAGGGTGGACTTGCCGCAGCCGCTTTCACCCACGACGCCGAGGGTTTCGCCGGGACGCAGGCTGAAGCTGACGCCGTCGACCGCCCTGAGCGGCACGCGGTGGCCGAAGAGACCCCCGGGGACGTGGACCGGGAAAGTGACGTGGATGTCGTCGACTTCGAGGATTGGTTTTACCTCTTTCGGAGGCGGCGGGGCGATCACCGGGCGCGAGCCGCGGTCGGCGCGGTCGAGGCGTGGCATCGCATCGAGCAACATGCGCGTGTAGGCGTGGCTGGGGGCTGCGAAGACCTGGTCGACCGGGCCGCGCTCGACCGCCTCGCCGTGGCGCATCACCACGACGCGGTCGGCCATGCGGGCGATGACGCCCATGTCGTGAGTGATGAGGACGAGGCCAGCCTGTGTCTCGCGTTTCAGCTCATCCATCAGGTCAAGCACCTGCGCCTGCACGGTGACGTCGAGCGCGGTGGTCGGCTCGTCGGCGAGCAGCAGGGCGGGCTCGCACAGCATGGCGGCGGCGATCATCACGCGCTGGCGCATGCCGCCGGAGAGCTCGTGCGGGAACTGGTGGAAGCGGCGGCGCGCTTCGGGAATGCGCACGCGCTCCAGCCAGTCGATGATCTTCTTCTCGGCTTCGGCGCCTTTGAGATTCCTGTGGCGGGCCAGCACTTCGGCCATCTGCGCGCCGACCGTCATGTGCGGCGTCAGCGACGTCAGCGGATCCTGGAAGATCATGGCGATGCGCGAACCGCGTATCTCGTTGAGCTTCTGCCGAGAAAGGCCCTTCAGCTCCTGCCCGTCGAAGCGGAACGAGCCCTCGACCTCGCCATTTGTGGCGGTGAGGCCCATCACGGCGAGGACCGTCTGGCTCTTGCCCGAACCGCTCTCGCCGACGAGGCCGAGACATTCGCCGGGGGCGACTGCAAAGGTTAGGGATTTCACCGCCTCGACCCGCCCGTCGGGCGTCTCGAACGAAACGCTGAGGTCCCGAACTTCAAGAATTGGGGCGTCGAGGATGGGCTTGGCTGTCACGGCCTCGTTCACTGCAACTCTCAACCTTCGGCCTGTTTCGCTTCGATACCCTCGGCAGCCAGCACCGACAGGATCGCGTTCATGATCAGTCCAGTTGAATCGGGAGCGCCGGCCTTGATCAGGCGTTTGTCGGGTTTCTTGCGCGTCCTCACGAAGATGCGCCAATTCAGCGGCTGGCCACCAAAGCCCTCGCCCTCGGCGGCCTCGCTTGCGCAACCAATCAGGAGTTCCTCGCCGGTCTCGGGAAGATACTCGATGAACCAGCCCCAGTCCTCGGACACCGGATAGCTCGTGACTACGCCCTTGCCGACAAGCGCCCTCGACAGCCAGGCTGCAAGCTCGAAGCCGTAGGCGCCGGGATTGACCTGGCAGTCTTCGGGCAGATACGGCGGAAACTTGCCGCTCGAAAACTCTATAGCACGCATGGGAATGCCTCTGACCGCGTCGGTTGCGAGTGCAGTGAACCCGGTCGCGGTGTCGAAGGAAACCCCCTCGTCCAGTCCGGACCGATGACATCCAGCCGCAGCTGGACGCGCCGCTCTCATTTGTGGCCCGCCGCCTGCTTTCGTTCAACCACGCGGGCGCCACCGAGGATGCCGGCCATGCTGTAGTCGCCCTCGTGGCAGGCGAATTCGAATATCCGCTCTTTCGAGCGCGCCATGACGGTCTCGGCCGTCCACCCCTGCGCATAGAGGGCGGAATCCTCGATCGTAAATCGGTACAGGATTTCGTCCGGCCCGATCAGGCTTAAGCGCTCGGTGATCCGCGTATTCGGCGAGATGGGGAAAGTGATCCCGGCCCCGGCATTTCGGATCCTGTCGCCGGGAGGAAAGCCGCCTGTCTCGACCACCAGCGTGTCGCCGTTCCAGCTTCCTTTCGACGAGCCGCCGCGAGGGATTTGGGGACCCGTATTCCCATCGAGTGGAATGATGCGGAGCTGGTTATAGCTTTCGGTGAAGAAGACGACGTGCGTGTCTGTCTGGACAACCTGCCGGATATTGCTGGCGGGCTGGGTGAGGAAGGGTGCAAAGCCATTGCCAGACATGAGGCAACGTTCGGTGAGGCTACGCTGTTCGGGACCGTCGACGCCGGTGACGCCGTTGGGCTGAGTCTGACCGCGGCGAGCGCGGCCTTCCTGGGTCAAGGGCAAGTGGCCATCAGGCGGATCGACGATCAGCGACGACCGCACCTCGCCGCGGACGACCAGCGTCCCAACAAGATCGCGCGCGGGCACACCCATCGGATTGGCGGCATCGAGCCTTGCGAGAAACGCTCGGGTGAGCGCTTCCCCTTCGGCCGGTGAGATCACCAGCGTCTTCCACTCCGGCATACGCTCAAGCGGTGTGGTCCAGCGTGTGGTCCAGACGCCCCCGAAATCCGGCTTGCCGTCGACGGTTCTCGGGAGCTGGGCACACGCGGGTCCAGGCTGCGCCAGCGTCAGGCACGCAGCCACGCACAACCAAGCCAGGCGAACATTCCCCATGGACCCACCTTGTCCCAGGCATCGGACCAATAATCTGACCGAGAAAACGAAAGGCGTCCACCGAAGGGCGGGTGAAGCAGATGACATGCAGACGCATGCAAGGCTAGGCTCGGCGCATGACAGACAAAATCGAGCAAGACGCGGCAGCTCCTCCGGTCGCATCCGAAGCCATCGCCTGGGAAACCTGGAGCCAGGGCGAGAAGTACGGCAGCCGGTTCAGGCACCTCACCCGGGCGGCCGTGGGAGACAAACCCTACCATGTCGGCGTCGCCATCGAGGAGCTGCCGCCGGGCAAGCAGTCCTGCCCCTTCCATTTCCACATGCTGGAGGAGGAGCACATCCTGGTGCTGGAAGGCGAATGCACGCTGCGGCTGGGAGAGGAGCGCCTCCGCTTCAAGGCGGGTGACTATGCGGTCTTTCCTGCCGGCGCGAAGGTTGGGCACTGCCTCGTCAACGAGGGCGACAAGACCTGCCGCTATGTCGTGATCGGCGAGGACAACCCGAACGAGAGCTGTGTCTATCCGGACTCGAACAAGGTTTCGAATCGCTGGCTTGGCGAGCGCTATGACCGCGCCGCTCAGAAAGACTACTGGGACGGCGAGGAGTAGTTACTCGGCGGCTTTCTTCGGCACGGCAACGATCGCCGGCGCGTCGGCCAGCGGGTTCTGCGCGCGCTTGGAGGCGCCTTCGAAGGTCGCGGCGGTGTCGATGCCGAGGGCGGCGTGGATGATGTCGCCGCGGACCACCGCGCCGGCGCCGAGCTGGACGATCTGGCCGTGGATGCGGCCATCGACCGTGCCGAGGACGGTGACGGTTTCGGCGACCACATCGCCGCGGACCGAGCCGCCGGCGCCAATGGTGATGCTGGAGGCGCGGACATTGCCCTGGAACGCGCCGTAGATGTGAATCTCATCCGGCGTGGTGATCGTGCCGGTCATTTCGACATTGATCGACATGACCGAGGTGCGCTTGGCGTTCGAATTGGCAGGCTGTTTCGGGGTCGAGGGGGCCGAAAGCTCGGGCAGTTTGCCCTTCGCAAAATTGGCGGCGGCCTTGAGCAGGCCGCCTTCGTTGGCCGGCTTGGGGGCGCTGTCGACGGTGCGGGTCAAGTCGAGGGTCTCGCCAGCAAAGCCGTTCATGGTCCTTCTCCGCTGCTCCAGCCGTCATGAGACAGCGTACGGATCGGGTTGCACGATCGGCGCCATGACGCGCCGGACCCACGTAAACCATCCTGAAGCTGGCCGTGGAGCGCCGCCCTACTTCGCCGCGCCCTTGGTTAGCAGGGCGTCGATTTCCCCGGCGAACGGCATGGCCTTCGTGAACTCCCACGTGCCCGCCGCCATCTCCTTCGCCGCGCCGATCATCGCGCTCATCGCCGCCGCGTGCATCATCCCGCCCGTCGAGATGCGCTTCACGCCGAGCGCGCCGACCTGCTCCACCGTCAGCATCTCCTTGCGCGGTCCGCGAACGATGTTGAACGGCCTGTCGACCGACCGGCAAACCTCGCGCACCTCGTCCGCCGTGTTGAGCCCCGGCGCGAACAACACGTCGGCGCCGGCTTCCTGGTAGGCCTGCAGCCGCTTGATGGTGTCGCCGAGATCCTGCCGCCCGTGGAGATAGTTCTCCGCCCGCGCGCACAGCATGAACTTGAACGGCAGTTTCTTCGCCGCTTCCGCCGCCGCCCTCACCCGCTCCGCCGCTTTCTCGAGTCCATGGATCGGATCGGAACGGTCGCCCGTGAAATCTTCGATCGAGCCGCCGACCAGCCCCGCCGCCGCGCCCTGCCTTATCGTCTCGGCGCAATCCTCCGGCTTCGGCCCGAAGCCGTCCTCGAGATCCGCCGCCAGCGGGATGTCGATCGCCGGCGCCATGGCGCGTATGTGCTCCATCACATTCTCACGCCCGGCATTGTAGTCTAGAAAACCGATCGAGCGCGCGTAACCGGCGCTGGTTGTCGTCAGCGCCTTGAAGCCGAGGCCGGCGAGGATGCGCGCCGAGCCCGGGTCCCACGGGTTTGGAATGATGAAGCAGCCGGGCGCCTTGTGCAGGGCTTCGAAGTCGGCGGCTTTCTGGGCCTGGGTTTTCATGGGGAGATCCTTCCGTTTCTCTGCCGGTTTCAGGCGTCACTCTATCCGCAGCCCGCCAATCCAGCGACGAAATTCCGACACGAACAGGCCCCAGCGTTCGGAGAATTCGTGGAGGGACGCGGAATGGCCATCAAGGCAATCGTGGCGCTGGCGATGCTGGGCGCGATCGCCGCTCCCGCTGTCGCGCAATCGCCCGCCGACGGCGTTTGGAAGGGCACCGGCCTCCAGGTCGGCAGGACCGGCGTGCAGTCGACCTGGACTATCCGCATGACGGTGCAGCAGCACGGCAAGAGCGAGATCGAATATCCCAGCCTCGGCTGCAAGGGCGAGCTCACCCAGGTCGCCAACGGCGTCGAAGGTTTCGAATTCAACGAGCGCATCACCGAAGGTAATTGCATCGACCGTGGGCGTATCGTGGCGAAGCAACGCTCCGGCCGCGTCTTCTGGTTCTGGTACCAGCCTGGCGGCGGCGATGCGGACGCCTCGGCCGTCCTCTACAAGGACGACCTCTACGCCGGCCTCGACGTCCCCGGGTTCTGATCCCCGCGCGAGACCGCTTTACCCCGGGCCGATTGACGCGCATCTACGGCGAGGGAAAGCGGGAGGACTTCATGCGCAGTCTCGTTCTGGGCTTGGCTGCCGCCATCGCGTTGGCGCCAGGCGCCGCAGCACAGAATGTCTACGTCACGGCCGACCGGCTGCTCGATGTGACGACAGGCCAGTTGATCCAGCGGCCAGCCATCGTCATTCAGGATGGGGTCATCACCGCCGTCGGCCCGCGTGACCGCACGCAGGTCCCCTCCGCCGCGCAGGTGATCGACCTGCCCGGCGTCACGCTCCTGCCCGGCATGATCGACATGCACGTGCACCTCGACTCGGATCCGACCTATGGCGGCTACACGGGCCTGCAGTTCACCGACGCGTTCTGGACCATCATGGCCGTTCCCAACGCCAAGGCGACGCTGGAGGCAGGCTTCACCACCGTGCGCAATGTCGGCTCGGCCGAATATTCGGACGTGGGACTGAAACAAGCGATTGAGGCGGGCAAGATTCCGGGGCCGCGCATCGTGCCGGCGGCATACTCGTTCGGCGCTACGGGCGGGCATTGCGATTCGACCTTCTTCCCTCCCTCGTTCGGCTCGAAGAGCCCTTACAACGCCGACAATCCCGAGGAAGGCCGCAAGCGCGTGCGCGAGCTTCGCAAGTATGGCGCGGAGGTGATCAAGATCTGCGCGACGGGCGGCGTCTTCTCGGCCAACACCGAACCGGGCCAGCAGCAGCTCTCGCTCGAGGAGATGAAAGCCATCGCCGACGAGGCCCACATGTGGGGCCTGAAAGTGGCGGCCCACGCGCATGGCGCGGGCGGCATACGCGACGCGGCGCTGGCCGGCATCGACACCATCGAGCACGCCAGCCTTGTCGACGACGCAGGCATCGCCGCCGCGAAGAAGATGGGCGCCTACTTCTCGATGGACATCTACAATACCGACTACACGCAAGCCGAAGGCGCCAGGAACGGCGTGCTGGAAGACAATCTCCGCAAGGACCGCGAGATCGCGGAGATCCAGCGCCAGAATTACCGCAAGGCGCTGAAGGCCGGCGTGAAGATGGTCTACGGCACCGATGCCGGCGTCTTTCCGCACGGGCAAAACGCAAAGCAGTTCGCCGTGATGGTGCGCTATGGCGCAACGCCGCTGCAGGCGATCCAGCAGGCGACGATCAACGCCGCCGAAGCGCTGGGCTGGAAGGACAAGGTCGGCGTCGTCAAGCAGGGCGCATTCGGTGACCTTGTCGGCGTGATGGGCGATCCGACACAAAATGTCGCGCTGCTGGAATCTCCCGTCTTCGTAATGAAGAACGGCGACGTGGTGAAAACTCCGGACAAGTGAGAGCGCTGCGATCACCGGCCGCGCTTCCATTTCGGCGGCGGATCGTTCGGTTCGCCCGCTTCCACCGACGACGCACGCATGGCAGAATCCGTCCAACTGAGGGGGCGCCTCAGGGGACGTTCATGTTGATACGCGTGGTTGTGTTCGTGGCGTTTGTCGCCGTGTGCGCCGCTTCCGCTTTTGCACAGGGCTTTTATTAGACTTCGATCAGCAGCGCTGTCGCATCGTCCGACGTCTTGAAGCGCCCGATCTTTGCATCGTCATCCGGATTTGATTCCATGTCGCGCAGCTCGTTCATCAGCGGGCCAAGCCCGCGCGCGATCACCGCCTCGATCAGCGTCTTGTCGTCATAGCGGCCATAGGGCGAGACAAGACGATAGAAACCGTCCGTCATCATCAGCACGTGCGTTCCCGGTGGGGCATCGGCCATCTGATGGATGATGTGCACCGCGGCCTCGGGCTGTACGCCGAACACCCAGTAGCCGCGTGTCGTATTGTGGATCGCCCGCACGTCCTGCAGCCATTTGCGGCGCTCGTCCTGCGTCATCGCCATCACTCGCTTGGCGCGGGTCTGCTCCTCGGCCGGTTTCGATGTTTCGCCCATCACCGACACCGAGCCATCAGGCCGGCGCACAATTGCAACGGAATCGCCCAACGTGGCGCCTTCAATCCTGCCCTGCTTCACGCGCACCCAGGTCGCGGCAGCTGTCGGGTAGGACGCAAGAGGAGCATCCTTCAGCGGGACTTTCGCTTCTTTCTCGGCAGCGGCAGTCAGACGCGGCAACAGGCGCGTGAAATAGGCGGGAGGCGTCTCGTTCGCCTGAGCCGGGGCCGCCAGCAGTTCCGCCGCGAGCAGTTCCGCGAAGCGTGCTGCGTCCGTCTCCGCCCGGCCGAACACGCGGATCGGACCAACATCTGTCGCGCCATCGATGACGCAGGCCCAGCCGGCCGCCTCGTCGAATACGTAGCGATCATCGCCCGTGCCCGTCTTCATGCCGCCGCCGAGCTTCGAGCCGGGCATGGCGGTGTAGTCGACGATTTTCATGGGGAGGCTCCGAAGCGCGAGGCGCCTTCCTAGAGCCTCAGGTCGGCCGTGACGACCTCAGCGCGGCGGAAAAATCGGCCAGTGTCTGGATGTAGTCGCCGCTCTCGCGCAGGCGCTGCACGTAGAGTTCGAGGATCTGGCGCGCGGCGACGCCCGCCTCAAGGCCGCACTTCTCGGCCTCTTCGGAGAAGAGCTTTTTCGACTCCGGATCGAGCCGGACGGTGAGAGGCTGGCGATTCTGGGTCTTGGACATGGCCTGATTCCATCAGCAGCTGTTGGCAGCCCCGCGCGCGAATCTGTTTGCAGGCATTGCATAGACAATGCAATAGCATTGCATGGCCAAGCCACCCGCCAGCCCGGACACCAAGCCCTTCACGATCGTGCTGCCCGCCAAGGCAGCCGAAGGCCTTGAAATGCTTGTTGGAAACGGTCTCTACGGCGCGAGCCGGGCCGAGGTTGCCAAGAACATCATCCTCCAGCACCTCCAGGATCTCTGGAAGTCGGGCAAGCTTCCCGGCTGACGGACCTCATCGCCCCATCATCGAAAATCCCCCGCAAAACCGGCGTTTTGGAGGGTTAAGAACGCATTAACTATTGAAGGCGATGTTGCGGTTCGCAGCCCGCAGCAGCCTTTAGCAGCTCCCGGCGGCTCGAAGCGGCAGGGAGGCCGCACGACATGGACACCCAGCACCCGATCGATTTCTGCCCTGCCGCCGCCTGCGGCCTCGCTATCGCCCGCCTCGAAGCCGCGACCGATCTGGTCGAAAGGCTGAGGGCCGAGGCGCAGCTCGCAAGATCACCCGCCCTGCTCCGCCGCCTCGAGACGATCGGCGAGGACCTGATGCTGGCGGCCGACGACGCGCGCACGCGGCTGTCGGAAGTAGAGCCCGTCTCCGCCGCCGGAGCGATTGCGCAGTTGCTTGCTGCCATCCGCGACATCCGGGCCGGCGATGACATGGAGAAAGTCCGCGCCCGCGATCTCGAAGCACGCGCTGTCCGCTTTCTCGTTGTCGCTGGATTTTCAACCGCCGCGATCTGCCGGCAGCTCAGCCACAGCAATCTTGGGCGCAGGACCGTCTCACCTAGGACAGCGAGCCACGCAATCTGAGCGCAGCTACCAGATCAGCGCCATCAGCAGCATACATTCCGCGCTTCGGCATCGCGGATCACAACTTCATTCATGCTAGGAACTTTGCAGGATCAGCATCGATTCTTCGGCGTCTGAGAGAAAGGCGCGGACGGTATCGGCCTGAAATCTAAGCTGGAGCTCGATCTCGTCGGTCGAGCAGTTTCCCAGCCTCACCCAGATCGTCTTCGGCGGAGCACCGAACAAAAGAGCCCGCTGTCTGAAATCGTCATCCTTGGAAACGATTGCCAGTCCGAGACTTTTGGCGGTCTCCCAGACGCGATCGTCGGCCCCGCGCTCAAGGCCAACGTCCTTCACATGCTGCGATGTTGGATAGATGTCAGATAGCCGTTTTACGAGACGCCAGGACAGGTTCTCGTCGAACAACAGGCTCACGCGTCAGCGCCGGCCAGCCGCCGTTCACGATCCGCCGCGAACGACAGAACGGCGCGGATATCGTCGTGGGTGAGTTCGGGGAAATCAGCAACGATCTCGTCAGCCGTCATGCCGGACGCCAGATACTCCAGCACATCATAAACGGTGATCCGAAGCCCGCGGATGCAAGGCTTCCCGGATCGCTTGCCGGGTTCGATGGTGATGATGTCCTTGTAGTTCATGATCTGAATCTGTTCTTCATGATCCGGCCAGTCAAGGGCCGAGACTACCCCGCCAGCCGCGCCATCTCGGCGTCCGACAGCTCGTAATTGCCGTAGACGTTCTGCACGTCGTCGCAGTCTTCGAGTTCTTCCAGCATGCTCATCAGCTTGTCGGCGTTCTCGCCTTCCACGGCCACGGTGTTGAGCGGCTTCCAGATCAGCGCGGTCGAAGTCGCCGCTGTCTTGATCTTGCCTTCGAGCGCAGCTGCGACTTCGGCAAGGTCGGCGCGCGCGGTGTAGACATAGTGGCCGTCGGCGTCGCTCTGGACATCGCTGGCGCCGGCGTCGATCGCGGCTTCCATGATGGCGTCTTCGGTGCCGGCGTTGAGCGGATAGACGATCTCGCCGACATGCTCGAAGCCCGAAGAGACCGCGCCGGTCTGGCCGAGATTGCCGCCGTAGCGGGTGAGCGCCGTGCGCACGTCGGTCGCGGCGCGGTTCTTGTTGTCGGTCGAGCATTCGACGATGAGGCCGACACCGCCCGGCGCGAAGCCCTCATAGCGGATCGCTTCGTAGTTGGCGCCGTCGCCGCCCGCGCCCTTGTCGATGGCGCGCTGGATGTTGTCCTTGGGCATGGACGCGGCCTTGGCGTTGTTCACGGCGAGACGCAGGCGCGGATTGAAGGCGGGGTCCGCCATACCGGTTTTCGCGGCGACGGTGATCTCTTTCGCCAGCTTGGAGAACAGCTTGGCCCGGGCCTTGTCGGCCTTGCCCTTGCGGTGCTGAATGTTGGCCCATTTGCTGTGGCCGGCCATGGAGAGGCTCTCTGCTTGACGTGCGCGTTGACTGCGGGAGGTCCGGAATAGCCGAGACGGGCTTCGAACCGCAAGTCGAGTCGCGACGGACGTGACCGGTAGGCATCGTTAAACCAGCGATCCGCGGCTGGCGCCCGGCGGGCCGGGACCGTAAAACAGGATCAATCGGGTCTTGAACCCAAAAGGGGGAAACGAACATGAACCGCAAACTGGTCTTTGCCCTGGCCGCCATCCTCGCCGCTTCGGCGGCCGCCTGTTCGACCTATCCCAAGACCAGATTCGACCTCGCGCCCGTGAAGGCTAATGGCCAGGATCTTGTCGGCCTCGACGGCGCCACGACAATCGAATCGCGCCAACCCGGCGGCATCGTGTCGGTACGGGCGGACAACGCCTTCGCCGAATTCGGCGCCAGCCTCATCGTCGCCGTCCAGAACAAGAGCGGCGGCGTGCTGGATTTCGGCCCGCAGAACATTTCGGCCACCGCAAATGGCCAGGTGCTGAAAGTGCTCGCCGCCGACGAACTCGACGCACAGTCGAAGGCGCAGGCGCGCGGCTTCCTTCGCGCCACGACACGCACGGGCGAAGTCGGCATCGAGCAGGCCACCGGCACATTCAACCGCGAATACCGCTTCAACAATTACGGCGGCTGTCCGGCCGGCCAGGGCGACTGCCAGGCCTTCGCCGAGGACGGCGGCAGCGGCTATCGCCAGGACCGCATCAATCGCGAGCTCGAGGCGAGCAATGTCGCTGTCGTCGCGCAGCAACTGGAATCCAACCGTGCGTTGATCTCGCAGAAGGCGCTGCGCCCCGCGTCGGTGGCGCCCGAGCAGATAGCGGGCGGCGTCGTGGTGGTCCATCCGCCGAAGGCCGGGGGGCGTGTCGATATCGTCGTCACCTTCAACGGACAGAAGCACTCCTTCAGCTTCAACGCCCAGCCTGCCGCGTAACAATTCCGCTGCATGAAACAGCTCGCCAGATGCCGCGAACACGCTAGATTCCCGTCGATCGATCGGATCGACGGAGGACGTGATGAAACTTTCCCATAGTCTGGCAATCGGCCTGGCGTCGGCGGCGCTTGGTCTTGCCGCCTGCAGCCCCAGCGCGCCTGCAACCGATGCGGCGAGCACGCCAGCAGCGGCGGATTCCACTACAGCTGCCGCGAACATGCCGGCTGAGCTGAAGGAAGGCCCGGCCGCCGGCAAATGGCGCGTGACGATGACCGCCATGGGCACGGCCATGCCGCCGACCGAGACCTGCTATGCCAAGCAGGTGAGCTTCGAAGAATCGCAGCAGATGCAGCAGCAAGCCGGCGTCTCGTGCAGCGAGCAGACCTACACGCGCGAAGGCGACGCCTTTGTCGGCCACTCCGTCTGCACCATGGAAGTCGCCGGCAAGACCATGACAACGACCAGCGACATGCGCGTCACCGGCGACTTCAACACCAAGTACACCATGGACATGACCAACAAGATGGACCCTCCCCCCATGCCCGGCATGGAAGAGCAGAAGATGACCATCGAGATGGAGCGCCTTGGCGATTGCTGAGGCGGCGAAAAAGCCCTTTCCTCGCGTAGAGGAACAGGTGTTCGCAAAACCCCTGTTGCGGCGCTATACAGCGGACGCCGCAACAGGGATTCGCCATGACTGAGACTACCGACAACCCGGTCGCCGACCTCGTCAGCCTGCTCGACATCGAGCGGATCGAGGTGAACCTGTTCCGCGGCCACTCGCCCGACGATGGCATGAAGCGCGTCTTCGGCGGCCAGGTCATCGCGCAGGCGCTCGTTGCCGCCTACCGCACGGTCGAGAACCGCGTCTGCCACTCGCTGCACGCGTATTTCATCCGCCCAGGCGATCCCAACGTGCCGATCCTCTACGAGGTCGACCGCGCGCGCGATGGGAAGAGTTTCACGACGAGACGCGTCGTCGCCATCCAGCACGGCGAGCAGATCCTCAACCTCGCCGCGTCCTTCCAGGTGCCCGAGCAGGGCTTCACCCACCAGTCTGCGGCGCCGGACGTGAAGAAGCCGGCCGAGTTGAAGAGCGAAGACGAGCTGCGTGCGCTGGCGAAGGATCACATCCCGAAGGAATTCCAGAAGCAGTTCGCCCGCCCCCGCCCCATCGAACTGAAACCGGTCGATCCGCGCGCCATGATCAGCCCGGCGAAGACCGCGCCGCGGAAGGAGATGTGGCTGCGTGCGCGGGGCAAGATCGGCAATGACGTGGCGCTGCAGCAATGCCTGCTCGCCTACGCCTCCGACATGGGCATACTCGACACGGCGACCAAGCCGCACGGCGTCAACTGGTTCACCGGCGGCGTGCAGATGGCGAGCCTCGACCACGCCATGTGGTTCCACGAGCCCTTCAACATCGAGGAGTGGCTGCTTTACACGATGGACAGCCCCTCCGCCTCGGGCGCGCGCGGCTTCAACCGCGGCGAAGTGTTCACGGAGAGCGGCACGCTGGTGGCGTCAGTCGCGCAGGAAGGCTTGATGCGGCCAAGGGATTCGAAATTCAAGAATTGACGTAACTGTTGTGCGGCTGTCTGACTCAATGGCTTGGGCGGCGGCGACGTGATCTATGTCTGAGCGCTCTGGGCGGGGCCGAACGATTGAAGGAAGCATGATACTTCGCTGGACCACGACAAGACTTTCCGCTGCCTTGGCCGCCGCGTTGCCCGCCGCGCTGGCGCTCGCTGCATGCGGCGACAATGCTTCGACCTCGCAGGTGAACTTCGCGATCAACGGCGATCGTTTCGAAGCCGAAACTCCCGAAGCAAAACCCGCCGAGCCCACGCCCGAACACTCGGCGGCGCCGGAAGAGCCGACCGGCCCCGGCCATGTTGCGCTCAACCTGCTGATCGGCGATGTCGATCCGGCGACCGATCCCAACTTCGCGCGCATCCCGGACAAGTATATCGGCGGCACGCGCGTCTGGGGCCACAAGGACGCGGTCGAGGCTTTCGTGCGCATGGCCGAGGGCGCCGCCGCCAACGGCTACAAGCTCACTGTCGTCTCTGCCTTCCGCTCGTTCGACGACCAGAAGCAGATCTGGGAAGACAAGTGGACCGGCAAGACGCTGGTCGAGAAAAGCAAGCTGTCCAACACCATCCCCGACCCGGATGCGCGCGCGAAGAAGATCCTCGAATACTCCTCCATGCCCGGCACGTCGCGCCATCACTGGGGCACCGACTTCGACCTCAACGGCCTCAGCAACGCGTATTTCAGCACGCGCGACGGCAAGCGCGTCTATGACTGGCTGACCGAGCACGCCGCCGAATACGGCTTCTGCCAAGTCTACACGGCGAAGGGCGAAGAGCGCCCGACCGGCTACGAGGAAGAGAAGTGGCACTGGTCCTACGTCCCCGTGGCGTCCTGGTACCTGAAACAATACCCGGTCGATGTCGGCTATGAGCGCCTGACAGGCTTCGAGGGATCGGACGCCGCGAAGGACATCGACGTCATCAAGAACTACGTCCAGGGCATCAACCCGGCCTGCAAGTAGGCGCTAAAGCATCGCGCCGAAAAGTGTGCAGCGGTTTTCGGCAAAAGCGATGCGCAAACAAAAAAGCTAAAGCGAGCGCGCGATTCTTGAATCGTGCACGAAGCTTTAGCCGAAGATCAGGCCCGCCAGCTTTGGCGGAAAACGCAGCGACTTCAGCAGGGCGTTGCGATCGCTGATCGCGCTCGGCGTCCTGCGTCCTAGCTCCTCGAGCGTCTCGTCGGCTTTGGCGGCTTCTCCGTTCAACCGGTAGGCCGCAGCGAGCAGGTAGGCCGATGCAGGCGAGGATTCCGGCGCATAGCGTAGTGCGTTCTGCATCGCCGCTTCCTTCTCGCCGCGCAGCAGGTGATAGGCCGCCGGCGCGGCGTAGTACCAGGCCGGATGGCCGGGGTTGAGCAGGATCGCCTTCTCCGACACCTCCCTTGCCCGCTCCGACACGTCGAGCAGCGTCAAGGTGAGACCGGCGTCCGCGAGAATTTCCGAGTTGTTCGGGTTGAGGACGAGCGCTTTTTCGATTTCGGCGCGAAACGCTTCGTCGTCGCCGAGATGGAACAGCGCGATCGCCAGATACTGGTGCGCCGTGGCGGAGCCGGCGTCCGCCACGACCGCACGCCCGGCCGCCTCGCGCGCGCGCTCGAACGGCGGCCGCTCGTTCAGCCGGCGGTTGAACGCCATCCGCTCTTCGTCGCCATACATCCACGACAGCTTCGCCCAAGCCGGCGAGTAGTTCGGCGAGCGTTGTGTCACTTGTTCGAGGCAGGTGCGGACACGCAAATGGCTCGCCTCCGATTTCGCGCGCGAATAGTCGTAGGCGTCGAGCACGCAGAGATAATCTTCCAGCGACAGGCGCCGCGCCTCTGTCAGCTCGACCTTCAGCTTTTCCTGGATGACGCCGTAGGGCTGGCCGAGCTGGGCCGCCACATCGCCGGCGATCTCCGATTGCAGAGCGAGAACGCCCGAAGCATCGGCAAGCGGGCTGTCGAACACCTGCGACCACACCACCGTGTTGTCGGACGTGCGCACAAGCTGGCTGGTGACTTTGAGATTGGTCCCCGAGGACTGCACCGCCCCGCCGAGAATGAAATCGGCGCCCTTGGGGTCGGCGCTCGCCGCCTCCGCGTCCGCGCCATAGACGGTGTCGATGCCTAGGATCGACAGTTCCGGAAACTGGTGCAGCCGGTCGATCAGCTCGAACTGCAGTCCGTCGCGAAGCTGGCGGCCATGGCCCGGCCCATCGATGAGCTGGTAGCTTGCCACGAACACCGTCGGGCCCGACGGACTTACCGTCGCAAGATCGCTGGCCACACCGGTGCGCGAGGCCACCACCACACTGACGATTGCGACGAGGGCGAGCGTCGCCGCCACGAGCATGCCCGCCATGATAAGTGTCCGCGGCGCCAGCGATTGTCTTTGCGGTTTGCCGGCAACCGGCGCCTCAGGCGCGCGGGCGAGCACGACAGGCGCCGCCGCCGGGTCCATCGCCGCCTTCGCGGAAGAGATCGCCGCCGCATCGACGCGGCTGAAGATCGCCACATAGCCGCCCGGAGGAATCTCGATGCGGATGGGGTCAGCCGCGCCTTCCTTCCTGTAGTACTCGGCGATCTGCTTCCGCAGGCGGCTCGCCTGTGTTCGGACGATGGAATCGAAGCGCGGATCGAAGGCCGGCGGGCGGGCGAACACGTCGACCGCAATGGAGAATTCCTTCAGCCGCTCCGCCTGCCCGTCGAGCGTGGCGCCGATGACATAGCGCAGCAGCGCCTGCAGCCGCGGCGACGCCGCAAAGCCGCGCGAGGCGAGAATCAGCTCGGCTGCGGCCTCGATGTCCGCGCGTCCAGGAGCAGGCGAATCCGCCTCGCTCATGGTCGTTCGGCTGCCCCCAGCCGGCCCGGTTGGCGGAAGAGACTCCATTTTTCCGTCCGTGCCCGATCGCAGGCAGTGTCTCGCACCCCGCAAGGCAGGTAAAGCGCATGCGCGCGCCGCGTTTAACATCGCCAAATTCACACGCGATTTCAGGGCGAACGCGCCGCGTAACATGGGTGTAGCCGTTACACGGTGGCCCAACTGCCGATTTAGCCTTCTCCTGACCCTTCGCCTTGTCCATCTGCTGCGCCGCACCACGAGCGCCTTCCGTCCCCCCGACCCAGGAAGGTGCTGTGCCCTGCGTTGTGTCCGGGCGCCTGTGGTGATTTGCGCCCGGACACTCTGCGCGTCCCCTGGAGCCGGCCATGCTATCCGAAGCTGCGATGGGCCGGCCTTGCGCCCTCATTGTCGACGACAATCGCGCCTCCGCCACGGTCGCCGGCATCATGCTGCAGGCGGCAGGCTGGGATTCGGAATTCGCCCACGATGGTTTCGAGGCAGTCACCCGGCTGCGGGAGCGCCCCTACGCGGTGGTGGTGCTCGATTATTGCCTGCCGGGCATGGACGGCGTTGAAGTCATGACCTGGATCAACCGCAACCTGCCCTCGCCGCCGAATGTGGTCGTGCTGTCGTCGGAGGCTGTTGCCCACCTCGAGCGCCGGTTCGGCGGCCTCGGCGTCAAGGCGATCCTGTCCAAGCCGGTGGCCGCGTCGGACCTCTGCCGCGCGATCGCGGCCGCCTAGGTCATTCGGCGGCGCGTTGAAGGCGCCGGCGCCGGGCCCTAACTCTGCTTCATGGCCCGAAAAACCTTTTTCACCGTAGGCTATGAACGCACCACGCTTGCTGGCCTCATCGCCGCGCTGCAGGCGGCGGGCGTCAGCCGAGTGATCGACACGCGCGATGTCGCCAACTCGCGCCGCGCCGGTTTTTCCAAGAAGCTGCTGGCCGCCAGCCTCGACGAAGAAGGCATCGGCTATATCCACCTGCGCGCCCTCGGCACGCCCAAGGCGGGGCGCGAGGCCAACCGCGCCGGCCGCATGGACGAGTTCTGGAAAATCTACGAAGCGTCGTTCCAGCAGCCGGAAGCGCAGCTCGCCCTCCTCGAAGCCGCCGACCTGATCAGGGCCCAACCCTCCGCCCTGCTCTGCTTCTGCGGCGACAGCATGAAGTGTCACCGCCACCGCATCGCGCAGGCGCTGGAGGAAAAGGGTTTTCGTCGGAAAGAGATCGCGTTCGAATAAGCGCAAACGAAAAGAGGAGGCTTTCGCCTCCTCTTCCGCGTTGCGATGCGACGGTGTTCAGCCCGGCTTCTTGAACTTCAGGATGAACTGGTCCGTGCGCCGGCGGATCGAGGGATCGAACACGCCCTTGTCTTTGGGATCGTTCGGGTTGCGCAGCACATTGTTCTCGCCGACGAACTCGAAGCCGGCGGCCAGCACTTCGGCCTTCACCTTGGCCCCGTCAATCCGGTGCAGCGTGGCGTCGAAGTCGACGCCCGGCGCCGACTGGTGATCCAGCACGACGTAGATGCCGCCCGGCTTGAGCGCATCGAACACCGCCTTGTTGGCCTTGGCTATGTCGAGGTTGCTGCCGGGGTTGTGCATGTCGTGATAGTTTTGCGAGGTCCATACGAGATCGAGCGGCTCGGGCGCGGCGATCGTCGTGAAGTCCGTCGGGATAAAGCTCACATTCGGATAGTTGGTCTTGTCGTCGAGGATCGGCTGGAAGCCGGGCGCGCGGCCCGCGGCCGGCGGCCGGTTTAGGAGATACACATGGCCCGTCGGCCCGACCGACTTCGACAGCACACGCGTCATGAAGCCGGCGCTGGGGATCAGCTCGCCGACCTTGTCGCCCGGCTGCACTTCGGCGAAGGCCATCATGTCGGCGGGCTTGCGCGCGTCGTCGAGATCCTTGTCGGCGGCGGGACGTCCCGCGTCGGCGACAGCAGAGACGATGTGCGCCGAAGAGGCAGTCGGCGCAGGCGGAGCGGCCGAGGTCGTCTGGCACGCCGCCGTCAGCAGAGCGGCGAGCGCCAGTGAGCGCATGAGGTTGGTTCGCATGGGGGTTCCTCCCGGAGAAATTTTTTCCGGCGCGCGTCCGGGCCGGCTTCGTCGGCCTAGCCCAAAGGCGCTCGCCCGACAATTGAACGAAACGCGAGCGCCTATCGCCGCAAGGGAGCTGGCGCCGCCTTCCTAGACCCGCGATGGCATCGCCTCGCTCAGGCGACCGCCGACACGGATCGGCTCGATGTGCGTCGCGAGGCCAGTTGCGTCGTCGGATTCGATGTAGACGCCGCACAGCGTTGCCGGACCTTCCGACGGCGACTTGCGTTCGCTCGGAAGCCTTGTCGCAGCTCTCTGCACGATGGGACCCTTCTTCATGCCGATCACGCTGTCATAGTCCCCGCACATGCCGGCGTCGGTCATGTACGCGGTGCCGCCTGGAAGGATCTGAGCATCCGCAGTCGGCACATGGGTATGCGCGCCGACCACCGCGGTGACGCGGCCGTCGCAGAAGTGTCCCATGATATATTTTTCCGCCGTCGCCTCGGCATGGATTTCGACGAAGATGGCGTCGGCGACCTGGCGCAGCGGCGCCTCCTCGAGCGCGGACTGCACGCCCTGGATCGGATCGTCGAGCGATTCCATGAAAGCCGAGCCGTGGATCTGGATGACGAACACGCGCTGGCCAGCCGGCGTCGTGAAGAGCTGCGATCCACGCCCGGGGATCTGCAGCGTCTTGGGATAGTTGTAGGGGCGAAGCAGCCGCGTCTCGCGGCCGATATAGGTCAGCGCCTCGGGCTGGTCCCACGAATGGTTGCCGAGCGTGATGCAGTCGGCGCCCGAGTCGAAGATTTCCTGCGCCGTCGATGGCGTGATGCCGAAGCCGCCGGCGGCGTTCTCGCCGTTGACGATGACGAAATCGAGATTGAGCCGGGCGCGCACGCGGGGAAGATACTCGGCGACAGCTTGGCGGCCGGCCCTGCCGACCACATCGCCGAAAAATCCCAAACGCATAGGCGCTCCCTGCTACGGGCCCCCGGCCCGGACTATGGGGTCCTCTACAGGAGCGGGGCCTCAAGGCCAAGTGTGCAGGTGAATTGGGCCCTGGGCGGAGGCGAGATCAGTAGACGCGTTCGATCTTGTCGATCGCATGGATTTCCCCGCCCCGGCAGAAGAACGTGATGCGCTTGGGCAGCGGGTCCGGCACCGGCTCGCGATAGGCTAGCCTGCCCTTGATGGGCGCCGCTGGAGACGTGCGGATCTCAAGGATCAGAGTGTCGCCCGTCGAGGCCGATGACTTCAGCAGGATCGCCGTGTCGGTCGCCTCCACCAGCCGGACATCGACATTCAGCGTGCGCGGCGTGCGGCCCGCGCCGGGCATGTGGTTCACCCAGGCATTGGCCTCGGCGATGCGATGTGGACAGGCTATCTGCGCAAGCGCCTGCCCTGTCGTGCTGGGCCTTGGGGGGCCCGCTTCCTGCGGCGTGGCCGTGCAGGCAGTGAAGAGAGCAGCGATCCCCGCGGCAGCGATGTGTCTGATCATGGCCTCTCTCCGATTCGCATCCGGCCGAATCACGCTCGGCGAGAGGCTAGCATGGGCGCCCGTTAGCTGTGCTGTGCTTCGGGCGGCCGGATGCGGCGTCTGAGGCGCCAGAGGTCGGCTGCAAGCTGACCGAGGATCAGAAGGATGATCAGCGCCAGCGCGCCCTTGGTCGACTGGTCGGCAGGGTCTTCGATGAAGATGCGGCCGCCGAACACAAACCACGCCATCAGCGCGCATCCGGCGAGCTTGAGTCCGAAGTCGATCCGGCGCGTCAGGTCGCGCCACCGGCCCTCGACGAGGAGCACGACAAGAAGCGCGATGCCGGCCGCCCAGTAGATCAGCAGAACGGGCGCGCGCGTCGCAAGGAAGCCCGAGTCGAAAGCGAGGACACGGGTGAACGGATTGCTGAACGTCGCCACGCTCCACGCGATAGCGACCCAGAGCGCGATGCCGCACAGCGACGCGGCGAGACCCAGTGCGTAAAGCGGACGGCTGACATGATCGCGGTCCGCCGCCCTGGGCTTCCAGTCGGCGACAGTCGCGGGCCAGGTCTGGCGAACCCAGGCGGCAACCATCATTACGGTGACAAGGAAGCCGGGCCACCAGAGCGCGCCGAGACCGTAGGAGATCCACCAGGCGCCCAGCCGGGAGGATTCCGGCACGGCGGGCGCAAGATCTCCGGACAACGCCAACGGAAGGCTGCCCGCCCATTGCAAGGCGACGCCGACCACCGTCGCCCATGCAAAGCCGCGCGTTTGCGCGGGCGGGATGACCGGTACGCCAGGGGGATGATAGCGCGCGGCAACCTCGTCCGGCCGTCCGAATTGACGGACATGTTCGAGCGCCATGGCTTCGTCGGGGAGGCGTCCGGCGTCGCCCGCGCGATCACGCAGGCCTTCAGCAAGCAGGGCGCGAAGTTCGAAGCCGACATCATTGCGCTGTCTGCGTGGCAGGCGGCGGATCACGTCGAGCACATAAGCCTCGATCAGCGCATCGGGGGCGGCAGGGCGGCCACTCATGGCGCAGCCTTTCTCTTCCTGGATTGATCTTCGCCAGCGGCAGGCGGGCCGATCAGCCGGTCGATCGTGTCGACCAGGTTGCGCCACGAGGCGGTGAGACCGGCATAGAGTTTCTTGCCTTCGTCGCTCAGCGTGTAGTAGCGGCGCGGCGGACCATCCTCGATGCGCCATTCACTGGCGAGCAGGCCCTGGCCCTCGAGGCGGCGAAGCAGCGGATAGAGCGTGCCCTCCTCCACCACCATGCCCTGCTCGGCGAGCGCCTGACGGAGCGAGTATCCGTATTGCGCCTCGCGAAGCTGGGAGAGCGTCGCCAGCACGATCACGCCGCGCCTTAATTCCTGTTCAAGCTTGGCGTTCGCCTCTTCCGGACGCTCGGCCATGCCCTTACCTGATCCGGATCGTGACGCGGGTTCCGGGGGCTTCCACTTCGAACGTGTCGCCGGACTTCTTGCCGGCCGGGTAGGCCGAGCAGGACTCGATCAACGTTTCGTTCGGCGTCGAGCAGAGCTTGTCGCCATCGATACGCCAGACGCCGGTGGACATGCCCTTGAACGCCGTGAATTTGCCGTCCGGCGTGAAGGAGACGTCGATCTCCATCTCCGGCGCCACGATAATGACGCCGTGCGCGATCACGGCCTTGTAGGTGTCGGCATTGGCCGTCTGCGCCGCAGCGGGACTGGCGAGGAGCAAGGCTGCAATGGCGACACGAATTGGAAGGAAGCGCATTTTACGGCTCCGTATCAGGGGTTTGGCATAACCTGAGGTGTCTCTATGCACCTTGTATTATACAGTACATAGAATAACACAGTATACGAGTCAAGCGGTCACTGCGCCGTGCATAGACTTGATGCCTTCCCAATGGCGTGAGCGCGGTCGATCCTGATGATCGGAACGCCTATCCTGCGCGTACCCACTGAAGCCACCAGAAGAGCGAGAGACGCGAGATGGAGCTGAAGTTCCGCCGCAACCCGAATTACCAGTCACTCCGGTCAGAGATGACCGACGAGCCGTTCTTCATGGACCGCCGCAAGCTGCTCGCAACCGGCGGCGCGCTGGGTGCTGGATCGATCCTGGGCGCCCTGCCCGCATGTTCCGAACCGCAGGGCGCGATCGCCGCACCCGCCAACGCATCGGCGCACCCGGCGCCAGGCGCCAAGCTCGCCGCCAAGAAAGCCGCCTACGCTGTCAGCGACACGACGACGGTTGAAGAGGCGTTCAACGGCTACTGCAACTTCTACGAGTTCGGCACCGACAAGGACGATCCTGCGGACAAGGGATTCCTGCTGAAGACGCAGCCCTGGCAGATCAAGGTCGAGGGCGAATCCGATGCGCTCGGCAATTACGCGGTGAAGGACCTCGTCGATTTCTCGAAGCTGGAAGAGCGCGTCTATCGCCATCGCTGCGTCGAAGCGTGGTCGATGGTGGTGCCGTGGGTCGGCGTGCCGCTGTCGAGCGTCATCGCCAAGCTGAAACCGAAGGCGACAGCGAAGTACGTCCAGTTCGAAACGTTGCTCGACAAGAAGATGATGCCGGGTACGCGCCTGCCCGTGCTCGATTGGCCCTATGTCGAGGGCTTGCGCATGGACGAGGCGATGAACGAACTCGCCTTCATCGCGGTCGGCGCCTACGGCAAGGCGCTGCTGCAGCAGAACGGCGCGCCGCTGCGCACCGTGCTGCCGTGGAAATACGGCTTCAAGGCGACGAAATCGATCGCCAAGATCCGCTTCACGGCGAACGAGCCGAAGACTGCGTGGAACAAGGCCAACGCCAACGAGTACGGCTTCTATTCCAACGTGAACCCGAAAGTGAGCCACCCGCGCTGGAGCCAGGCGTCGGAGCGCGTCATCGGCGGCAAGGGCGGCTTCAACGAGCGCCGCAACACCGAGATGTTCAACGGCTATGAGAAGCAGGTCGCGAGCCTCTACGCCGGCATGGATCTCGAAAAGAACTATTAGCCAAGCGCGCCAGGCGAAGTGTGTAGCGGTTCGCCGCCCGGGCGCGCGACAGGAAAGACATGGCCCACAGCGCCCTCCTCCGCAACTTCGGCAAGCATTGGATGAAGCCGTTGACCTTGGCGGCGCTCGTCGCGCCGTTTGCCTATCTGGCGGTGCTCTGGATCCTGATGCTGACATCGCAGCCCTACATCATGGGCTTCGACCCGGTGAAGTGGACGCACCACTATCTCGGCGACACGGCGATCCGGATTCTCCTGGTCACGCTTGCGATCTCGCCGATACGCGACATCACCGGCTGGGCGCCGATCGTGGTGATCCGGCGGCGAATCGGGCTCGCCGCTTTCTTCTACGCCTTGTTGCACATGCTGGCCTATGTGGGCCTCGACCTCGAATGGTCGATACCCAAGCTTTGGGAAGACATCCTCCTGCGCACTTACATCACGCTCGGCATGCTTGCGCTGCTGGCGATGGTTCCGCTCGCGCTTACCTCGACCAACGGGATGATCCGCCGCCTTGGCCGGAAGACGTGGGACCGTATCCACTGGCTGATCTATCCGCTGGCCATCCTGGCGGTGTCGCACAACATCCTGATGCAGAAGACGCTGTTCCAGGTTCAGCCGATGACGCACGCAGCCATTCTTGCCGTGCTGCTGGGATGGCGTATCGCGCGCTGGGCGCTGAAGCGCATGAAACCAACGGAAGCTGCCGCGTAGTTTCACGATCGTAGGGTGCATGAAGCGCAGCGCAATGCACCTCTTTCCCGCCACGCCCACTGACGATGGTGCATTGCGCTGCGCTCCATGCACCCTACAGGTTCGGCGCTTTCCATTTATCGCCCTTGATCCAGTTGCACTCGGCATGCGCGAGCTGGAGGTTGGCCGGATCGTCCGTGCCGCCCTTCTTGCGCGGGCGGATGTGATCGAAGGTCGGACGGCGTTTCTTCCAGACCGTGGCGTGGGGCGCGTCGTAACGGCCTTGCGGCATCGGCTCGCCGCAGATGGCGCAGCGGCCATCTTGCGAAGCCCACAGACCCGAGAAGAGGCTCAGGCGCCGAGTTCCTTCGGCACGGCCCAGCCGCGGCGGGCGCAGGCGGCGAGCACCGTGTTGCGCAGCAGGCAGGCAACGGTCATCAGGCCGACGCCGCCGGGCACCGGCGTGATGTAGGCGGCGACTTCGCGGCATTCGGCGAAGTGAGCGTCGCCGACGACGCGTGTCTTGCCCTCACCCTTCTCGGGCGCAGGAATGCGGTTGATGCCGACGTCGATCACCGTAGCGCCGGGCTTGACCCACGAGCCGCGCACCATTTCCGGACGGCCGACGGCAGGAACGAGGATGTCGGCGGTGCGGCAGAGCGCAGCGAGGTCTGCCGTTTTCGAGTGAGCCATCGTGACGGTGCAATTCTCGGCGAGGAACAGCATCGACGTCGGTTTGCCGACCAGAATGGAGCGGCCGATCACCACGACATGCTTGCCCGAAAGATCATCGCCCAGAGCGTGCTTGGCCATGATCACGCAGCCGGTCGGCGTGCAGGGCCGAAGGCCGGGCTTGCCCAGAATCAGGCGGCCGGCCGACAGCTCGGTGAGCCCGTCGACATCCTTCATCGGATCAATCAGGGCGAGGGCTTGCGCCTCGTTCAGGCCCTTGGGCAGGGGGAGCTGAAGCAGGATTCCGTCAACTTCTGGATCGGCGACCAGCGCCTTTATCTCCGTTTCGACTTCGGCCTGTGTCGCCGTCGCCGGTAGGCGGCGGGTGATGGAGCGCATGCCCGCGGCTTCGGTCTTCTCACCTTTGGATTTGACGTAGATCTGGCTCGCTGGATCCTCGCCCACCAGGATCACGGCGAGACATGGTTTGCCGGGCAGCTTGGCGACAGCGGCGCCGGCCGCTGCGCGAACCTTCTCCGAGACGATTTTCCCGTCGATCAGTTCAGCCGCCATCTCGCTCTCCGGTCAGGGCTTCAAGCGCCCCATATAGGGCAGAGCCTATAGACGGGCTCGAGAAGATTCGCACGGTCTTGATGCGCTGGGTTTCGCCCTTCTCCACCGAAACGGCGGACTTCGGCAGGCCGAGCGACTTTGCAAGCACAGTCTCGATCGCGGCGTTGGCCTTGCCCTTCTCGGGAACCGCCCTCACCCGCACTTTCAGATAGCGCTGCCCGGAAGCCTCCGCGCCCAGTCCCTCGACCGCATCCTTCGAGGCGTTGGGCTGGGCGCGCACACGAAGCTCGGCGCCGCCCTCGACACGACGCCATGAAGCGCGGCTCACCGCCTCAGATCACGTTAGGATAGATGTACCGCCACATGACATCGCGCAGCAGGTAGATGATCAGGATGAGGACCAGCGGTGTGAGGTCGAGCCCGTTGAACGGCTTGATGACGCGCCGGATGGGCTTCAACAGCGGCTCAGTGATGGCGTGGGTGAAGCGCCAGATCATGCCGACGACCTGGTTGCGCGGGTTTACGACGTTGAAGACCATCAGCCACGACAGCACTGCCTGGATGATCAGGATCCAGATCAGCAGGTTCAGGATGATGTCGACGACGACTATGATCGACTGCATGGTCTCTCCAGAGTGCGGGCCAGCCTTGGGCCAGACCGTCATGTGGGTCCCGTTATGCCGGGATTCCACACTGCCGGACGTTTAGAAAGTGACAAGGGCGTTGCCGGGGCGTCTGCCGGGGTCCGGCGCCGCAACGGCGGTGATGTTTTCAGGCAGATACCTGGTGGAGCCGAGGGGAATCGAACCCCTGACCTCGTCATTGCGAACGACGCGCTCTCCCAACTGAGCTACGGCCCCGATCCGGGTTTTGGGAGCGGGTTAGCTATTCCCAAGCGCCCAGAAGGTCAAGAACGGCCGCAGGCCCTTAAATCGGGCATTAAGCGTTGCCCGGCAGGGTGCGGACATGAGAAGCCGCGCCGCCCTGATTGCCGCCCTTGCCGTGAGCCTGTCCCTGGGCGCCTCCGCGGGCGCATCGCCGCCTGCCGCCCCGCCCAAGCCGGAGATGGACCCGCAGGCCAAGCGTATAACCGGTTCCGAGAACTACGTGCCGACCTTCGGCCTGCGCGCTACCATCTCGCGCGGCTTCCGGGTGCATGGCGTGTTGTCGGTGGATGCCGGCCTGGACATTCCTGACGCGAAGATGCGCAAGCACGTCGAAGCGGTAAGGCCGCGCCTGATGAGCGCGATGCGCGAGGCCGTCCTGAACTACGCCGCGCTGTCGTATGTCATCGGCGAACGGCCGGACGCCGAAATATTGCGTGCGCGCCTGCAGAAGGCGGTCGACACCGTGCTCGGCAAAGGCACGGCGCAGCTCGCCCTCGCCTCGGTGATCGTGTTCCCGGAATAGGCGCGTCTACTTCGCCGCCTCATCCATGAATTTCGCCAGCTCGACATCCTTTTCGGTGACGCCGCCTGCGTCATGGGTGGAGAGCGTTACGTCCACCTTGTTGTAGACGTTGAACCATTCGGGATGATGGTCCATGCGGTCGGCCTTGAGGGCGACCCGGGTCATGAAACCAAAGGCGGCGTTGAAGTCGGCGAACTTGTAGGACTTCGAAATGGCGTCGCGGCCGGAGACCTCGGCCCAGCCCGAAAGACCGGCCAGGGCGGCCCCGGCGCCGATTTTCTTGGTCATTTGGCTCTCCTTGACGCTGCTTTCTGCAACATAACGCGAATCCCGGCCCCGTCCTGCAACGATCCGTCAGCAATTTGGGCGGATGCTGCGGGTTCAAGATTCCCCAGGGGAGAACGACGTGACCCATTTCCTGCGTTCGGAAAAGAAGCCGGACGGCCACAAGCTCGAAGACCTGCTGATGCAGCTTCGCGCCGACATGATCCAGCGCTGCGACATCATCGCGGCGGATACGCGCCCGGAAGCTCTGCATGTGATGGCCAACAACATGAAGATCCTTGGCCTGCTGTCCGAGGCGATCACGCTGTCGCTGGATTCAACCCGCGTGCTCGACCGGGCTTTCGGTCCGTCGCAGGCTGCGCAGGGCGGCCCGCCGCGCATTGGAAAACAGGATGGGGCCAAGCAGGATGCGGCCTGATCTTTCTTGATCGCCGTCCGGCTTGAGGCGCTCAGCCGGAGCCCGAGACAAAGTAGAGCCACAGCCCGTCCTCGCGGATGCCGAGGACATAGCCGGGCCACACCGCGCCGTTGCGCAGCTCCCTGGCCTGGCCTTCGCCCAGCAGACGGTCGATCTCGCGCGCGGCGGCGGGCGTGATCTCTTCGGGCTTCAGCATCGCCATATAGGGCCAGATGAAAACCCTGCCCTGGGCTGAGTCCGCGACAGCGTGCGGATACGTCAGCACCTTCTCGATCTGGATCGCGGGAAAATCGCCGGTGCGCTGCTTCAGGTCCCAGTATTCGGCATGACTCATGCCACCATTGTTGGAGCGGAAGTCGGGCGTGATGTTCGCGAGCCGCGCCAGGTCGCGATAGCTGCCCTGCGCCGCGGTCTGCTTAAGCAGATTGACGGTCTTGGCGACCTCGTCGGGCAAGGGCTCGGCCTGCCGCGGCAGCGCGACTTCGGCGGCGCCGACGGGCTTGGCATCCTTGGGCGCATCGCAGGCGGCAAGGACGCACGCGGCCAGCAGCAGGCTTGCAAGATGTCCGCGCACGCGGCTTTCCCGAACTTCACCGGGGCGCAACGTCGCTCCGGCGGAGCTAGGTGCGCAAGGGGGCGCCGGTGAATTCTTTGGCGACGCGCGGCGCATTGGGAAGCTCGTCGTCGAGCGACTGGCGATAGCGGGTGCAGCCGCGCATGAATTGCGGCCAGTCGGGAACTTCAGGTTGCGGATCGCTCTTCTCGGGCAGGAGACCCCAGAGGTCGGGGTGATGCCAGCACAAGGCGTGCATCGAAGTATCGCGATGCTTGCGGATGCCGGCGCGCAGGGCCTGCGCGTGCGCGATCAACTCGTCGCGGCTCATGAAGAAGAGGTCGCTGTCGATATCGTCGGCCATGGCCGACAAACGGCACGGCGGACCAATGGTTCCGTCAGAAGCTAAGGCCGACAGCATTCGAGAGGTCGGCCAGGAGCTGGTCTTCGGACGTCACCTTGATGGTGGCCATGCCCATGTCGCGCGCCGGCTTCAGGTTGATGCCGAGATCGTCGAGGTAAACGCACTGGGAAGGTAGAACGCCCAGCGCATCGCACATCATGCCGTAGACGCGTGGGTCCGGCTTGCGCAGGCCGGCCTTGGAGCTTTCGATCACATAGTCAAACTGCGCGAACACCTCGGCGATTGTCTGCGCCTTGTCGGGCGTTGACGACATGCCGGCGCCCTTGCCCGTAGGCGCGTTGTTCGTGATGCAACCGACCTTGAATTTCGCCTTGCACGCCTGCAAGGCAGCGACGACGCGCGGCCGCAGCTCGCCGGACAGCAGCCCCAGCACGTCGCGGCCAGGGATGGAGAGGCCGAACTCCCTCGCCTCGGCCAGGAACTCTGCGTCGAACTCCGCTGGCGCCAGTTCGGAGCGCTCGAGCCGCGCCCAGGCATTCGTGTCAGGATTGATCGAATTGATTCGTCGAATCACGTCGACCGGGAGACCGCGCTCGCGCTCATAGCGGTTGAAGGCGTCGAACGGCGAGGTCGTGAACACGCCGCCGAAATCCCACAGGACGGCTTTCACGTCGCTTGGCGCGGGCGCCATCTAGGCCACGACCTTCTCGCCGGAGACCTGCGGCTTATCTGTGCGCGGACCCCACTCCATTCCGAGCGTGTCGAGCAGTTTCTCGTCCTCGCTGGCTTCCGGGTTGGCGGTGGTGAGGAGCTTGGAGCCAACGAAGAAAGAGTTGGCGCCGGCGGCAAGGCACAGCGCCTGGCCTTCCTCGGTCATGTTCTCGCGTCCGGCTGACAGGCGAATCCAAGAGGCCGGGAAGACGATGCGCGACACCGCGATCGCACGCGCCAGATCGACGGCGCTGATCGGCTCAGATTTGCCCAGCGGCGTTCCCTCGATCGGCATCAGCGCATTGATCGGCACGCTTTCCGGATGCGGCTTGATCTTCGACAGCTCGTGGATCAGGCCGACACGGTCCGACCGCTGCTCGCCCATGCCGAGGATGCCGCCGCAGCACAGCGACACGCCCGCCTTGCGGCAGCGGTCCAAAGTTTCCAGCCGGTCGTCATAGGTGCGCGTCGACGTGACCTTGCCGTAGTATTCACGCGAGGTGTCGAGGTTGTGGTTGTAGTAGTCGAGGCCGGCGGCCTTCAGCTTCTCCGCCTGCCCTTCCTCGAGCATGCCCAGCGTCACGCAGGTCTCGAGGCCTTCGGCCTTCACCGCCGAGATCATCTCGCAGACTTTCGGCAAGTCGCGGTCCTTGAGCGAGCGCCAGGCCGCGCCCATGCAGAAACGGTCGGCGCCATTCGCCTTGGCCTGCCGCGCTTCGGCAAGCACTGCGTCGACGTCCATCAGCTTGGAAGCATTGAGCCCGGTCTTGAAGTGCGCCGACTGGCTGCAATAGCCGCAGTCTTCCGGGCAGCCGCCGGTCTTGATCGACAGGAGCTGGGATTTCTGGATGCGCCCTTCTGGCCAGTTGGCGCGGCGCACTTCGAGGGCGCGTAGCAGCAGGTCAGGCAACGGCAGATCGAACAGCGCGGCGATCTCCTCGCGCGTCCAGTCGAAGCGCGGCGCGACGGCGGCGTTGGTCATGCAGAACTCCCGGAAAACATCAGGCGCTGGGATAGCGACGCATGGCCCTTAACGCAACGGCGCTCCCTTGAGGGGAGCGCCGCGCGTTTGAAAGGCTTCGAGAGTTAGCGCTCCTTCACCGGGTCGGGCTGCTGGCCGGTGATGCCGAAGTCGGGGACAGGCTCGTGGCCCGTCACTACCTCGCCCTTGGCCAGCTTCGAATTCCACATGCCGTAGACGAAGTAGATCAGCACGCCGACGGCCGTGTACCACATGAAGAACGTGCGGGTCCTCTCCTCTGACATCAGCGACATCACGAGAATGAAGCACATCCCCGCGCCGAGCACCCCGATGATGGTGATGAGCCAGGTCGGCATCTTGAACGGACGGTTGAGGTTCGGACGGGCGAACCGCAGGTAGATCACCGTGATGCAGATCAGCATGAATGCGACGAGAGTGCCGACATTGGTCGTGTCGCCCAGAACGTCGAGACCGACGAAGCCTGCGGCGCCCGCGGCAACGGCGCCGACCAGGATGGTGTTGAGGACGGGCGTCTTGGTCTTCGGATTGACCTTGGCGAAGATCGGCGGCAGCAGGCCGTCGCGCGCCATGGTGTAGAAGATGCGGGTCTGGCCGTAGAGCAGGACCAGCATCACCGACGACAGGCCCGCGAACGCGCCCACCTTCACGAGGAAAGCGAACCAGGGCAGGCCCATCCGGTCGACCGCGAGCGCGATCGGCGCCGGAACATTGAGCTCGGCATACGGCACGATACCGACCAGCACCGCGCAGGTGAGGATGTAGAGGATCGTGCAGATGATCAGTGAGCCGAGGATGCCGATAGGCATGTCCCTCGCCGGATTCTTCGCTTCCGCGCCTGCGGTCGAGACGGCCTCGAAGCCGATATAGGCGAAGAAGATCACGGAAGCAGCGGCGATCAGGCCGCCGATGCCGTAGGCCGAATCGCGGCTGTGGCCTGTGACGACGTTGCCAAGCGCAGTCCAGATCTGCCCGCCGGTCGACATGTCAGATCCAGGCGGCGGCGCCGGCACCTGGTCCGGGATCAGCGGCGACCATAATTCGGGCTTCACGTAGAAGGCCCCGATGGCGATGAAGGCGATGACGACCGTCACCTTGATGGCGACGACGATGTTGTTGACCGTCGCCGATTCCGACACGCCGAGTGTCAGCAGGGCGGTAACGGCAAGAATGCCGATCAGCGCCGGCAGGTTCACGATGCCGGTGACCATTTCGCCCGTGACGAGGTCTTTCACTTGGACGCCCGGCGCCGCCGTCAGCGCGGCGGGAATGGTAAGGCCGAGGTCGTGCAGAAGGCTCGAGACATAGCCCGACCAGCCGACGGCGACGGTGGAGGCTGCGACGCCATACTCCAGCAGCAGCAGCACACCCATGATCCAGGCGACGAACTCGCCCATCGAAGCGTAGGAATAGGAATAGGCCGAACCCGAGACCGGGATGGCGGCGGCAAGCTCGGAATAGCAGAGCGCGACGAAGGCGCAGAGCACGCCCGTGATGACGAAGGAGATCATGATGCCGGGGCCGGCGAACTCGGCCGCCGCCCTGCCCGTCAGCACGAAGATACCGGTGCCGATGATGCAACCGATACCCAACAGCACGAGGTTTAGCGGGCCGAGGGACTTCTTGAGCTCGCTCTGTGCATGCTCGGCATGCATCTGCTCGACCGACTTCCGGGCGAACAATTGCCCGAGTCCACGATTCGCCATTCAAAAACCCTCCGCCGCGATATCCCGAAGGGACCCGCCTTTTGTAACCAAGACGTTAGCCAGCTGCGGGGACGGCGGCAACCTGCCTCGATTGCCCCAGCGGCTGGAATGGTTTCGCGCCTGCGAACCGGGCAGCGGGAATGAACATGCTCAGATGTCGACCGTACCGGCGTCGCCAAAGCGCCGCCACGGACCCTTGTGGCGTGGATCGTCCCGGCGCCGCCGGTCAGGGCCAAAATAGGTTCCGCTTTTGACGAAAGGCCGCCGCCGCTCGATGACGCCGTTCACCCGGTTGGCTACATCGACCGCGCGCACGGGCTTCACCAGGAATTCGTCCACCCCGGCATTGATTGCATCGATCACACGGCTTCGCTCGGAATAGGCGGTCACCATGATGAGCGGCAGGTAGACATTGGGGCTATCGGGGCCAAAACGAATACGGCGGCAGAAATCGAGCCCGTCGATGCCACCGAGCTTGAAGTCAACAAAGGCGATGTCGATCTCGCCGCCAGCCATGATGGCCATCGCCTCCTCGCAGTCAGCAGCCTCGTCAATCCGGCGCACGCCGAAGCCGGCCAGGATGACGCGCAGCAGCCCGCGCATATGCGCGTTGTCGTCGAGAATCAGAGCCGATACGCCTTCTAGCGCCATGCGAAGCCCGTCCCTCGCCGCCCTGAGACAGACGGCCCGCCCGCGACCCCGCGACGAGCACCCCCCAAGTCTGGTCAAGTCTAGCGGTTGTTTCCGCCTTTATTTTGTGTGGCAGTGTCTAGTCTCTTGGCAGGTCAAGACAAGCGCAATTGTGTGCAATGTGATTTGTTCCATACTAGCCAGCCGTCAAGTGACCGGCGCTGCATGGTATTTCGAGACGACTGCAGACCACTTCATTCATCCTGGATTATCCTGTGACGTCCGCTGCGGCGCCCGCTAGAGAGAACATGTGAGCCCTACACAGGATCAGATCGCCCAGCTTGCCCAGGGCCGCGTACTCGTCATCGGCGATGTGATGGTCGACCATTACGTCACCGGCCGGGTATCGCGCGTTTCCGATGAAGCACCGGTGCCGATCATCCACGTCAGCGGCGAACGCTGGACGCCGGGCGGCGCTGCGAACGTTGTCGCCAACATCGCCTCGCTCGGCGGCAAGGCGGCGCTTGCCGGAATTGTCGGCGAAGATCCGGCGGCGGCGATGCTGCAGAAGATGCTTGCCAATGCCGAGACCAATCTGATCGCCGAGGCCGGCCGGCCGACCACGATCAAGACACGCTATATGGGCGGCCAGCATCAGATCGTGCGTGTCGACCGCGAGCAGCCTTCGGCCATCTCTAAGGCGAGCGAGGACAAGCTTGTCGCGGCGATCGAAAATCTGGCGGCGGGGCGCACCGCCTTCATGTTGTCCGACTACGCCAAGGGCGCGCTGACCGATCGCGTGCTCGCGGCGGCGATCGCGGCCGGAAGAAAAGCCGGCGCTGCGGTAGTTGTCGATCCCAAGCGCAGCGACTGGAGCGCCTACAAGGGGGCCGCCGTCATCACGCCCAACCGCAAGGAGCTGATGCTGGCGACGCAGGCGCCATGCGGATCGGACGCTGAATGTGAATTCGCGGCGGGCATCGCCATCAAGGCGACCGGCGCGGCTATCCTGCTTACCCGATCCGAACAGGGCATGTCGCTCTATCGTGCAGGCCAGCCGCCGCTGCACCTTTCGGCCAAGGCGCGTGAAGTGTTCGACGTATCAGGCGCCGGCGACACGGTCGCGGCGACGATAGCATTGGGGCTTGCGGCGAAGCTTTCAATCGAAGCTGCGATGCAGATCGCCAATGTCGCGGCCGGCGTCGTTGTCGGCAAGCGCGGCACGGCGACCGCTTCTCCCGCCGAACTGCTTGCCGAGGCGGGCGCCGGCGACCGGCTCGGCGGCGCGCCGGGCGCGATCTCGCTCAAGCAAGCCAAGGCGCTGCGCGAAGCCTGGGGCCGTGAAGGCCGCACGGTCGGCTTCACCAATGGCTGCTTCGACATCCTGCACGCGGGCCATGTGTCGCTGCTAAGTCAGGCGGCGGCGGCGTGCGATCGCCTGATCGTCGCGCTCAACACGGATGCTTCGGTAGCCAAGCTCAAGGGGCCAGACCGGCCGGTGCAGTCCGAGGATGTGCGCGCGACCGTGATGGCGGCGGTCAAAGGCGTCGACGCCGTGGTCCTGTTCGGCGAACAGACACCGCTTGAGGTCATCCGCGAACTCCAGCCCGACGTGCTGGTAAAGGGCGCCGACTATGCCGAGGACCAGATCGTGGGCGCGGACGTCGTTCGGGCAAGAGGCGGCCGCATCGTCCGCGTGACGCTCGTGGACGGCCAATCGACCACCAGGATCATCGAGAAGTCCCGCCGCTAGCAGCTGCCCGCCTCGGCGGCGACGCCGGCCGACTGCGTTCGTTAACACGGACCTCCGTCTCTCAAAACAGAACATTGTTCGCCTGTTCCGCTGCTTCCGTCGAAGGCGCGGACCCTGCATGCGGCTATGCAGCAAATCCAACTTGACTTTGGCGCCCCGGCTCCCGTTAACGACGAAGCTGGCGAGGGCGCCGCGAATTCCTGGGAGTACGCCATGCGCGTGACGATGATTGGCGCCGGCTATGTGGGGCTCGTTTCTGGAGCCTGCTTTGCCGATTTCGGCCATACGGTCACGTGCGTGGACAAGGACCCCGGCAAGATCGAGCGCCTGGAAAAGGGCGTGATGCCGATCTTCGAGCCCGGCCTTGCCGAGCTGGTCGCGACGAACGTCAAGGAAGGCCGG
>JAUYPV010000139.1 GCA_030697555.1 Hyphomonadaceae bacterium
GCCATTATGGTGCCGCCATCAGCGTCAATCCGAAAGGCTTCTCCGTATGGCTACCGGCACCGTCAAATGGTTCAACGAACAAAAGGGATATGGATTCATCCAGCCGGAATCGGGCGGCGGCGATGTCTTCGTTCATATCTCGGCCGTCCAGCAGGCCGGGCTTACCAGCCTGCAGGAAAATCAGCGCGTCAGTTTCGAACTCGAAAAAGACAAGCGCTCCGGCAAGATGTCGGCAACACAGCTCAAGGCCCTTTAGGGCTGCCCAGCGCCAGGCTGGCGTCAGACATGACTGGCCTGGTCAATCCAGGCCAGCCATGTTGGAGGCGTTTGCAGCGGCTTGAGTTCGCCGGAGGCGGTCGCTCACCGGATCATACCGGTTTGCTGCGCGACCAGAGGATTGCGTCGACTGCGAACCCGGAGACATCCTGGCGCGCAAGAAGTAGGGGGGAATCGTCCGTCGCAGTCTCAAGAGGTGAGGGCTTCGACTCCCTCAGACATTGAGTCGTTCTCAAGCGCACTAACTTTGCCCGTACTTAGAACGGAATTTCATCGTCAAAGGACGTCGGCGCGGTTGTCTTCTTTGCTTCCGCCAGTTTGTCGCTTGTCATCGGGTCTTCGGCCAACAGCGCAACTATCTCCTCCGCGATCTGCTCCGCGTTTCGCCCTTTCCTCAAAAGCGCCTGGTCTTTCGAAAGGAACCCGGTCGGGTCTTCGCCCATCCGGAATGCGATTATTTTCTTTCCTCTGCCGACCGCAAACCCGATCTCTTGCTGTGTCCAATTGCTCACGCAAAAGCCTGGAGTGTGCATCGAGACAAACGCGTCCATGGTGTGAAGCGCCTTCCTAATCTCCGCCTCCCACGGCTTGGTCGGTTCGATGTCTTCGTGAGCGACGAACGCGCTAATCGCATAGGGCTCCAAACAATCTCTCAGTCGCATGGCGCGATCTTTGTGTTTCGAAATGTGGCTGATGAACAGCCGAAACCGTTTCGCGTCACCCCAGCATTTGGGTGGCAACACAGCCCCTGCGACAACTGCGCCCGCGTCGAAATCTAGGTCATTGGCGATCCGGATCAGCGTGTCCGCAGACTCGCTCGCAAGAACACCCTTGGCGTAGACCCACTTGCTATTTGTCCCGACCGCGGACTCCGGCGTCTTCACGCCCATCGAGTTCAAGTAGCCGTCTAGCTCATACGTCTTGAATCGAGATTGCAGTTCGCGGGCCAGACGGTCGATGAGTTCAAACCGCTCGGATTGCTTCATCCCGAATTTCCTAGTCAGTTGGCACCTTCTAGAGCAGCGCGAGCGGCCAGCGCGTCGGCTGCAGAAATTGGGGGAACCACCCACGGTTCTGCGTCAGAATCGCCAAAGACAAGTGGGACGCTTAGGCGTCGAGCGGCGATCGCAGAATACTCGTAGTCGGTGAGATCAATTGCCTTGAGATCAACATCCATTAGCAACGTTATCAGTTGGTTTGTTTCGGGTAGATTGATGATGTCGTGGCTCATCCGGGCAATGACGATCACAAGTGCCGAACGCTGCCGGCGCTCCGCGTTCGATCCCTTTTCAGCCTTCGTCAGTGCGCGCCCAATGCCGATAGTTCGATAGCGAAGCAGCTTTTGCGGGTTTACGACTGTGATGGAGTTGCTCACCGCCTCGACCAAGCTGACGCCACGGTCGTCCGACAGCTTTCGATAAATATCCGCCGCATCGCCACCGTGCGACGACTCTAGCCCCACGCCGACAATGTCGACCGGATAATTTTCTGTCTGCCGAATAAAGTCCGCAATCCCCGTTCCGGCTACCACTTGGCTGATCGAGACCGAGTTGTCGCCGTCCTCCAACTGATCTGACACTTGGGCGTACGGCCAAACATATCGTTCGCCGAAGGGCACCGCCTTCGCCCAGACCAGAGTTTGTTCGCCTCGGCGTACAAGGATGCCGGTAGGCTGGGGTCCGATCGCGTCCTCTGAGGGGTGCTCGACCAAAATGGTCAGGTCGTCGATCGCTTTTTCGTTCGCCCATCCATTTGCCAGGAGCAGACGCGTCGGCCATGCGCTCTCAGGTTGCTGCATTAGGTCGGCATCGAGCTTCAGTGATCGCTCGTCCGCGAGCTTCGGAATTGCGTGACTCGTTTGATAGGTCGCCACAGCGATCACTATTGCTGCTATCCCGGCCACTATCGCAGCCGCCACTAGAGCGAACTGCCAGCCATCATAGGTAGCGGCCAAGCTCGTGCGTTCTAAAAGTGCGCGGTCGATATAGGCCCCCCGAAGACGGTCGATTTCTCCACAACAGTACGCGAGGGGACGGCAGCCGGCGAGGGTGAAATTCCTGCATCGCCATGCGGCCGGTGTGCTGCCATGCATCCGAGACCCTAGCGTGGCAATACCTTCTGCGATCAGCCCAACAACCAAGGCGACTCCGTTGACTCTTGTGATTACACGTGTAATCAATGATTCTGTGATTACGAGTGTAATCGGACGGAGCGCGCATGGCCGCAGGCATCAGCGAATCGGAAGCCCGCGTAATGGAAGCGCTGTGGCGCGATAGCCCGCTCAGCGCGGAGCAGGTGATCGCCGAGGTCGCCAAGGCCCAGGGCTGGACCGAAGCGACGGTGAAGACGCTGCTCAATCGCCTCCTGCGCAAGAAGGCGATCACGGCGAAGCGCGACGGACGCCGCTATCTCTATCGCCCGCGGCTGAAACGGCCGGACTACGTCGCCGCCGAAAGCCGCGACCTGCTGGACCGCCTGTTCGGCGGCAAGCTCGCGCCCTTGATCGCGCACTTCTCGGAACGGCAGGAAATTTCCGAGGACGAGATCGCCGAACTGAAAAAACTGATCCGGGGATTGGACGATGGCCGCTGAGTTTCTCCTCGCACTGCTGGCGGCCAACCTTGCCGCCAGCGCCGCCATTGTCCTCGTTCTGATCTTGCGCGGACCGGTGCGGCGCATCGCCGGAGCAAGGCTCGCCTACTGGCTGTGGCTCACTCCCCTGGCGGCAGGCATCGCCGCTCTCCTGCCGGCGCTGCCCGCGGGCATGGCGCCAGTCGCCGTGCCGATCCGGCCGATGATGGAAGACGCGTTCGTTTCGGCTTCCGGCTGGGTGACGCCGGATGTTGCTGCGCCATCCGCAAGTGTGGCGGCGCAGGCGCCCGCGATCGACCTGACGCTCGTGCTGGCCGCGCTCTGGGCCATGGGCGCCGCAGCTTTCTTCGCCTTGATGCTATGGCGGCAACTGCGCGGCTCTGCGGAGTTCGGACATCTTACGCCCACCCCTGCGGGTGTCTGGCTGGCCAGCGGTCAGGCGGGCCCCGCGGTGATCGGCCTGCTAAGGCCGCGGCTCGTTGCCCCGGCGGATTTCGAAAGCCGCTTCACGACACACGAGCAGCGGCTCGTGCTGGCGCATGAACGCGTCCACCTCGAGGCGGGCCACACGCGCGTCAATGCAGGGCTGGCGCTTCTCTCATGCATCAACTGGTTCAATCCCCTGGTCCATCTTGGCGTGCGTTGCGCCCGGGCGGACCAGGAACTCGCTTGCGACGCGGCGGTCGTGGAGCGGTTTCCTGGCGAACGCCGCATCTATGCCGAAGCTCTGCTGAAAACGCAGATAGCGCCGGCTTCCCTGCCGCTCGGCTGCACATGGCCGCCGCGGTCCTCAAGCCTTCTCAAGGAAAGAGTGATGATGCTCGCCAGAAAATCTCCCGGCCGCCTGCCTCGCATCGCAGGCGTGGTCTTCATATCCGCAATCGCTTCGGCCGCCGCCTTCGCCGGCTGGGCGCAGAATCCGCCCCCGCCTGCACCGAGCGGCTCGCCGATGACTGCTCCGCTGGATCCCCGGACCATGACCGACGCGCAGGCCTGGAAGACACTGCAGCGGCTCAGAGAACCCGACGGCGGACCACCGGGCGTCGCCCCGGCCGACCTGAAAATGATCAAGGCTCAGCTCGAGGAGCGGTTCAGGAATGGCGGCCAGATTCCGGTGGCGGCGCCACTGGCGCCGCTCGACCGCGACGCCATGCTCAAGGCAGTGCAGAGCCAGCCAATTCCCGCGAGGATCGCGGGCGTGACGTTCACCTGCGACGTGTGGACCGCAAAATACTCCAACCTCGGAGACCCGAACTTCGACTGGAACAAGTTCAACGACGAAGCGGCAGTGATCCTGTCCATCGACGGCGACAGCAAACCGACCGTGACCATTCCCGACAATGCATTCCCCGCCGGAGTTTTTCCGGTTCACGGCAAGATCGCCGCCAACAATCGCTACATCGACACCAACTCGATTTCCTACCGGCTGATGTCCGACACGATGATCGATAGCCTGACTTTCATCGAACTCGACAAGCAGATGGCGAAAGTAAAGTGGGAGCGCATCAAGCTCGGCGAACAGGGCCCAAGAGAAATCTTCCTCAACGGCTATTGCCGCAGATAACGCTCGCCGCCTCGCCAGGACGGCGGGACCGCTCGTTCTCCCCTTGAGACGGCGGCGCGGGTGGAGGCTCGCCTCCGCCCGCGAACGATTTGAGGTGAGGGGAATCCCAACTCGTTTCGCTCTCCGCCACACCTCTTAAGCCGGCTTTAACCGAAGCACCGCTCACTCGGCGCGTTCCCCAAGGAGGCGCGTGATGTCGGCCTGTTACCGGCTTGTTCTGGATTCGGTTTGCCGGTCGAACCATCATCGGCTTGCCGTGCTGGCGCTGTCGCATCTCCAGGGCGAACACGCTGACGCCTGGCGCAATCTCTTCCTCAAGCACCGCGCGGAATATCTCGAAGGCGCCAAGGCGCCTGACGCCGTGTTCAAGGATTTCAAGAACCACGTCCTGCATGTCCGCGACAACAACTGGGGTGGCGCGCGCGAGGCCGCGCGCGAATGGTATCGCCGCACCGTCCGCGCCATGCGCGAGCAGGACTGGCGCCACGCCGCCTGGTGCGCCGGCGTGATGAGCCACTACGCCGTCGATCCGGTGCAGCCCTTCCATACGGGACAAACGGAAGAGGAGGGCGTCATCCACCGCGCGGTGGAGTGGAGCTTCTTCAAGTCCTTCCCAGAAATCCTCTCCATCATCGAGACCGATCTCGGCTGGCCGGAAGTGTCCGTGCCCGCGGGCGACGACTGGCTCGAACAGATGATCCGCACCGGCGCCGTCATCTCCAACAAGCACTACGAGACGGTAATCGACCACTATGACTTCGAAGCCGGCCGCAAGCGTCCGCAGGACGGCCTCGACCAGGAGCTGAAGGACATCGTCGCCGCCCTGATCGGCTATGCCTCCGTCATGCTCGCGCGCATCCTCGACCGCGCGGCGGAAGAAGCCGCCGTCGCGCCGCCGAATGTCGGCCTGGTGCTCGACACGCTGGGCATCGTGGTCAGCAGTCCGGGCCGCGCTATCGCGAAGCGCGCCGAGGATGTCGCGGAACGCGAGCTGATCGGCGCGCAGTACACGGAATTCCGCAAGACCGGGAAGGTCCGCGAGACGCTATCGGAAGACGACAAGGTCGTGCGCCGCCTCCACGCCGAGGAAGTCCTCAAGATCAACCTCTCCTCGCTCGACTGCCTCTGGCCGCGCGAGACCGGCACGAAAGCCGGGGAGGGCGCCGAGCCGCGCTCGGGCAAGAAGCCTAAGAAGGCCAAGCCGGCCGCGCCCGCCAAGGTGGCCGAGGTGAAGGTTGCTCCGCCTCCCAAGCCGAAGAAGGCCGAGAAGCCCAGACCGGAACCCAAGGCGACGTCCAGACCGGTTCGTGTCCGCGAGTCCGATCTCGATCCCATTCCAGCGTCCACTCCGGATTCCAATCCGAAGTCCGATCCCACTCCAAAGTCCGATACCGCGTCCAGTCCCCGCGTCCGCCTGACACGCGACGCCTCCGTGGTGGATGCTCCCTCCATCGGCCCCAAGACCGCCGGCAAGCTAGGCATCATCGGCGTGAAGACGGTGGGTGACCTTCTCGAGGTCTCGCCCGAAGCCGCCGCCGCCCGCATTAGCCAAGGCCACATCAACGCGCGCATCATCAAGGACTGGCAGGCCCAGGCGCTGCTGGCCTGCACGGTGCCCGAGCTTTCGGGCACGGCGGCGCAGCTCCTCGTCGGCGCGGGCATATCCAGCGTCGATGATCTCGCGACCGCCGATCTGGATTTCCTGGTCGACGCCATCGCCATGTTCGCCGCGTCCAGCGAGGGCGAGCGCGCCCTGCGCGGAAGCTCGCCGCCGGATCGCGGCCGTGTGAAGGGGTGGATCGAAGCCGCGCTGGAAATCTGCGAAAATCGCACGGCGGCCTAACCCACTAACCCCCGTAAAGTTCGGCCGTTCCTGCAGAACTGCGGAAAATCCCTTAACCATCGCTTTTATGAACGAGCCTGTTGGGGAGCGTTCAGGCGCTGCGCGTTTATATGAGGCCAGACAGCAGGAAAGGAGCTTTTCCAATGCGTCTTATTGCTTCGTCACTTCTGGCGGGCGTTCTCGCGCTAGGCGCGGTAGCCCCCGCTTTCGCCGACCCCCCGCGTCATCACCACGACCGGGGTCACGATCGCCGGGATGATCGCCGGGACGACCGCCGGGATGATCGCCGGGACAATCGCTGGGACAACCGCCACGACAACTACCGCTGGCATCGCGGCGACCGCTTCGACCGCCGCGACACCCGCTACGTCGTCGTCCGGGACTACCGCGGGTATCGCGACTACCGTGGCTACAACCTCCGTGCTCCCCGCTACGGCGAGTACTATGTCCGCGACGACCGCACCGGCGAGATCCTCCTGATCGCCGCCGCGACCGGTCTGGTTCTCTGGGCCCTCAATAACTAGGGTCGGTTCCAACTAACCCCGCGGACGGCCTCTCGCTCGTCCGCGCACTTTGCGGCCGCCTCTCTCCCCGGAGGCGGCCGCATCCGTTTGCGCCGCCGCCAGCAGCTCACCGCGCGCCCAGCGGATCGCCGGCTCCTCCGCATTGTCGCGCCGCCAGAACAGCAGCAGGTCCAGCCCTGAAGCCGCAAAGGGCAGGTCGTGGACGGCGACATCGTACCGGCGCGCCAGCGACAGGGGCGCAACCAGCGCCAGGTCGCTCGACATGACGACGTGGAAAGCCGGCTGGTAGTAGGGCAGCCGCATCGCCGGCCGCAGTTTTTCGCCCACGCGCGATAGCGCCCCGTCGAGCAGCGTACGGCCCGTCCGCCGGCTCGAGACCGCGATATGGCCCAGCGCCAGGAAACTCCTGAGGTCGAGCTGTCGGCCGGCCTTCGGATGACCTTTGCGCAGCGCACAGACCAGCCGGTCGTTCATCAGCGCCGCACCGTCCAGCTCCGGCCGGGCCAGCGCCGGAATGTCGATGGCGAAATCGAGCCGCCCCGCCGCCAGCTCAGCGGGAATATCGCGCCGCTCGACCTGATGGCAGTGCAGGCGCACGCCCGGCGCAAGGCGCTGAAACCGTTTCGCCAGAACCGGCATCAACGCCGAGGCGGCGACGTCGCGCGCGGCGATGTTGAAGACGCGGTCGGACGTCTTCGCATCGAAGCCCGAACGCGCATCGAGCCCGGCGCGCAGCTTCCCCATGGCTTCACGCACCGGACCGATAAGCGCTTGCGCCGCCGGCGTCGGCGTCATGCCTTGGCCCGAACGAACGAATAGCGGATCGCCGAACGCCGCGCGCAGGCGGGCGAGTGCGTTGCTGACTGCCGGCTGGGTCACGTGCAGCGTCTCGCTGGCGCGCGTCAGGCTGCGCTCGGCATAGATCGCCTCGAACACCGGCAGCAGGTTGAGATCGATCGAGCGCAGGTTCATCGCGACATCACCAATGTGAATGATCGACATTCATACAATAAAGTGGATCAATAGTCAGGCGCCGGCGATCCTACTCTCATGTCTTTCTCGCCCAATCCAGAGCGTCCTCCCCGGCCTCTCGTGCCTTTCCACGACCATGCGCAGATCGAGATACTCGACGCGCCAGCCGGCCAGGGCGGGTCCCGCATCCCGGCCGCGCCCGAACTGACCAACCATTTCGGCACGGTCCATGGCGGCATGCTGTTTGCCGTCGGCGAAGTGGCGGCCGCCTCCGCCATGCACCGGCTTCTTGGGCCCGGCATCGCCAAGGTCCGCGCGATTACCCGCAAGGGGACGATCGACTACCTGAAACCCGCTCGGGGCGCGATCAGCGGCGCGGCGACCATCGGCATGTCAGCTGCCGATATCGCCGCGTCGCTGACGCGTCTCCCGTCGATCAATGTGCCGGTCAGCGTCGAACTTACCGATTCCGAAGGCGTCGTCGTCGCCAGGCTCGCCATCGAATGGTTCGTCGGGCGCCCGAAGCAGTGATCCCGGTTCGGATGACGCCGGTTCAGTCGGCTGAGTGCAGTCAGGACCAGCCGTTCGCTGCTGACGCTGCGCTTCGCAAAGTTGGTTGGAAGCGCGTTCCGCCCGAGGTCTCTTATGCCGCCTCATAGTAGGTGAACACGATCCGCCGCCCGTCGGCGGACGGCTCGCCTGTCGCGATGAAAACGGAATTGTTCAACTCGGCATGCTTGCCGCGCAGGTCGGCGTCGAAATAAGCCGCAACACGGGTGTAGCCGTCCGGCCTCTCATAGCCATGGTGGCGGACATAGATCCATTCGCCGTCGACGTTCAGCGCGAAGTGCGTGTTGAGGTCGACCACTCCGTCGGCGCGGGCAAGGCCGAACTCGCCATGCCCCTGAGCGTAGACCGCGCCAGTGAGCTTCGGCCCGCGCACCCGGCCGCCGGCTATGCCCTGATAGATCCGCTGGCCCCGCGCCGTGCGGCTTGTCCGGCGCTCCTCGAATTCAAGCTCGATCTGGAAGGCGTAGTCGAGGCGGACTTCGCCGAGCTTGTCCTTGGTGGTGATCGGAGGCGGTGTGAACTCACGCATCGGAAGCCTCCTCAAAGCACTTCGTAGTAGGTGAAGATGGTGTGGTCAGGGTTCATGAAGCGCCCGCCGTGGCCCACGAACAGCGTCCTGTTCATCCAGCCGTGCGGACCTTCCGGCGCATCGAACGTCGGCGTGAGCCGCATGCGGAGCGGCACATCCGCAAGCGCTGTGCCTTGCATGCGCTGGTTGAGAATCTCGCCGGGCTTGAGCGGCGCCGGCGCCGGGCGTGCAGCCGGCGGGACCCCGATCGCCTTCATGAAGCCGCGGTTGTTGATGTAGATCAGCGCGCCATCGGACGCTTCCAGCATGTAGTGCGCGTCGAGCGCACCGCCGACGGCGAAGTCGGCGCCGCCATAAGGCACGACCCGCCCCTGGAGCCGGGGCCCCCACACCTCGCCACCCACCGCCGGAACGAAGACGCGCCCGCGCACCGAGGCGATCGTGATCCGCTCCTCGAAGAAGATGCTGACCGAAAAAGCATGGCGCAGGCCGATCACCGGAATGTCGCCGGTCAGGCTCTCGGGCTCAGGCCGTCGCGCCTGCGGCTCGGAAGCTGGCGTGGTGGCGCACGCAGCGGCGGCTGCAACGCCGGCGGACAGCAACAGCGATCGCCGGTCGATGGACATCGAGGCCCTCCTTTTTTCGATTGCTCTCACGGCCTTGAGAAAGCGTAGGCTGTGGCGCTCGCCCTGTCATCCTTCCCCGTGGGGCAGGGCGCTTGCAACGTGCTCACGCACAATCGCAAGGAAAGAGTCTCGGTTGGCCACATCGTGCAGTGGCTTTGCCGCTAGCTCGATGGGCAGCGCAATTCCGAGTCTCAACGGCGCTGGCGGGACACCAGAGCGAACGCAACGTCAATCGGGATCATTCGCAGGATGTTGATTGGATGCTCTGCGTGGGCGGGTAGCGGGGGACAATGCGCTTGCTAGTGTCGGCGCAACGCGGGGAGACGTCTGATGATACTTGCGGCATCCATCAACCGCAGAAGAATGCTGATCCTTGGGGCGGCGCACGCCGCCGCGGGGTCGGCCCCCGCAGCGTTCGCCCAGGAGGATGGTTCGATGAGGCCAAGCCGTGTCCGGCACTACGTGATCGCGGCGAAGGATCTTGAGGCTGTCTGCAAGCAGATCTACGGCGTGCTGGACCTCGAGGAGACGCCGAAGCCTCCTGGCAACGAGCCGACGCTGGCGTACGGCTTCCGCACCAGGATGATGCGGATCGGCACGACGATGCTCGAGATCGTCTCGCCGATCCGCGAGAAACATCAGCTGCAGGATTTCTTCATCGAGCGCGGCGGCGATGGCGGCTTCATGGTCGTCATGCAGGCCTATGATGACAACGCCCTTCTGGCGCGTGCAGCCGCCGCGAACCACAAGCTGGCGTTCGAGATCAAGGATTTCATGGGCCAGCACCTGATGCAGTTCGACTACAAGACCTTCGGAACACGCTTCGAGTTCTACAAATACACGCCTGAAGAAAACTGGTGGGGCGACCCGCTAAACCGCGCCTACAACGACCCAAAGGCGGTTGAAGACATAGTGGGCGCGGAAGTCGCGGTCGAAAATCCTGGCGCCATCGCGGAAACCGCGGCGGGCACGTTCCTGGGAAGGCGCGAAGGCTCAAGCGTGCACTTCATCGACCGGCGGATCGACTTTGTGGCGCCCGCCGGCAAGACGCGGGGTCTCACCGCCCTCTATGTGAAGGCGCGCGACCGGAGGCGGGCCGGCACATCAGCTACCGTCGCCAACGTCGAGTTTCGTTTCATTTGACGCGCGCACTCTGAACGAGGGTTGTTGTGCGCCCCCGGCTAAAGTCCCGGCGCCGCTCCTTGGTTCGTTGGCCGAACGCCGACGAAAAAGCCCGATAATCATCTTCAAGTCCGACGGAGGCCAACCCTGATCGGGACGGCCTGCCGCGCCGTCAGCTTGACATTGTCCGGGCCAGGCCGAGACTCTCTTGAAATCATCAGGGAGATTTGAGCATGCGCGCCATTCTTGCGGCGGTTTCGGTTCTGGCGCTCGCAAGCGCGTGCCAACCCCAGGCCCCTGCTGCGCCAGCGGCGATCGCGCCGGGGCCGACGGCCTATACCGATCTCCAGAAGCGCCTGATCGAAGCCAAGCCCGGCGACAAGATTGAACTCGCCGCCGGCACGTTCGACTTCACCGACGGCCTGTCGCTCGATGTCGACAACGTGTCCGTCACCGGCGCCGGCCAGGGCCAGACCATCCTCTCCTTCAAGGGGCAGACCGGAGCGGGCGAGGGGCTGCTGGTCACCTCCAACGGCGTCACGCTCTCCGACTTCACGATGCAGGATTCCAAGGGCGACGGCATCAAGTCTAAAGGCTCGGACGGCATCACGTTCAAGAACCTCACCGTCGAATGGACCGGCGGTCCGTTGGCCACCAACGGCGCCTACGGCGTCTATCCGGTTGAATCCAAGAACGTGATGATCGACGGCGTCACCGTGCGTGGCGCTTCCGACGCCGGCATCTATGTCGGCCAGTCCGAGAACATCATCGTCCGCAACTCGCGCGCCGAGTTCAACGTCGCCGGCATCGAAATCGAGAACTCGACCCATGCCGACGTCTACGACAACGTCGCCACCAAGAACGCCGGCGGCATCCTGGTGTTCGACCTGCCGAATCTCCCGGTGATGGGCGGCCACTCGACGCGCGTCTTCCGCAACCAGATCGTCGAGAACGACACGCAGAACTTCGCTCCGCCGGGCAACATCGTCGCCAACGTGCCCACCGGCACCGGCCTGATGCTGATGGCCAACAAGAACGTCCACGTGTTCGAGAACACGTTCGACAAGAACAAGACGGCGCATGTGATGGTGATCGCCTACTCCTCCGAGTACGATGATCCCACCTACAACCCGCTGCCGCGCGACTTCGTCATCCGCGACAACACGTATGGCGAAGGCGGCAACGATCCGCAGGGCCGCCTTGCGCCGCTCGCTCCGGCCCTCGGGGGCTCGCTGCCGGCGATCGTCTGGGACGGCGTCACTAGGTACGGCGAGAAAGGCGACAAGACCGAAGAGGTCCGCATCGTCGTGCGCGAGAAACCCGAAGTCGGCTTCATTAATCTCGGCCTCGGCACGACGCCGCCCGACCTCACCAAGGCCAAGCCCTCGACCGAGCGCCTTCCCGACGCGCAGATCGAAGAACCCGCCGCCGTCGCGATGCCGGGCAAGGAAGGCGCTTGATCTCAGACGCGCCCGTCTGCTCGAAGCAACGAGCCAGACAGGCGCTGGTATCGAATTCCGGAGCTGCGATGGGAAACCTCTCCCCCTTGTGGGGAGAGGCAGGAGTGGGGGGCGGCGCGGCAAGCGTGCTCTAGATGGAGCTTACCTGTTGAACCGCCCCCCACCCCTGCACCCCTCCCCACAAGGGGGAGGGGGCGCACGACGCACCGTTCGCGCATTTCTGGGCATCGCTGTTGCTTGCGTCCTGGCCGCCTGCACTGCCGAGCAGGGTCCGCATGCAAGCATCATCCTCGCCGACGACGCCGCGCCAAAACTCTCCGACTACGGCTTCTTCGCCACCCCGAACGCCGGCGCGGCGGTCTCCGAAGGCGTGCGCCCCTATGACCTCGTCAACGCCCTGTTCAGCGACCACGCCGCCAAGCACCGCTATGTCTATGTGCCGAAAGGCCAGAGCGCAAAATACGATCCGAACAATGTCTTCGACTTCCCCGTCGGCTCGGTCCTCATCAAGACCTTCGCCTTCGCGCCGGACATGCGCGATCCGGCGCTGAACGAACGTTGGATCGAGACCCGCCTTCTGATCCACAAGCAGGAAGGCTGGGTCGCTTACCCCTACATCTGGAATGCCGGGCAGACCGAGGCGATCTACGCGCCGGTCGGAGGCAAGCAGACGATCGAGACGATCACGCCTGATGGCCAGCCCATCACGATCAACTACGCCATCCCCAACCGCAACCAGTGCAAGGAATGCCACCAGACCGGCAAGGAGCTTATCCCGATCGGTCCCAAGGCGCGCAACCTCAACCATGTCGGCCCGGCCGGCGTGAACCAGATCGCGGACTGGACCGAGCGCAGCATTCTCACCGGCGCGCCGGCCGATCTCCCCACCGTGCCCGCGGCCTTCGGAGACGGCGCACTCGAAGACCGCGCCCGCGCCTGGCTCGACATCAACTGCGCCCATTGCCACAAGGCCGATGGCGGCGCCTCCAACTCCGGCCTCTTCCTCGACTGGCATGAGACCGACCCGACCGGCTGGGGCGTGCACAAGCGGCCGACGGCGGCCGGCAGGGGCTCAGGCGACAACATGTTCGTCATCGAGCCGGGCCATCCGGAGCAGTCGATCCTTCTCTACCGGATGGACTCGACGGAGCCGGGCGTGGTGATGCCGGAACTCGGCCGCACAGTGATCGATCCGCACAGCATCGAGCTGATCCGCGAATGGATCGCCGCAATGCCGAAACAAACCCAATAGGCGGCTCGCTTCCGGCGCCGCACTCGGCTAAACTGGGCGCGTAACGGGGGTTGCATGAAAAGCCGGTTTCTCACCGAGAGTGAAAAGCGCGACGTTGCGACGGCGGCGATGGAATTCCTGAAATCGCAGAATCCCGGCTGCATCGTGCACATCGTCGTCCAGGACGAGACCGACGATCGCGGCGTGCCGCAATACACCGCCAAGATCGTGCCCGCGAAGGTCGACGAGCGGTAGCTCAGCCTGACGGAAAGAGCGAGCTGACAAGCCCCGCGACGATCAGGCTCAGCATCGTGGCGACAGCGCCCGCCGTAATCAGCCACGCGGCGGTGAGACCCAGCCGGTCGATGATCGGTCTGATCCTTGGCGAACCCGCCGGCGCCAGCTTCGCCTGAAGCTTCCTCACGATCAGCACGTGCCCGATCACGGCAACGCCGAACGTCGCCACCATGAACGCGATCAGCATGGCGATGCGCGCTCCGCCGCCCGCGCCCCGCATCAGCAGATCGACCGGCGCAAACAGCAGCGGCAGCGCCAGCACGGCCGCCGGTCCCCTCGCAAGGGCCGCCCAGTAGGCGCGGCCCAGCCCCTTGCGAACCGCTGCGCCCGCGCGTTTCACATAGTCGGCGGCAATCGCGCCGCGGAACTCGCGCGCCGTTTCGTCCGCATCCGCCTTCGCGCCCGCCATGGCGATGGCGACATTCGCCTCCGACGCCAACACATCCGACAGCGCCGCATGCAGCTCATCCGTCACCTTGGGCGGGAACAGCGTGGTCCCCGCACCGGCCACATCAAGCCGGTCCATGTCGGCCTTCAGCAGCATCGCGGCGATGTTCCTGTAGTCCAGCACGTCCTGGCGTTCGCCATAGCCCCTGATGGCCGCCGTCCCTTCGCCAACCCCGATCGCGATGCTGGTCACCGGAATGCTCGCCATCGTATCGCGGGCGAGCGTGTCGTTGTTCGCCTCCGCCGTGGCGCGATGGGACGAGGCGAGCTGCAGAATACCTTCGATGCCGCCGCGCGCCTTCAGAGTCGCTGCGATCTCGGCATCACTCGTGCGCGTCGTCGTATCGAACGTCTCGCGGATTGAGCAGGTCAGGCTCACCGCGTAGTGGCGCTTGCCGTGGCCATCGCACGCCGCGCATTTTTCCGTGCCCATGCCTTCGCAGTGCGCGCAGACGATCATCTTGCGTCCCTCGCACGTCCGGCAGGTCACTTCCTTGTAGCCGCTGCACATCGGGCATTTGACCTTGCCGCTCTGGCCGCACATCGCGCAGGGCTGCGAGTCCTGGTAGTGTTCGACCTGCGTCTGGCCCGTCACCTGGTTGCGATGTTTCTTTTCCTTCTGCGTAATCACCGTGCCCATGCCCTTGCATGTGTTGCAGGTGATCTCGCCCGTCATCTCGCAGGTCTGGCAGTCCAGCGCCCCGCGGCCATTGCAGGTCTCGCAGGTGAACTCCTTCGCGCCCTTGCAGTTGGAGCAGATGAGAAGGCCGGTGGCGTTGCACGTCTTGCATAGATCGACAAAGCCGAGCGGCGGGAGCTGGACGAAGCAGTCGGCCACGGTCGGTTTCGCTAGCGGATCTTCGCCATGCTCGGCCGCCCAGGCGGTGAGCTTCGCCGCCAGCGCCGTGCGCGAGGCCGCGAGCTGCGCCTCGCTCTCGCGCGCCAGCGCCGCCGCGTCCGCAACTTCTGCGACACCCTCGGGCAGCGCCCCAAATCCCTCGCTGCGCCCCACCTCGAACACGGCGCGGTAGGTCTGGCGCATCATCACGCTGATGACGTCGTGGCGGCTCTCGGCCATGGAAAGATGGCTGCGATCGAAGCGCGTCAGCGGCTCGACGAAATCCCCGACCCTCAGCAGAAGACGCGCGCCGGGATCGCCAGGGGCGTTTGCCGTTTCCCTGTGGGCCGCATCGCTCTCGGGCAGGGCCGTCACATTGTCCTCGCACACACAGCCCTTGGGCGTAGCATTGGCGGCACAAGGGTCAAGCTTGTTCCGGCCCGGCCTGCCCGGCAATGGCCGCCCATTGCTTTCGGCAGGAATGGGAGGAAACTGAAGCCCTCTCGCGCATCCCGGCTGGGAGACGTAAATGGCGTTGAGGCAAGCCAGACTCGCATTCGGCGCGGCCATCCTCGGTCTAACCACAATCACATCCACAGCGCCGGCCTTCGCGCAGTATCCGGTTGTCGTCACCGGCGGCGGATACGCGCGCGACTGCTACATGCAGGTGAAGAGCCGCAAGGCCTTGCCGGCGAAGGCGCTGGAAACCTGCGACATCGCCATCAAGCAGGAAGACCTTTCGCAGACCAATCGCGCCGCCACCTACATCAACCGCGGCATCCTCCACATGCGCGAGAAAAATCACGACCGCGCCAGGAAGGACTACGAAGCCGCCCTGCGCATCGCGCCCGGCATGCCGGAAGCGAAGATCAATCTCGGCGCGATGCTCTACTATGTGGGCCGCTATGACGAAGCCATCGCCGCGCTCAACGACGGCGTGAAGGTCGAGAACGAAGAGGCCCGCGCCGCCGCCCACTTCAACCGCGCGCTTGCCTACGAGCGCATCGGCGACATCGACAGCGCCTATGCCGACTACAAGACTGCGCTCGCCCTGCGGCCCGGCTTCGAAGCCGCGGCCAAACAGCTCCAGCGCTTCGCCGTCGTCCCCGCCGGCGCCTCGTAGCCAGGCATCCATCTGTGGCGCACCGGCCACGCGCCGCGCTGTCACATGGCTGAAACCGAACAGTCGTCGATCCGTCATCCGTCGCCGCTAGAGCCGCCTCTGCCAGGAAGGCGTGAGGGGTACGGATATGCAACGGAAGCCGAAGAAATCGTCGTGGCTGCTTGGGGTCGCCAGCGCCGCGCTCTGCCTCAACGCCCTGCCTGCCACAGCGCAGGAAGCGCAGACCCCCGACGCCATCCAGGGCCCTCAGCAGACGCCGAATCAGCAGGACACCGACACGATCACCAGCGCCGAAAGCATTGTCGTCACCGCAGAGATCGCCTACCGCAACCGCTCCGAAGAGACTGCGCCCGTCCTCGAATACGGCCTCGACTACTTCCAGCGCTTCGAGCCGCTGACCGTCGGCGACGCGTTGAAGCGCGTGCCCTCCGTCACTTTCCTCTCCGACGTCCTTGAGTCCGATGGTGTGCGCCTGCGCGGCCTCGATCCCGCCTACACCCAAATCCTGATCAACGGCGACAAGGTCCCCGGTTCGGGCTCCGACTCGGGCGCGTTCGGCAACGGCGCCGACGGCGCCTTCTTCGTCGACCGCATTCCGGCAGAGCTCATCGAACGCATCGAACTCGTGCGGTCCGCTTCCGCCAACCGGTCGGGCGACGCCATGGCCGGTGCTGTCAACATCGTGCTGCGCGACGGTTACAGCCTCGAAGGCGGATATGTCCGTCTCGGCGCGCTGGGCTTCGATGATGGCCGCATCCGCGAAACCTACGGCGCCGTCTGGGGCGGCGAAGTGGGCGGCGGCAGGCTGCTGCTCGGCGCCAACGTCCAGGGCCGCAGGAACCCGAAGGAAAAACTCTCGCTGCGCTACACGGCGCCCGGCGGCGCTCTGGTCAATATCGAGGACCAGACCGATGTTCGCGACGGCACGGACTACTCGGGCAATTTTGCCTATGAGGTCGAGGTCGGGCCTGGGGAACTGTCGTTCGACGGATTCTACGTCAAGACCGAACGCAAGGCCGACGAGGACTCATACGAATTCCTGACGCTTCCCGCGCCGCCCGCCACGCCAACGACCTTCAGCGCCCTCGCTCGCGTAAACAACAACTTCTTCACGCTGAACGACAACGACGTCGATACCGAACAGGACAGCTGGTCGCTCAACGGCGGCTACGAACTCGAAGCCTTCGGCGGCGAAACCCGCTTCAAGCTCGGCTACGCCAAGTTCGACCAGAGCGAGGATGAGTTCGAGAACGAGGTCGAATACCTGCGTGGCGGCGAGATCACGGCCAACCCGCCGGCCAACCGCCAGTATCCCGAGGCTGACCGCTTCACGCGCGACCTGATCCGCGCCGATGTGGACGACACGGAAACAAAGGCGAAGATCGAGCACACGCGCGACATCGGCTTCGGCGATCTGGAGTTCGGCTTGCACTACGAAGGGAAGGAACGCGACAACTTCAGCGGCGAAGGCCGTTTCCGCGTGACGTTCACACCGACGACGGTCGCGGGCCCGAGCCTTCCCGACGCCAGCGGCGCCGGCCTCACGATTGTCGAGCCGGCGATCGTCGCCAACGCGGGCGGCGACAACACCATCGAACGCACCCAGATCGCGCCTTATGTCATGCTGGCCGGAGAGTCGGGCGCCTTCGATTGGGAAGCCGGCCTGCGCTACGAGCAGACTGAGATCGACATCGAGGATCGCACGCTTACAGGCCCCCAGAGTTCGACCAGCTCGGATTACGGCGTCGTTCTTCCTTCGGCCCACCTGCGCTGGAGCGTTACGGAAGCCGACCGCGTGCATGTTTCGGTCGCGCGCACCATCCGCAACCCGAGTTTCAACTTCCTCTCGCCGGCGGCGCTGACGGCGGAACTGGGCGACAACGATTTCCGCGGCAATCCGAACCTCGAACCTGAAATGGCCTGGGGCGGCGATGTCGGCTACGAGCGTCAGATCGGCAAGGACGGTATCATCGGCGTCAACGTCTTCTACCGCGCCGTCGAGGATCTGATCGAGATCGCCAACACGGGAGAGCGCGGTTCGGTTTGCGCTCCTCTGCCTGCCGCTTGCCTGGCGCGCGTCTTCGAGCCGCGCAACACCGGCGATGGAAATGTCTACGGCGTCGAGTTCGACGCCTCCTTCCCGCTCTCGTTCATCGGTCTGCCTGACACAGGCGTCTTCGCCAACTATTCCTGGCTGGACAGCGAGATCGACGACGATTTCGGATCGCGCCGGTTCAACAGCCAGTCGGACTACATCTACAATTTCGGCTTCATCCACGACTTCGTGGTGTGGGATGCCGCGTTTGGGGCCACCTATCGCAAGCAGGGCGACGCCTTCAGCCGCGTGATCGGCGAAGAGGTGACCACCTCCTACGAGGGCGTGCTCGAAGTGTTCGTCGAGAAGAGTTTCGGCGAGCGCTTCACCATTCGCCTGACCGGCTCGAACCTCACCGACGGCTCCAAGGATGAGGTGTTCGACAAGTTCTCGACATTCGCCAACCAGGTCGCCCGCAGCTACACCGGCGGCGAGTACGAAATTGAGACCGAAACCGCCGGCCCGGTGTGGCAGCTGATCGGCCGCTACGCGTTCTGAGCGGGGACGAGCGTGACCGGCCCGCCTCGCCTGGATAGAGGCGGGCGGGCCGGAGTGCGTTAGGCTCGCCAGACCACTGCAGGGAATCAATCGATGAAAACCCACATCGCCATCGCCGCTGCGCTTGTGGTCGGGGCCTGCGCCAGCGACACCATCGTCGCATCGCCCGTTCCCGCCCTCCGCGAGACCGCGCCGATGAGCGGGGCAGGCGACCGCGCCGACGATCCGGCGGTATGGGTCAATCCGAACGATCCGGCGCGCAGCCTGATCCTAGCCACCAACAAGGACGAAGGCGTCTACGTCTACACTCTCGACGGCGTCGAGCTTCAGAAGATGCCCGCCGGCCTCTCCAACAATGTCGACGTCCGCGGCAATCTCGCCGTCGCCAGCAATGACGGCGTCAATGCGCTCTCCTGGTTCCGCATCGATCCGGCGACGCTCAACGTCACCCATGCCGGCGACACCAAGCTCGAACGCATCGAACCCTATGGCGTCTGCGCCGGCCTGGTCGGGGGCCAGTACCAGGCGGCCGTCACCTTCAAGGACGGCAATATCGACTTCTGGGCCGTCACGGATACCGGCGCCGGCCCCGTCACGATCGCGCCTGTCCACACCGTGAAGCTTGCGACCCAGCTCGAAGGCTGCGTCTTCGACGACGAACAGAAGCTGCTCTTCGTCGGTGAGGAAAACCACGGCCTCTGGGCTGTCGATCTCACGACGGGCGCGACCACGCTGATCGACAAGGTGGGCTCCGGCTCAGGCCTCGTCGCCGACGTCGAGGGCGTCTCGCTCTGGCGCGGGACGGATGGTGAAGGCTTCATCGTCGCTTCCGCCCAGTCGAAGGACCGCTACGTCCTCTACGACCGCAAGGCGCCGCACGCCGCCAAAGGCGTCATCTCCGTCGCGCCCAGCCCGGACGGCTCGATCGACGGCGTCAGCCACACCGATGGGCTAGACGTGAACTCCGCCGCGCTGCCTGGCTTCCCGAAAGGCGTTCTGGTCGTCCAGGACGACGCCAATCCCACGTCCGAAGTCGACCAGAACTTCAAGATCGTCGACTGGCGCGAAGTCGAAAAAGCGCTCGCTTCCACCGCTTCCACCGCCGTCGCGAAACCATAGCGGTATCGCAGCAAGAACTGTCACCGACGCCCTGCAAAGAGGCGGCGCAGCCGGTTCGGGCTGCGTGAAAAAGACAGAAAAGCGAACCTCCCCCCATGACCAAGCCAACGACCAAGCTGCTGACTGCCGCAACGCTCGCCTTCGCCCTGCCGGCCGCCCTCGCAGGCGCCGCCAGCGCCGAAGCCGGCCGCACGACCTATTCGATCGAGTTCCGCTACGATCCCGCCGTCTCGGCCGACGCCAACTACCGCGCCTTCGAGAACAAGGCCGAGCGCGAGTGCGTCACGACGGGCCAGCGCCCGCTGGCGCTCGTGGTGCAGGAACGCGCCTGCGTTGCCGACATCATGGAACGGCTGGTCGTCGCCATGGGCAATGCGCAACTCGCCCGCGTCCATATCGAACGCCACGGCCGCCCGGCGCCGATGCGTGACTTCGCCTCGCGCGGCTGACCCCTGCGCAAGGCGGTGGCCGCCCTGTCCTGAGCAGGGCGGCCAAACCTGCCGCGTCTACTCCTCGCGCGAGCTGGCGACGTTCTTGATGCCCTTGCGGTCGTTTGCGCGGCCGCCCTGGAGGATCCCGTCGAGACCGTAATTGCCTTCATGGCAGGCATATTCGTAGAGGTTCGGCGCGGCGTTGAGGCCAACTTCGCCCTTCCACACCTGGCTGTAGAGCGCCGGGTCGTGCACCTCGAACTCGTAGAGGACCTGCTTGTCGTTGTAGCGCGTGAACCGCTCGATGATCTTGCCCTGGGGCGTGATCGAGGCCTGTCCGCCGCCGGTCGGGTTCACGTTGATGGTCTCGACCACCAGCGTGTCGCCCTCCCACCAGCCGATGGAATCGCCGGCATACTTGTTGAGCTCCGCCGGGCCGTGCTTGGCGTTGAGCTTGATGATGCGCGGCTCGTGGATCATCTCGGCCACGATGATCACGGCGTCCTTCGACTGCGTGATGCGATAATTGTTGTTGTAGAGCCCGTTCATCAGCGGCGGCCCGCTCGAGCCGCCAAAGAAGATGCAGCGCTCCGCCATGCCGCGCTCTTCCGGGTTGTCATAGCCCGTGCCGCGATCCGTGCGCCGCGCCGCGAGCAGCTTGCGGCCGTCTTCGGAAACCGGGATCTGCCCGTTCGGCGGATCGACGATCCACGACGTGCGCCACGTGCCCTTGGTGAGCGAATAATTGGTGCCTGGGTCGATCCAGAACGCGTTGTAGCCGCGCCCCGCCGCAAGATCGCGGCCGTTGAGCAGCCCGTCGGCTTCCTTCTGGTTGTCGTCCGTCGCCTGCCGAATGTTCTGCGGATGCTCGCGCCGCGCCTTGGCGGCTTCCACGTCAGTCATGACCAGCGACTTGAACTGCGCCGGCCGCGTCAGCCGCGTGTTCGAGGCGTTCGACCACACGCCCTGCAAGTCGGGCTGTCCTATGGCGAGGCGCGGCGTCCTGTAGCCCGCCTCGGTGCGCGGCTTGGCCATCTCGGCCGCCGCAGCCTGGATCGCCTCGGGCGTAGCCGGCGCCGCCGCCGGCCCATCCGCCTGCGCCGCGCCGCGCGGCGTGCGTGGCGGAGCGAGCCGCTCGCGCGCGCTCGAGTCGAGGAACGGGTTCACCTTGTAGAGGTCCGCCTCCGGCTTCGGCGCCCCTGCCTGCTGTGATGGAGCCTGTTGTGATGGGGCCTGCTGCGCTGAAGCAGCGCCCGCCAGCATCAAGCCGGCCGCAATCGCCACGGCCGAAGCCCGCAGCATCCACATGCTCATGATCTCGTCCTCCCGTGACACGTTTCCTCCGGCGCCGCGCCCTTATGGGCTGTCGATACGCCGACCCCGGATACTCCCCACACCCCCCGGCAGGACGCAAGCTGCCGCTGGGGGAAAATCGCGGAGTTGTGTTTGGCAGGGGAGGTTAGGCCTAGTTAATCGGGGGTGTCTTCGACCTCAATTCTCGGTGCGCCAGGTCGGTCATCAATAATGGGGGGCAGCTCTCGCGGGTCGGGATGAAATACTGGAAAGACGTCCACGGCCATCATCAGATCGGTGCCCCCGAGTTGGGTTGGCGGCGCGTTGCCATAGAACAAGAATTCCGAACGGTACTGACGGCCAAAAACATCTCGATAGAGCACCACCCCTCGAAAAACGAGAATCGGATGATGTAGCGGAGACGTAGCAGCGGCTTTCATTGCTGGAAGCCTCCGGAGAACATGATTCAGTTCAGGAAGGATTGTTTTGCATTCCTCCGATTTCGTTTTGGCCGAGACCGAATGCCTCACGAAGAAGCCGCGTGGCGATGGCTGCTCAAAACCCTCCGCGCTTCTCACATCAGAAACGGTGGCAAGTTTGAGAGCTATCTTGTCGCGAACCTGCACGGCCGGCGTGTCGCCCTCGTTTTGGTAGACGACTCTGATGGCTGTCACTGTAGAGTCTTCCCAGGTGAATCGCGCGGATACCGCTCGAACGTAAGCTTTTGATGCGTTCTCACCTATTTCCCGCGTTGCTTCGGTCATCTTGCGTGTCGCGTGCAGAGTCATGGCGACTGCAGCTATGCCGACAATGCTGATCGCTGTTCCGAAGAACGTGAAAAGTAGAAGTCCGTATGTGTAGCCTGCAAGGTGCCGCTCAGCTTCGAGTGTATCTCCCTTAGCAATACGTGCCTGATAGTCCCGAAAGTCGATCCACGCGTAGATCGCTAGGGCTGCCAGGGTCAGCGCGAAGACCGCCAGAATCGCGCGCCAATGCCTTTCGACCCAAGCCCAACATGATGCGATGACTCGTTCCATTCTGCTGTTCCGCCCGAATTTCATGACGCACCCTAGTGCGAGTCGCGTTTGGGTGGCTGCAACAGCTTGGTGGCTCTATCCGTATTCACGAGCTTGAATAACCAGGCGCGCAAGCAAAACGGCCGCCCCTTTCGGAGCGGCCGCTGCATTCCATAGGGCAGGAGACGCAGACTACTCCGCGTCTTCCTTGGCTTTGTCGCCGCCGCCTTCGCCGCCTTCACGGCGCGGGCCGCGGGGACGATCGCCGCCGCCACCGCCACGGCCGCCACGGCCGCCGCGATCACGATCGCCACGCGGACGGTCGCCGCCTTCACGGCGCGGACGGTCGCCCGACGGGCCATCGTCCGTGACGCCTTCGATGGCTTCGCCGGTCTGCTGGTTCACGGCTTTCATCGAGAGGCGAACCTTGCCGCGATCGTCGAAGCCGAGGAGCTTCACCTTCACGGTGTCGCCCTCTTTGACGACGTCGCTCGGCGAGTTTACCCGTTCAGCCGCCATTTGAGAAACGTGGACGAGGCCGTCCTTCGCGCCGAAGAAGTTCACGAACGCGCCGAACTCCATCACCTTCACGACCTTGCCTTCGTAGATCGTGCCGACTTCTGGTTCCGCCGTCAGGCCGTGGATCCATTTCTGGGCGGCCTCGAGGCTTTCCTTCTCGACAGCGGCGATCTTCACCGTGCCGTCGTCCTCGACATTGATCTTCGCGCCCGTCTTCTCGACGATCTCGCGGATGACCTTGCCGCCGGTGCCGATGACGTCGCGGATCTTGTCGACCGGGATCTTCATCGAGATCATCTTCGGAGCATTCTCGGAGACTTCGGTGCGTGCGCCCGTCATCGCCTTGTTCATCTCTTCGAGGATGTGCATGCGGCCGCCCTTCGCCTGGGCGAGCGCCGTCTTCATGATGTCGGACGTGATGCCCTCGATCTTGATGTCCATCTGCAGCGAGGTGATGCCCACTTCGGTGCCTGCGACCTTGAAGTCCATGTCGCCGAGATGGTCTTCATCGCCGAGGATGTCGGAGAGCACGGCAATGCCGTCATCGTCCTTGATCAGGCCCATGGCGATGCCCGAGACCGGCCGCGTGATCGGCACGCCGGCGTCCATCATCGCAAGCGAAGAGCCGCAGACCGTAGCCATCGAGGACGAGCCGTTGGACTCGAGCACTTCGGAGACGATGCGCAGCGTGTAGGGGAAGTCATCGCCCTTCGGTAGCACGGCTTTCACCGCACGCCAGGCGAGCTTGCCGTGGCCGATGTCGCGACGGCGCGGGCCGCCGAGGCGTCCGGTCTCGCCAACGGAGAAGGGAGGGAAGTTGTAGTGGAGGAGGAATTTCTCCTTCTTCGTGCCTTCCAGCCCGTCGATATACTGCTCGTCTTCCGCCGTGCCGAGCGTCGCGACGCAAAGCGCCTGCGTCTCGCCGCGGGTGAAGAGGGCGGAGCCGTGCGTGCGCGGCAGCACCGACACCTGGGCGAGGATCGGGCGGACCTGGTCGAGCGACCGGCCGTCGATGCGCTTTTTCGTGCGGATGATGTCGCCGCGGACGACTTTCGCCTCGGCTTCCTTGAAGACTTCCTTGAACACGAGCGGGTCGACGCCGTCCGGCTTCGTCTCGGACTTGCACATTTCGGCGGCGGCCTTGGTGCGTGCGGCGCCCACGGCGTCGTGACGCTCGCCCTTGTCCTTGATCTTGTAAGCGGCGGCGATGTCCGAACCGACCAGCTTCTCGATTTGCTTCAGCTCGGCCGAACGGTCGGCGGGCGTGAATTCGAAGGGCGCCTTGGCGGCCTTCTCGGCGAGACGGATGATCGCCTCGATCGCCTGTTTCGCCGCCGTGTGGCCGGCCATCACCGCGCCGAGCATGATGTCTTCCGAAAGCTCCTTGGCTTCGGATTCGACCATCATCACCGCATCCTGCGTGCCCGCCATGACGAGGTCGAGCTGGAAGTCTTCCATCTCGGCGGCGGTCGGGTTGATGATGTACTGGCCATCCTTGTAGCCGACGCGCGCAGCGCCGATCGGCCCGTTGAACGGCACGCCCGAAATCGTGAGCGCAGCCGAGGCCGCAACCATGCCGAGCACGTCGGGATCGTTTTCCTGGTCATAGGACAGCACCGTCACGATGACCTGGACTTCGTTCTTGAAGCCATTCGCAAACAGCGGGCGGATCGGCCTGTCGGTGAGGCGCGAGACCAGCGTCTCCTTCTCGGTGGGACGGCCTTCGCGCTTGAAGTATCCGCCGGGAACCCTGCCCGCGGCGTAGTATTTTTCCTGGTAGTCGACCGTGAGGGGGAAGAAGTCCTGCCCCGGTTTTGGCGTCCTGGCATAGACGACGGTCGCGAGCACGGTGGTCTCGCCATAGGTCGCCAGCACTGCGCCATCGGCCTGCCGCGCCATGCGGCCTGTCTCCAGCGTGAGCGGACGGCCCGCCCAGTCAGTGGTCACTCGTTGAATGTCAAACATCTCGTTTTGCTCTTTCCTGCATACGAAAACCCGCCGGGCCCCGGTGGGCCGGCGGGTGGGGTAGGAACCCGGCCTAGCGCCTGAGTTCCAGCTCTTTGACGATGGCCTGGTAGCGGCCCTCGTCTCTCGACTTGAGATAGTCGAGCAGTCGCCTGCGCTGCGACACCATTTTCAGGAGTCCGCGGCGCGAGTGGTTGTCTTTCTTGTGCTCCTTGAAGTGCTCGGTCAGGAAGTTGATCCGGTAGGAAAGGATCGCGACCTGCACTTCGGGGCTGCCCGTATCACCTTCGGTGCGGGCATGCTTCTTGATCAGGGAGGCTTTCGCCTCCGGCGTGATCGACATCGGGGTTCTCCTGGGTCTTGGACGGCCCGGCTTACGAGTCAGTCCTGGTTGAACACACGAACCGGCATGAATCTGCCGGCCCGGACTTCGCCCAGCGCGACCGCAAGATCCTCATCCCCACACCGTTCGGTGGCGAGACAAATGCGGGAGGCATCCTCCCCGTTCACGGTGCTTGGACCTGAACGGGAATGGCGCATCTCCCGAAACGCCTCGACCTGATGGGGCAGAAGGACGATCTCGCGACCCTGCCTGAGCCTGGACGCCTCTTCCCCGGTGACGGCCAGCGCCGGGATGTCGTCCAGCGCGGTCTCAAGGGGGATCAGTCTGTCGTCCAGCGCGGCCTTATCGCTCATTTGCTGCAGGATTGAAAGCTGAATTGCCGCGTCCTCGGCAAAAGCCCCGACCCGCGTCCGCCGCAGCTTCGAGACATGCGCCTCGGCCCCCAGCACACCGGCGAGATCGCGCACCAGCGCCCTGATATAAAAGCCTTTTCCGCAGCGGATGAAGATCGCCGCCTCGTCCTCCGACGGGCAGTCCCGCAACACCGCCTCGTGCACCACCACCTGCCGCGCCGCCAGCTCCACCGTCTCGCCGTCGCGGGCGAGGTCATAGGCCCGCTCGCCATTTACCTTGATCGCCGAGTACTGCGGGGGCACTTGGCTGATCGTCCCGACGAAGCCTTTCAGCGCCTCCGCGATGGCCTCGCGCGAGGGCCGCACGTCCGACGTCCCCGTCACCGCGCCTTCGCGATCCTGCGTCGTGGTCGAGGAGCCCCATTTCACCGTGAAGACGTATTCCTTGTCCGCCTCCATCACGTAGCCGACCGTCTTGGTCGCTTCCCCAAAGGCGATCGGCAGTATCCCCGACGCCAGCGGATCGAGCGTGCCGCCATGCCCCGCCTTCTGCGCATTGAACACGCGCCGGCAGATCCCCACCGCCTGCGTCGAAGTCACATCCTCGGGCTTGTCGAGCACCAGCCAGCCATGAACCGGCTCGCCCTTCTTCTTGCGGGACATCTTGTCTCTTCTCCGGCGCCAGCGCGGAATCGAACCACGCCTGGGTCAGGTTGCTGTCACCCCCGGCCTGTCATTCCGGAAACGCCAAAGGCGTTATCCGGTAGGGCCACGCGCCCAGGCCGGGAGGCGCGGGAGTAGGGGGAAGGGAGTGAGCGGTCAAGAGTAGCAGGTGAAACCGCGAGACTTAGCGGTCGAATCGTCCCTTCCACGGGCTTCCAAAGCGCTTGGCCGTATGCAGTGCGGCCTTGGCGGTATTTGCGTAGGATTTGGTCTTCTTGAATTCCCAAACGGGAACCGTGACTGGTTCACCAACGCGGAGAGCAAGAGACTTCATGCCGGACGGAGAGCTGCGCCGGTCACATTTCACGTGCGCGCTGAACCCACCAAAAACCATTTGGACCATTCGAATTCCATCTACTCGAGTTAGAGACGGAGTCATGACCGGCATAACGTCCCCGTCAGACAACTTGAAGACGGTAACCTCAAACTGCGGCCCCACGCTTAGATCGCGTTGTGCGAGTGTTTGTCGCAAGTCATCAATGTGAGGTCCAATATCCAGCTTTCCAGATTGAGGAGTCTGTGATGCCGCGAATCGCCAGAGCACGGAAAGAAAAAACAGCTTCAACATTTCAGAGTCGAACGAAGGAAATAAGCAAAGTTCGACTCGGCCGCCTTCGGTTCGAACAACTTCTTTAGCGCGCGCAAAGAATTCCGGCAGCGGTTCGAATGGCTTTAGAACGTCGTGCGCGTATCCATCCAGTTCGCTGAGCCACTGCTCGGTCTCTTGGACGACTAAGTTTTCGTCGTAGAAACCGGTCGGCATCCGTCTGAATCGTTCGGTGCTATTTCCAGAGAACGACATCAAAGGCGCGTCGGGTGCAGATCTCCTATAAAATGAGCGCGGATAAAGATGGCATTTCACGTATCGGCCCGGCCGACCGGTAAGGGCGCAGATATCGTCGGACACAATGCGTCTCGCAGAGAGGTTCACTATTCTAGCCTGAGTCGAGGCGTGTCCCCGCCTTTTGTTGGTCCTGTTGCTGCCCTCACCGTCTCGCTGACTACGTCAGCGATCCACCTCCCCCGCGCTTCGCCCGGGTGAGGAAATCCGAACAACGACCGCAGACCTTTTCCTCCTCCAGCGAAGCTGGGGCAGGTGGATCGGGCGCTTGCGCGCGAGACGGTGGGGGCAGCAGCAGGCGCCCGAAATAGGGGGACGAAACCGCTCGAATCCGCAGGTTAAGAAGAAGCGCGAGAAGTTTTTTCAGAAAAAGATTCTGAAGCACACCAATCGCTTGCGCGACTTTCGCTCGAATCCGTGTCCGAAAAATCGTGCAACTTATCCTGCTGGGTCGGAGCGCACTTATAATCAGCCCTGCCCATCCGGAGGGAGGTTTCGAGATCGACCGAAGCTTCGGGATGGATGGGCGTTGGTCGGCGTGGCGTTCTCGCATTGCCTGCCTGCCGAAGCTCGGCGACGAGCGTAGGCAGGCCTCGGCAATGAGCCAAGCCAACTGCAGCCGCGGAGCCGGTCCCAGGCCTAGTCTCACGTCATGTGAGGCCCCTGGGCGGACCCTCACTGCGGGGTGAAACGATCGAGGACGCATTGCCTCCGGAGAAGGAAACCGGAGGAACCAGGGTGGTTCGGTTCAAACCCTGCACGTGGAACCGGGAAGGTTCGGATGGGGAGCTAAGGCCGCCTGGGGTGCGATACCGCCCACTGGCGAGCCGAGCCACCGCGAAAACGGCGGGGGCTATCGCGTCAACTCCATGTCCGGCACCGGGAAAGACGACCGATCCGGGGCGCGTGATGACGCGCAACTGCCCGCTCACAAGGCGGGACATGAGGACTACCTCACGGCGCTGACCCACGCGCCCCGCTCCCTCAT
>JAUYPV010000144.1 GCA_030697555.1 Hyphomonadaceae bacterium
GCCATCTGTCGAACCGCCATCCTGAATCACGTACTCCAGATGATCATGGTCCTGCGCTAGCACGCTGCGGATCGCACGCTCGACATGTGGCATGCCGTTCCACACAAACATGATCACCGAAACCAGCGGACGCGGATCAGCGCTTGGCGACCTCAGCGCTGCTTTCGGCGCATCTGCTGATGCAGACGACTTCCCCGACGCCTTGTCAGGTTTCGGAGGCCGGCCTGCAATCTCGCCACGCACGCCCAAACTCTTGCTGGCGTCGAAGCCTCGAGCAGCGTCTGATTTCCTTGGTCCACCCGGTTCACCGCGCGTCCCCACCCGCTTCCCCATGTCAAATGCCCTCTTCACTCCGATACCATCGAACGGTGTCGGCAAGCCCCTCGTCAAGTGTGTACAGAGGCTCAAATCCTAGAATGTCGCGGGCTTTGCTGATATCTACCATTCGTTTCGGAATAGTAGTCGGGCGATCGGCATTGAAGATGACCTTGGCATCCGAATAGTCCGCGCCCTTGAGGATCGCCCGGACGATCTCCTTCACGGTGGAGGTCTTGCCATAGCCGATGTTAATGGGTTGGCAGACTGCGTATTTCTCCGTTGCCAACAGGCATCCGCGAGTGAGATCCTCGACATGCAGGAAATCACGGATCTCGTCGCCCGTTCCCCAGACTTCGTAAGGGTCCATCCGCTCCACGGCTTTGCGGATGAGGGCAGGGATGACGTGGCTGGTCACTGGGTGGAAATCGTCGTGACGGCCATAAGTGGCCGTTGGACGGACAAGGACCACCTTAGTCTTCGAGCGCTCGTGAACGAACTCGGCCATCCGCTCTATATAGCGGCGCATCCAGCCATAGCCGAAGTAGGATGGGTGTGGCGGCGCCGACCACATCTCTTCTTCGGTGACGGGATGGTCCGTGACGGGATAGGCTGTCGAACTGCCGAACACCTGAATGCGCTCCACGCCGGTCTTCCAGGCCGCTTCCAGCACCATCGCCGTCAGGGCGATGTTGTCGGTGATGGGCTCCATCGGATTGGACGCCGTGACGCCCGCCGCCGAGACCGCGCCGGCGCAGTGAAAGACGATCTCCTGATCCTTCATCGCCGCGCGCGCCTGCTCGCGGTTGGCGAGTTCGGCCTGGACAGTCTTGAGGCGAGGATCGTCGACGATCGGCGCGCGTTTGTGGATGGTGGTGGTGACGTTCGCGCCAGCCTCCAGGGCGGCCCTGACGAAGTGGGTTCCCACAAAGCCGGTTCCGCCGAGTACCAGTACATTCTTGCCCTTGTAGAAACTCATCTGGCACCCGCTGCATAAACGTTGACTGTCGCGACTTCCTTACTGGCTACGTCTGTCACGGTAAAGCGAGGGGCGGGAGAAGGCCGTCCTAATACGACCGTCCCGCGACAGCCACGTATTCGGGGCGCCAAGGGAGACGTTCATGTCATTGCATACCGCGCATACCGCAAACCTGGGATTGGTCTTTCTGCAGCCGGCCGGGCGCAAAAGCATGTCACTCTCAACGAAAGCCTGATGAGGCTGGATGCGCTCGTCCAGCTGTCGGCCGTCTCGGCGACCTCGCCCGCCGGTGGCGACGTCTACATCCTGCCAGCCGGGAAGGGCGCGGCGAGCTGGTCGGCCTTCGCCGACGAGGCGCTCGCCTGCTAGCGCGAGGGGGCATGAAGGAAATCGCGCCGCGCCAAGGCTGACTCGCCTGGGTGCGCGACGCGGCGGAGCTGCGCGTGCGCGCCGTCGCCGGCTGGGATGTGCCGTTCGCCAATGGGGCGAGTTCATCGCAACGGCGTGGACTAGATGTTCAGTCCCGGGAATTGATGGGCCGGACAAAGCCTGAAGCGCTTCGGCAGGTCGGTCCAGCATTTTTGAGACGTGCTCGAAGGGGGCATGCCTTTGAGTGTCTTCAGCCGCTTGGCGAAGATGTAGGCATCGACGAAGGCGGCGAGGTGTTGGCGGAGTTTGGCGTGCGTCTCGTAATAGTAGCGCCGAGCCGTCGCCTCCTTGAGTGTTCGGTTCATGCGTTCGACCTGGCCGTTGGTCCAGGGGTGATATGGCTTGGTCAGGCGATGGTCGATGTCGAGCCTGGCGCAGGCGATCTCGAAGGCGTGTCTGCAGAAGGCCTCGCCGCGTTCGATGGCCTCTTTGATCAGGCTGGCGGCGGAGGCGATGTTGCCGCGCGTGGTGAAGTGCGTGCCGTTGTCGGTGAGAACGGTATGGATGGTGTAGGGGACGGCTTCGACCAGGCGCTTGAGGAAGTCGGCGGCGACGGCGCCCGTGGCTTTCTCATGCAGCTCGACGAAGACCAGCTTCGAGGTGCGGTCGATGGCCGCGAACATGTAGAGGAGGCCCTCCTCGGTGCGCACTTCGGCGATGTCGATGTGGAAGTAGCCGATCGGATAGGCCTTGAACTTTTCCTGGGCGTCTTGGTCCCTTCGACATCGGGCAGGCGGGAAATGTCGCGGCACTGGCTGGTCGATCAGCACGCGATACTTGACGATGGGGCCGGCGATCAGATGCGGGAAGAATAGCACCGCCAGCGAGTAGTCGACGAAGCTGTCGTCGCGCCGGCCGCCGCGATGGAAATCGACGACATAAGTGATCTGCTGGAACGAGAAGAAGGATATGCCCAGCGGCAGGGCGATAGTGGTTATCGTCAGCGCGATCCCTGTCAGGTCGCCGAACGTGCCGAAGATCAGCCCGAGATACTTGAACGCACAGATCAGCACGACGTTGAAGCTGACAAGCGCCGCTACGCCAAGATTGCGAAGGCTCTGTTGTGACAGATTCACGAACAGTCGGATGCCGAAATAGTTCACGACCAGCGACAGGATGATGATCCACACATGGTCGATGCGCCACTAGCCGTAGAAGACCAGCGACATTGCTATAAGTACGAGCTTCGCGAAGCCGCGCCCGCCGAAGGCGGCGCTGACATACGTAAGCAGCAGGCACGCGGGCAGGAACGCGAACAGGAACTCGAACGAATTGAAAAGCACCGACTGCCCCGGCTGTCAGCACAGCCCGGATGATCACGGGTCAGTGCGGCTGGCCGGAAGGTTCAGAGATTATCAGCGCGAAGTAAAGCGGCTGAAAAAGCAGCGGCTGGCGTCGGCGGTGGAATTTGAGAGGCGCGCATGCTTTACGTAGGGACGTTAGATAGACTAAGTATTGGCGACGTGTGCTACGAACACTTCGGCGCGCGATCGTGTGGAAGATTGTTTTGAAGGCGACATCCCCTATGAAAATGAAACTTTCGTTCAGCATTGCTGCGCTGGCTGTCATCGCCGCCTGCGATAACGTCGCCGAGCCGACCGCGCCGGCGGCGACTGAAACGGCGGCGGCAGGTGCTGTTTCGCCTGAAGCGCCTGCGCCAGTGGGTCTTTACAGGGATGCTGCCACAACCGCGACTGCTGCGGAGGCCGCCAACATCGCCCGAGCTGCCGCACTTGCGCCGGCTGACGGAGTCACACAAGTCGTGGCCAGCGGCGATGCGGTTTTCGTGAAAAGCTTCGATGGGACCAAGGCTACGGCGAGCGTGTACAAGTTCGCCGCTGACGGGCAGGTCGCCGAACAGTGGACCATTACTGAGGCCCAAGCCGCATCCCCTGGAGCGCCTATGGCGACGGCGGCTGATGACGCTGCGGAGTCTGTGAATCAGAACGCTGTGATCAATTTTGTCGGTAAGGCGATAAACGAGCAAAAGGTCGCCGAGGCGGTTGCTGCAGTGGTCGATCCCACCGTGAAGTATCATGGCGCGAAGACGGCTGACGGCGTTGCCGCCTATACAGCTGTTCTGGCGGCCAAGCCGGCGAAGTCAGCGTACGACGTGAAGGTTATCATCCCCCAGAACGACCTGGTGGCGGTGGTGTCGCTGATGATCAGCGGGGCGGACCCGGCCACGCAAAAGCGGGCTGTGATGGCGGATGTCTTCCGGCTTTCCGGCGGCAAGATCGTCGAGCACTGGGAAATCGTGCAGCCGGAAGGTTGAGCGCCAGAAGGCTGAGCTGGCGTCGGCGCGGGCCCGACGGGCTCGGCGAGTCGGCTAGAGCGGTCGCCAGACGATCAGCGAATAGCCCTCGTGATAGAAACTGCCGAAGCCGGGACGGCGGTCCCAGAGGATTTCGGCGCGCTTCTCTGCGGCGGCCTTGCGGACGTCGGAGAAATACCCGTTCAGGTATTGCCGGTGGCTGACATAGCGCCAGCCGAGATAGTCGAAGAGATCGTCCTGGCTGTAGTTCTCGATGCCCGGCTCCATCGAGATCACGAGATCAGGCTTCTGTTCGAGCAGCCAGTAGAAGAAGTCCTTGTAGCGCACGCCCGTCTGCTCCAGCGAACAGAACGTGCCGATCGCCGAACCTGGGCCGATGTTCACCGAGCGGTCGAGGTTGAAATAGTCGAAGCGACGGCCGTTCAGCTTGAGCCTGTGGTCCTTTGCGACCTGGTTGACGAGGTCGACTGCAGGCTGGGCCCAGTCGAGGCCGGTGAGTTCAAGCTCGGGCTTGAGCTTGCCGATGGTGGCGAGATTGAAGCCGGAGCCGCAGCCGAACTCCAAGAAGCGCTTCGATTTGCCAACGAATTTCTTGAACATCCACTGTCGATAGACCCGGAACCAATAGTGCTCAAACGACGGATTTCGCGGAATCGCATAGTCGCCCATCAGGCGAACAATCGGGGTAGATCCCATAAACGGAGGATCCAGCGCCTCAATGTCCTGGTTCGATTTCAGGTAACGCTGGCGCGTCTCCTCCCAACTGTCGGTCCAGACGCCGTGCCGGTGTTCGCCGACCTTGGTGAACCCGTCCAGCTTCTTGAGGATACCGAGAATGGCGTCGTCGCGCTCTTTCCCCGGCAGGCGGCGCCAGCCGAAATCGTATTTTGCAACCTCGTCCGCTATGAGCGCCTTGTCGGAGGCGGGCGCCCCAAAGCAGGCCAGGAAGTCGTCGGCCGTAAACGAGTTCCACTCCGGTTGCGCGGCCGCCATCAGTCCCTCTTCACATTACGCTTCCTCGCAGAAAGCCTTGTTTCTCTAGCCCAAGCAACTTGCGCCTGCCAACGCCGAAGTTCGCTTAAAAGGTGGTCGCGCCTTCGCTGGGCGGGCGAAGGGTTCGAGGGGTTTTCAACGCCTGGAACGTGTGCTTAGTACCCGCCGGATGCGAAGCGGGCCCTGGGGAATTGGGTCGTTTTGCCAACGGGGACCAGCTCAAACAACGGCGGCCGCACGGCGTCCGCAGCAGAGGCGGACATGGACGGACTCAAGATTCAAAAAACGCCACTGGACGGGGTTCTGCTGATCGATCCGCCTACGAATTTCGAGGACTTCCGCGGCGAGTACATCGAGATCTACAACCAGAAGCTCTATCGCGACGCCGGCATCGCCTACGACTTCGTTCAGGACGACATCTCGGTCTCGCACCGCAACGTCCTGCGCGGGCTGCATGGCGACGCCTCGACGGCGAAGCTGGTCTCTTGCCTCCACGGAAAATTCTATCTGATTGTCGTCAACAACGACAAGGACTCGCCCCAGTACCGCAAGTGGACCTCATTCACGCTGTCGGACAAGAACCGCCAACAGGTGCTGATCCCGCCGAAATTCGGCAACGGGCACTACGTCATGTCGGAACTCGCGATGTTCCACTACAAGCAGACATCCGACTACAGCCGCGCAGGCCAGTTCACCTTGCTATGGGACGATCCCGAGCTGAAGCTGTGGTGGCCTACCGACACGCCCTTCGTCTCGCAGCGCGACGAGGGCGTCGGACGCTCCGGGCGCAAGCCTGCAGACGTGAAATAGCAAGCACCGATCAAACCGAGCCGGCGGACTTTTATCGGGTGAGAGTAGAGGTAGAACTCAGACCATGGCCACGCGAGCACTCATCACAGGCGTGACCGGCATGGTCGGCTCCCACATGGTCGATTTCCTGCTGGAGAAGACCGACTGGGAAATCTGGGGCCAGTGCCGCTGGCGCAGCCCGCTCGACAACATCCGCCACCACATCCCGCGCATCAACACCAACGACCGGCTCAACCTCGTCTACGCCGACCTGCGCGACACCGTGTCGATGATCGAGATGGTCGAGAAGTCGAAGCCCGACTACGTCTTCCACCTTGCAGCGCAGAGCTATCCGCAGACAAGCTTCACCGCGCCACTCGATACGCTCGAGACCAACATCCTCGGCACCGCCCGTCTGATGGAAGCCGTGCGCCGCGCCGGCCTCAAGCCCGTCATGCACATCTGCGCCTCGTCCGAAGTGTTCGGCCGCGTCAGCAAGGAAAAGCTGCCGATCAACGAGGAGTGCACCTTCCACCCGGCCTCGCCCTACGCGATCTCCAAGGTCGGAACCGATCTCATCGGCCGCTACTACGCCGAAGCCTATGGCATGACCGCGATGACGACGCGCATGTTCACCCACACCGGCCCGCGCCGCGGCGACATCTTCGCGGAATCCACCTTCGCCAAGCAGATTGCGATGATCGAGAAGGGCCTGATCCCACCCGTCGTGAAGACCGGCAACCTCGACAGCCTGCGCACCTGGGCCGACGTGCGCGACGCTGTTTACGCCTATTACCTGCTGGTCACGGTGAACCCCCGGGGAGGCGAGTACTACAATATCGGCGGGTCCTTCTCGTGCTCGGTGAAGGACATGCTCCAACATCTGATCTCGATCTCGACGCACAAGAACATCGAGGTGAAGACCGATCCTGAGCGTCTGCGTCCCATCGACGCCGACCTGCAGGTTCCCGACACCACCAAGTTCCGCAAGCACACGGGCTGGGAGCCGGTGATCCCCTTCGAGAAGACCATGCTCGACCTGCTCAATTACTGGCGCGAGCGCGTAGCTCGCGGCGAAGTGTTTCCCTCGCGCTAGGTGGATGAACTGCACGGATGTTGGACCTCAACGGTCAGCGCGTCTTCATTGCCGGAGGAGCGGGGCTCGCCGGCTCCGGCGCCGTGCGTGCGCTGCTAGCTGCCTATCCCGGCATCGAGCTGGTCGTCCCCAGCAGGGGCGGCGGCGCGCGGGTAGATGACGCTCGCGTAACTTACGTTGCGGGAGACCTGCGCGAGGAGAAGGACTGCCTCGCCCTGTCAAAGGGCTGCGGACTCGCGGTAATGGCGGCGGCAAATACCGGTGGAGCGCAGGCATCGCGCGATGCGCCGTGGACGCAGGTGACGGACAACGTTGTCATGGATGCCCGCATGCTGCAGGCCTTCCACGACAACGGCGTAAAGCGTGTCGTCTACGTTTCGACCGCCTCCGCCTATTCCCCGTTCGAGGGCTTCATCAAGGAGGACGACCTCGACTGGAACAAGGACCCGCACGACACCTATCTCGGGGTCGGCTGGGCCAAGCGCTACGGCGAAAAACTGTGCCAGTTCTGGCACAGGAAGGGCGGAATGGCCTGCGTCTGTCTGCGACTGGCCAATGTTTATGGGCCTTTTGCGCGCTTCGACCCGGCCGTCTCGAATTTCATAGCAGCCATTACACGCAAAGCGGTCGACGGCATGGACCCCTTCGAGGTATGGGGCAGCCCGGAGGTCACGCGCGATGTCGTTTTTGCCGATGATTTCGGCGAAGCGGTCGCTGCGGCGCTGGCGCAAGATGACATATCGTTCGACGTCTTCAATATCGGCTCCGGCGTGAAGACGACGGTAGGTGAGGTCGTCGGCTGGGCTATAGAGTTTTCAGGTCACACGCCAAAGGAAGTGCGATTCGGAGAAAGTGCCCCGGATACGCTTGCGGTCAGGGCGCTGGACATATCGAAGGCCAGGGCGAAACTGGGCTGGTCGCCAAGAACCAGCGTTCGCAATGGCATGCGTCAGACGGTCGAATGGTGGAAGAGGAATCGGGGAACATGGCATCGATAAAGACCGAGAAGCACGAAGCGATCGTGCTCTCCAGCCAGTCCGAAAAGGAGCTGCAGAAGCAGCTTGTCGAGATGGTGAAGCAGTCTCCGATGCCGGATGACGAGCTGCTGCAGAACATCGGCCTCTACCTGTCGTCCAAGAATCTTTCGCGCATTCTGTTCTTCTACGAGATCTACCAGAAGATCCTGAATACGCATGGCGTGGTCATGGAGTTCGGCGTGCGCTGGGGCCAGAATCTCGGGCTGCTCACCGCGCTGCGCGGTATCTTCGAGCCGTTTAACCGCCACCGCAAAGTCATTGGCTTCGACACGTTCGGGTCGGGCTTCATCGGCGTTACTGAGCAGGACGGCAAGGCCGGGAAGATCAAGGACGGCGACTTCTCCGTCAGCGACAACTACGACGCTTATCTGTCGAAGGTCTTGGAAATTCAGGAAGCGCTGAACCCGATCGGCCACCTCAAGAAGTTCAGTCTTGAGAAGGGCGACGGATCGAAGACCATCCACGACTATCTCAAGCGCCATCCCGAGACGCTGGTGTCGCTCGCTATCTTCGATTTCGACATTTACCAGCCCACCAAGGCCTGCCTCGAAGCGATCAAGCCGCACCTGTTCAAGGGCTCGGTCCTTGTGTTCGACGAGCTGTGCGACGACATCTTCCCGGGCGAGACGGTCGCCCTGCGCGAGACGCTCGGCATCAGCAATCTTCGTATCCAGCGCATGCCGATGACAGCGCGCGTTTCCTACGTGGTGATCGAATGAGCGCCTTGCCTGCTTTCAAACTTCCCGAGCGCCCGCTGAAGATGGACGCGCGCGCGAAGGAAATCCGCACCAACATCATCAACGTGTCGGCGTCTTCTGGCCACGGCCACATCCCGACCTCGTTCTCGATCGTGGATGCGCTATGCGCCGTCTACAACACGATGAGCCATGATCCGAAGCAGCCGAAGAAGGCTGATCGCGACATCTTCATCCTGTCGAAGGGACACGCGGCGCTCGGCTTCTACTGCACGCTCGCGACCTACGGCTATTTTCCCATCGAGGAGGTCTACGGCTTCGGTAAGTTCGACCAGAAGTTCGGCTGCCACCCGGACCGCACGAAAGTGCCGGGCGCAGAAGCCTCGACCGGTTCGCTCGGCCACGGCATTTCTCTGGCCGCCGGCATGGCGCTCGGCATGAAGATCAAGGGCGAGAATAAACGCCGCGCCTACACGCTGATCGGCGATGGCGAGTCCAACGAAGGCACGGTGTGGGAAACCATCATGGTCTCCGTCCACCGCAAGCTCGACAACCTCACGATCATTTTCGACGCCAACAACTCGCAGATCCGCTGCATGCCCGTCGACAACGCGGCGGCGCGCTTCGCCGCTTTCGGCTGTGATGTGCATGAGGTCGATGGCCACGATATCGCCGCTATGGAAAAGGCCCTCAAGGCCCCTGCGAAGAGTGTGAAGGTTCTCGTCGCCCACACGGTTAAGGGATACGGCTGCAGGTCGTTGCACGAAGGCACCGGCATGTTCGAATGGCACCGCCGCAGCCCGAAGCCGGAAGAACGCGAAATGCTTCTCGGAGAGCTCGATGCGTACTCAGTTTAGAGACACCGTCTCGGCTCTCGGTGACGCCGACGAGAAGGTTGTCGTCGTCCTCGGCGACATCTCGATGTTCCAGTTCAAGAACTTTGCGGAGAAGCACTCGAACCGCTTCTTCAACATGGGCATCTGCGAGAATTCGCTGATCTCCATCACGGCGGGCCTGTCCTCGCAGGGCCTGCGCCCGTTCGTGCACACGATCGCGCCCTTCCTGGTCGACCGCTGCGTCGAGCAGATCAAGCTCGACATGTGCTACAACGAGTTCGGGGGCACCATCGTCACCACGGGCGCGACGTTCGACTACGCCTGGGACGGCGCCACGCACCACACCTACATGGACCTCGCCATCCTGCGCATGCTGCCCAAGATGGGCGTGTGCCAGCCGGGCTCCAAGAAGGAAGTGGATTCACTGATCCGCGCCCGCTACGCCGGCGCCGATCCGACTTACGTCCGCCTCTCGGATAATCCGCACGGCCTCGACATCGACGTCACGTTCGGCAAGGCCAACGTGCTGAAGAACAGCTCGAAGAAGCTCACCGTCATGACCGCCGGCCCCATCGCCGGCAATGTGATGGAGGCGGTGAAGGACCTCGACGTCAACATCGTCTACTTCTCGACGATCAAACCGATCGACGGCGAGGCCGTCCGCAAGTTCAAGGACACCCCAATACTCGTAGTCCACGACGCGTTCGGCCTGCACGAGGCGATCAACGCCGAGATGCCTGGCCTTAACACGACCTATCAAGGCCTGCCCGACGCCTTCTGCGGCTGGTATGGCACCGTGCATGACCTACGCAAACGCGTAGGTCTCGATCCGGCTTCGATCCGCGCTAAGGCGCAATCGATGCTCGGCCAGAGGAATTTCTGACGATCTAGCGCCGCGACAGAACGGTGCTGTTTGGCGGGCGCTTGGAATCAAGGGTGAGGGCAATATGCGCGGTGGACGCAAACGGGTTCTGGTGACCGGCGGCGCTGGTTTTATCGGTTCGCATCTTTGCGAGCAGTTGCTCGCGCGCAAATGCGAAGTCCTCTGTGTGGACAACATGTATACGGGCAATCGCGACAATCTTCGCGACATCGCCAACCACCCCTATTTCAGCTTTATCCGCCATGACGTGACGTTTCCGCTGTTTGTTGAGGTCGATGAGATCTTCAATCTAGCGGCGCCGGCGTCCCCCATCCACTACCAGTTCGATCCTGTGCAGACGACTAAGACCAGCGTGATTGGTTCGATCAACATGCTGGGTCTGGCTAAGCGTACCAAGTCAAAAATTCTCCAGACCTCGACTTCTGAGGTCTATGGCGATCCTCAGATCCACCCCCAAACCGAGGAATACTGGGGCAACGTCAACTGCATCGGCCCACGCTCTTGTTACGATGAAGGCAAGCGCTGCGCTGAGACCTTGTTCTTCGACTATCGTCGCCAATACAACATGCCGATCAAGGTAGTCCGTATCTTCAACACATACGGGCCGCGCATGCATCCTAACGACGGTCGGGTGGTATCAAACTTCATCATGCAGGCGCTTCGGGGAGAGCCGATTACGGTATTCGGCGAGGGCCAACAGACCCGGTCATTCTGTTATGTCGACGATTTGGTCGACGCCTTACAGCGCATGATGGATACCGAGCATGATGTCACTGGACCCATAAACGTGGGCAATCCGGGGGAGTTTACGATTAAGCAGCTGGCGGAGCTGGTGATCGAGATGGTCGGATCCAAATCAAAGATTGAATATCGGCCGCTACCACAGGATGATCCCAAGCAGAGAAAGCCAGACATTTCGAAAGCGAAACAGTTTCTGGACTGGCAACCAAAGACCCAGCTTCGCGAGGGTCTGGTCAAGACGATCGACTACTTCAGAAATCTCTAGGGTGGGAAAATGATCATCACGCGGACGCCTTTCCGGGTCTCGTTTTTCGGCGGCGGAACCGACTATCCGACTTGGTATCGCGAGGAGGGTGGAGCTGTTCTCTCAACCTCGATCGACAAATATTGCTATATCACTTTGCGGCGGTTCCCGCCCTTCTTTCCCAATTCCTTCCGCATCGTCTGGTCGCACATCGAGCCGGTGAGTTCGATCAACGAAATTCTTCACCCAGCAGTGCGCGAAGGTCTGCGCATGATGGACATGGACGATAGCCATGGCGTTGAGCTGCATCACCAGGGCGATCTGCCGGCCCGCTCAGGCATGGGCTCCTCATCCGCCTTTGCCAACGGTTTGCTGCTAGCGCTCAAAACACTGAAAGGCGAACAAGTCTCGAAAGAGCAACTGTTCCAGCTTGCGATCGAGCTAGAACAATCGCGGATCGGCGACAATGTTGGCTCGCAGGACCAAGTTGCAACCGCTATGGGTGGCATAAACGTTGTCCATTTCCGGAAAGGCACAGGCGCGATCGATGTTGAGCCCGTCAAATTATCGAACGAGAGGCGCGAGCTATTCCGCAGCCGACTGATGCTCTTCTACTCCGGCACAAGTAGGTCCGCGTCGGCCGTAGCCGGCTCCTTTGTTGCCGACCTTGCCAAACGTCAGCAGCAGTTGCGTCGCATGCACGAAATGGTGTTCGAGGCCCGCGATCTCCTTGCCGGCGAAGGCGACATCGATCAATTCGGCACAATGCTGGATGAGACTTGGCGTATGAAGCGTCAATTGGGCGGCAAGATCTCAAACTCTACGATCGACGATATCTACGCTACCGCTCGCGGCGCTGGTGCGATCGGCGGCAAGCTTTTGGGCGCGGGCGGCGCCGGCTTCTTCCTGGTCTTTGCGCGGCCCGAACGCCACCGCATGATCCGCGAGGCGCTGAGCCGCCTCGTCCACGTCCCCTTCGGCTTCGATACCGAAGGCGCTACCCTACTGCTAGACGCCAGCGATTCCACGCCCACGCCCATCAGCAATCCTATCCTGTCGGTTGTGGCCTGAGAAAACTCACCTAACGAAAGCTCTAGCCGGTTTCGCGTCCGAGCGCCCCCACCGCACCGGGGTCAAGCCGAACGTTGAAGCAGGCTCGATAGTTGTCTATTCATGTGAAGCTGATGTCCCTCCAGCTGTCTCTTCACGGAATAGGCGTTAGGATGCTCTCTAGAGGGCGTCCTGCCGATAACAGGACGCCCTTTTTTTGCGCGGCGTTCTAGAGCGCTGCCTGCAAAAAATTCAAACCGAGACACCACCAAATCCTCGCCTAGATTGCCGACGCCGATGCTCGTAGCCCCCAACTTACACAAAACGAGCGAGGGATTGGCGGGGTTTCAAGCCGAGGCTTAGGCGCAGCGCTGGTCGGATAGTTACCGTCCTGGAGTGGTTCGAAAGGTCCAAGAGTAGTAGCTATTCGTTTGAGCTTGTGCTGGCCGTGAAAAGAGGGATGGACCATGTTTGGCAGCCGAATCTCTGCGGTTCTCATAGCTTTGGCGCACCTCTGTCTTGCCGCCTGTGGTGGAGGCGGCGGTGGTGGCGGTGGCTCGGGCGGGGGTGGAGGCGGGGGTACTGCCAATCGGCCGCCGGTGGTTGTTCTTGCTGGTGCGATCAGCGTTGTGACAGGCGCAGAGGCGACTCCGGATGCCTCCGGCAGCTCCGATCCGGATGGAACCGCAATCACGTTCGCCTGGATGCTCACCTCGAAGCCTGCTGGTAGCGCGGTAGCGTTGACCGGGGCGGCGACCGCCAGGCCCACGTTCCGCGCCGACAAGGATGGAACCTACATACTGTCGGTGACGGTCAGCGATGGGGCGCTGTCGACAATGGCGTCGACGACGGTCACTGCCGCCAGCAACGCTGGCGATCTTGCGGCGGCGGCCGCAGCACAGCTGACAGCAACCGTGGACCTTGGAGCGTCGTTGATACTGCGATGGAGGGACTCCTTCCCGGCTGGCGGGGGCTATCGCATTGAGACGCAAGCGACAGACGGCAGCTGGACGGCGGTCGACGTCATAGCGGGTGTCGGCGGCGGCAATGCGCCAATCGTCTGGAGCCGCGCCTATGGCGGGGCGGCGACCTGGCGGGTGGTCGCGCTTACGGCAGGGCGAGAGATCCCCATCCTGAGCCTCAGCGGCCTGTCGGCGCTGAACGTGGATGTGCCGGCCGGCGTGCAGATCGCAATTGACAAGGCCGACCCCATCTCCGGCGTCGCCCAGCTGAGCGTCACCGCTGCGCCGATTGGATCGACCGTGGCCTGGACTGTGGACGGCATCGTCATCGGTAGCGGCAACCCGCTGTCCTGGAACACCGCCACGGTTCCGGATTCGTCCCATGCCCTACTGGCGCGCCTGAATCTTGGCGGCGATGTCGCGGTCGACATCCGGCGCAACGTGACCACGTCGAACCCAACCCTCGCACTCTCGGCCACGGACTCGATCGTGGCGACCAACACGATCCGCATCGATGTGGCGGCGTCTTCCTCTGCTGGGATCTCCAGGGTCGACATCTCGGTCGATGGCGGCGCGACCCAGACGCTGACGGCGCCGAACGGCTGCGGCGCGGCTGCGTCCTGCCCTCTGGGCTTTAACCGCTATCAGTTCAGCTACAACACGCTCACCCTCGGCAGCGGCAACCATACCGCCTCGATCACGGCCACCGACACAGCCACCACAACCCGGACGATCAGCTATCCCTTTTCGATCGCGAACGGGCCTTCATTGACGCTGTCGACGCCGTCAAAAGGCTTCCTGATTGGCCCCACGCTGCAGCTGACAGGCTCGACCACCACTGACACCGGCCAGCCGGTCACCGTCACGGCCTCGCTGGGAACAAGACCTATCTACACCGGCACGGCTGCTAACTTCTCGTCCGGCATCGTCTTGGCCAATGTTCCGGGATTTCCCCCGGGCTTAGGCAACCCGCCCGGCTTTACCCCTGGCGACTATACGCTGACGGTCGTGGCCACCGATGTGAACAACAAAACCGCGACCATCCAGCGTCCCGTGGTCGTCACCAGCGGCACGCTGCAGGCGGCGGAACTGCTGTTCGTGACCGATGACGCCGGGACTATCTGGGGCGTGAACGGCGACCTGGTCCTCTACCGGACCGCCGACCAGAGAGACCACATCAGGAACTCGCAGACAGGCGTCGTGGTCGATCTGGCGCTCACCGGGACGACGACTCCGGTAGATATGACCCTGTCGACCAACTGGGTCTTCGGCGTTGCCCAGGGCGCCGGTTCGATCTGTAAGACCACAGACTACTGCGTCTATCGCTGGTCGACGTCCACCGGGGCTATCAGCGTCCTCTCCGACCTGGACCCGAATCCGCCGTCCCCCACAACGTCAGTCTACCGTCAGGAGCTGAAGCTGCGCGGCAATTTCCTGATCTGGCGGACGTTGGACCGCAATACGATTAACCCGCCCAGCAAGATCTCGATTTATGACATATCGACGGGCGCCTTCAGCCTTTACACACCAGGCACCCGGGGCGGCGGATCGGCAAGCATCGGTGTCGCCGGAGGCCTGCCTGTGGTGGCGAGTACCGGCCTTGCGCCGAGCGGTGGACTGCCTGGATGTCCCAACAATGCCTGTGTGACTGTCTGGACGGCCGCTGGTGGAGAGCGGGTGCTTGCAAACGTAGGGTCGAGCGAGTCCGTGAACGTCAGGACTGACGGGACAAACGTCGCCTTCTCACTCTTCCTCGCGCCAACGCACACGGGCTCCCTGTCGATCGTCCCTGTAAGCGGAGGCGCCTCAACACTTCTCAGCTCCAGCACTGCGAGCATCATCGAATTCGACAACGCTTCGCTGGCATGGTCCGAAAGTGGCGGCACCTATGCCCTATCGCAGGCCCAACCAAAGGTGAGGATCGGAAGCTCATCCTGCCCGAGCTCGCCGCAGCGTTTGGCCAACGGGTTGCTGGCCTTCTGCAATTTCGGCGGAAGCTACACCTGGAACGCCGTGACCGGCGTCTCGACGCTGCGGGTGGAGACGGTCGCTTCGCCGATGTTCATCACCGGCAACTGGATGTACTTCAAGTCCGGGGTCAACGTGTACCGCGTGGCCGTCAGCTGAGAGCAAACGCACAGGGCCCGAGTTTGTCCCGTAACCTGGGTTGCGCACGGGCCGCGCAATTGTGGGGCGCGCCAATTCTCGAGTAATGGCTCCATTTATCTCTGCAGTCGCCGAAGCCATTCTTTCTTGCTCATGGAAGGGCTTGACCGAGTTTTTCGTTTCGTCAATGGAACGCCTTGACGGTGGATTGGGCGGTCTTGGGGAAGGCCATTGCGCCCAACAAAAGCAGGGCGTCACTGGTTCTAGTAGGCTTGGGCCTTGGAGACCGACAGAAGGATAAGAGTGTATGCGCGTGACGATGATTGGCGCCGGCTATGTGGGGCTCGTTTCCGGGGCCTGCTTTGCCGATTTCGGCCATACGGTCACGTGCGTGGACAAGGACCCCGGCAAGATCGAGCGCCTGGAAAAGGGCGTGATGCCGATCTTCGAGCCCGGCCTTGCCGAGCTGGTCGCGACGAACGTCAAGGAAGGCCGG
>JAUYPV010000146.1 GCA_030697555.1 Hyphomonadaceae bacterium
TTTCCAGCAAGAGCTGGCACGGTGAAGGGGGTCCAATCCAGTTTGCGCGTGAAAGTGCCTGGGTCATGGGCGGCATTATCCGATGGCTCGGGACCCGGTTGCATAACTTGCACGATTTTTCGGAGCGGTTTTCGGCGGAAATCCGCGCAAGTATCTGAGCCGCTTGCGAATCTTTTTTTCGAAAAACTTTCGGCGCTCGTCCTTAACCTGCGGATTTGAGCGGTTTTGTCCCCCTATTTCGGGGTGTCATTCTCGGGCTTGTTCCGACAATCCCGGTTGGCGCTTCGTAGGAAATCTCGCCGATCCCAACGCCTGTCGAACCGAGATCCTCGGGATGCGCTTCGCTTACCCGAGGATGACACGTTGAGAGAGAGCGTTCTGATCGCGAGTGTGGAGCGGTGCATTCCGGCTTTGCCTTCATGCACCCTACAGGCTTACGCCGCCTTGCGTGTGTCGTTGGCCTCGACGGCTTCGGTTGTCGGCGCATCAGCAACGTCGAACTCGCGCGCGATGTCCTTGATGTTGTTCTTCACGTAGCCGAGGCGGGTGAAGGCTAGCGATGCGGCCCAGAGGGCGGCGCGGGCGAACATCGGGGTCTTGTTCATGCTGGCGATCTGCCAGCCCCAGCGGCGAAGGACGCCATTGGCGCGGTGGGCGCCGGTGGTGATGCGCGAGCCCCAAGTCTGATAGTCCATGGAGAGGGAGACGCAGAGGCCTTCCTGGTTTTCGACGCGGTGGGGAGCGTAGAGCGGCCAGGCGAGGGCTTCGCCGGGGACGACGTCGAAGCGGTAGGCGGCGCCGTCATAGATGCGTTGGTAGGGAAGCTCCTCGGTGGTCTCGCGCATGATCACCTTTTCCATCGACTGCTGCGGCACGAAGAGGTCGCTGACCGGGTAAACCCAGACGCGCTTCACGCCGCGCAGGTGGAACAGGACCACGCCGGCGGGGTCGAAATGGTAGGGCACCTTCGTGGTGGGGGAGGAGAGGATGAGCTGGCCGGTCATCTTCCGGGCCTTCGCCGCGCCGATGCCGGGGGCGAATTTCTGGAACGCCATCTGGATCTCGCCCCAGAGGCCCGGGTGGGCGTGCTCGATGCCGCGGAGATTTACCCACAGCTTGCCGGCCTTGATGGCTTCGAGGACCGTTGCGCCGTCGGCATGACCGCGGGTGCCCGTCGTCAGCGAAACCTGGCCGTCGGCGTCGAATTCGTAGCGGTTGATATCAAAAAGCTCGGCGGGATAACGGTTTAGCAGGTGGATCAGGGCCTCGTCGGACGCGAGATAGCCGGGCACGCCGTGCTCGATGGTCGCGGGGGCCGAGAGGGCCGGGCCCGGTTTGGTTACCTTGGATTCAACCTGATGTGTCATATCGGGGGCTCCAGTTCGCCTGTCAGTTCGCCTGATGGGGGAAATGCAAACGCGGCGCCGAGGGGCCGCAGGTGCTTCGCGGCGGGCTTCCCTGGCAGGGCGATTCATTTCTGATTAACCAACGAGGCCTCAGGTCTCGTCCGGGCGAAGGATAGAGGCCGCAAAAGCGGATTCAGGGATGATGAAGGCGGTAAAAGCCATACTTCTCCCGGGCGTCATCGGCGCCCTGATCCTCTATTTCTCGTACTGGGCGCTGGCGGGCGACCAGGGGCTGGCCCGCTGGACCACGCTGCAGGGCGATGAAGAGACGCTGATCGCCGATATCGAACGCCTGAAGGCCGAGCGTGACGTGCTGGAGACCTCGCTGGTGCGGCTCCGGGACAGGACCATGGACCTCGACTATGTCGAGGAAATCGCCCGCACCAAGCTTTCTTATGTGCGAGCTGACGAACTTATCGTCGCGGTGCGTTGAACCTTTCCCGAATTAGGTGTGAAAGAGGCCAACCGATCCCGCCCCTAGGGTGGGACGGGGATGTTTTCGCCCCTACCTATCCGGGCTCAAGGGAAACAACGCGATGGCGGCCAAGAAGCCTGCAACGAGCTCCGCAAAAGCCGGGACCCGCAAGAAGGCGGGGGAGCCGAGCAAGGCCGAGCTGATCGGCTATTACCGCGACATGCTGCTGATCCGGCGCTTCGAGGAGAAGGCTGGGCAGCTCTACGGCATGGGTCTGATCGCCGGGTTCTGCCACCTCTATATCGGCCAGGAAGCGGTGGTTGTCGGCGTGCAGTCGGTGCTCGATCCGGACGACCAGGTGATCACCGGATACCGCGACCATGGCCACATGCTGGCGACCGGCATGACGGCGCGCGGCGTGATGGCCGAGCTGACCGGACGCGCGGATGGATATGCGCGGGGCAAGGGCGGCTCGATGCACATGTTCAGCCGCGAGAAGAACTTCTTCGGCGGCCACGGCATTGTCGGCGCGCAGGTGCCGATCGGGACGGGGCTGGCGTTCTCCAACAAGTATCGCGGCTCGGATGCGGTGTGCATCGCGTATTTCGGCGACGGCGCCTCGAACCAGGGACAGGTGTACGAAGCCTTCAACATGGCGAGCCTGTGGAAGCTGCCCGTCGTCTATGTGATCGAGAACAATCAATACGCGATGGGGACGTCGATCGCGCGTTCGTCGGCCGAGACCGAGCTGTTCAAGCGCGGCATCTCGTTCGAGATACCGGGCGAGCTGGTCGACGGCATGGACGTGATCGCGGTGCGCGCGGCTGCAGCCAAGGCCGTGGCACGGGCGCGCGAGGGCGAAGGGCCGTTCATTCTTGAAATGAAGACCTATCGTTATCGCGGACACTCGATGTCGGACCCGGCGAAGTATCGCACGCGCGAAGAAGTGCAGGAGATGCGCGAGCATCACGACCCGATCGAGATGCTGAAGAAGAAGCTGCTCGATGCGAAACACGTGACCGAGGAAGAGCTCAAGAAGATCGAGGCCGAGGTGCGTGAGGTGGTGAACGACTCGGCGCAGTTCGCGCAGGACAGCCCGGAGCCGGATCCGAGCGAGTTGTGGACGGATGTGCTGGTGGAGAGCCGGACTTGAAAACCCTAGTCTCCATTCTGGCCGTTCTCGGGTTCGGCGTGGCGTGCGCAGAGGAAGTCGCACACGTGGACCCCAACGAACTACGCGTAGCGCTCTTCAAGGACGGCAGGATCGAGGCGAACGGTCAACCCGTAACATTGGCTCAGCTCGGCGACGCGCTCGACAAGGCAAAGTCTAACGCGCGAGGCAGCGTCGCTTACTATCGTGAAGGGGGAGATAGCGATCCCTCACCGGAGGCATTGCCAGTCATCACTGCCGTAATGGGGACAATCATGGACCGTAGCATTCCTATTCGGTTGTCCAGTCGTGCTGACTTTTCTGACGCGATTGATGAAGAGGGGCGTTCCACGCCGCTCAGCCCAGATAGGCCGTCAGCGGACGTGGAGCGCAACCAATGACCAACCGCCCTGTCCATTTCGAGATCCACGCCAGCAATCCGGAGACGTCGATCGCCTTCTACAAGGCGCTGTTCGGCTGGAGGTTCGAGCGCTACCAGGTTCCAGGCGTCTACTATGGCGTCATCACCGGAGATGACACCGAGCGCGGGATCAATGGCGGACTGCTGCAGCGCCTGGGGCCGCCGCCGGTCGAGGGCGCACCGGTGAATAGCTGGACGGTGACGGTCGATGTCGAGAGCGTCGACAAGACGCTCGCCAGGGCGCTGGAACTCGGCGGGACGCAGGCGCTGCCCAAGATGTCGATCCCGCACGTGGGATATGTCGCTTACATCAAGGACGTCGACGGCAACATCGTCGGTCTCCATCAGAACGATCCCGGAGCGCGCTAGTACGCCATGACCGACATCCTTATGCCCGCGCTGTCGCCCACCATGGAGGAGGGCACTCTCTCCAAATGGCTGGTGAAGGAAGGCGACACCGTAAAGCCCGGCGACGTGATCGCCGAGATCGAGACCGACAAGGCGACCATGGAGGTCGAGGCGGTCGATGAGGGTGTGATCTCGAAGCTGATGATCCCGGCGGGGACCGAGGGCGTAAAGGTGAACGCCGTGATCGCGCAGATCGCGGGTGAAGGCGAAGCGCCGGCGCCAAAGGCAAAAGCCGAGAAGGCGAATGGCGAAGCGAAGGTAGATGCAGTGCGGGGGGCCGGCGGTACGGAAACGAAGGCGCGCAATGACGGGCATCGCCTGCGCGCGCCGGAGCAGAAGGTGGCGGCGGCCGAGGGGCTGCACGATCCGACGCTGCCGGAGGGCGTGACCTACACCAAGACGTCCATTCGAGATGCGCTGCGGGACGCCATCGCCGAGGAGATGCGGCGGGACGAAAGCGTGTTCCTGATGGGCGAGGAGGTGGGGCAGTACCAGGGCGCCTACAAGGTGAGTCGTGGGCTGCTGGAGGAGTTCGGCGACCGGCGCATCATTGATACGCCGATCACCGAGCATGGCTTTGCGGGTTTGGGCGTCGGCGCGGCGTTTGGCGGCCTCAAACCCATCGTCGAGTTCATGACGTTCAACTTCGCCATGCAGGCCATCGACCAGATCATCAATTCGGCGGCGAAGACGCTTTACATGTCGGGCGGGCAGATGGGCTGCTCGATCGTGTTCCGCGGGCCGAACGGCGCGGCATCCCGCGTGGGCGCGCAGCACAGCCAGGATTATTCGGCGTGGTACGGGCATATTCCTGGGCTGAAGGTGATTGCGCCTTACGATGCGGCGGACGCCAAGGGCCTGCTGAAGGCGGCGATCCGCGATCCGAACCCGGTGGTCTTCCTCGAGCATGAGCTGATGTACGGCGTCGAGTTCGACGTGCCGAATGTGGATGATTTCGTGCTGCCGATCGGCAAGGCGCGCATTCGCCGTGAAGGCACGGATGTGACGCTGGTGGCGCACTCGCGGATGGTGAAGTTCGCGCTGGATGCGGCGGAAGAGCTGGCCAGGCAAGGCATCGAGGCGGAGGTGGTCGACCTGCGCAGCCTGCGTCCGCTGGACACGGCGACGGTGATCGAGAGCGTCAAGAAGACCAACCGCATCGTGACGTGCGAGGAGGGCTGGCGCTTCTTCGGCGTCGGCGCGGAGATCGCGGCTGCGGTGACGGAGGAGGCGTTCGACTATCTCGACGCGCCACCGATGCGCGTGCACCAGAAGGACGTGCCGCTGCCTTATGCCGCGAACCTCGAGAAGCTGTCGTTGCCGAACGCGCAGGACATCGTCGAGGCGGCGAAGAAGGTTTGCTATGTCGCCGAATGAGATCCGCCATGATTGACCGCCATGGACGCGACCGACTTGCGCTCGCCTTGCGGCGCTACGTGATCGGGCGCATCACCAATGATGATCTTGAGGAAGTTGAGGTAGACTGGCGAGATCGCGGCGCTGTGGCTGTGAAACGGCGGTCCTGGCATCTCTACTCCGACCATCGTTGCTACTATCGCAAGGGGAAGGATGCTCTCCCGTGGGAAGTACGTCGCGAAGTCGCGCGATGGATTGTTTTTCTGGGCTCCAACCAGGAATACGTGTGGCCTGAGTACAGGCTTGATGTGGGCCCTTGGTTTGGGCGCAAGCGCAAGACCGAGCAGTTTATGGAGGCTGGCGACTTTGCGGTCTGGCCATTCATCGATGCCGCGGCGCTCCAAACTGCGCTAAGAGCTCCGCGCTTCTTTGCTCATCGCGCGATACAGCCCGACCTAGCCCTCGCCGCAGAAAAGCGGAGCGACAATTCGTGACTACCTCGATCGCCATGCCCGCGCTGTCGCTGATGATGGAAGGCCCATGACCGAAGCCGACATCATTGAGCAGCTGGTCGAGTTCCAGAACGTGCTGCTGTTTGGCGTGTCGATCTTTGTCACGCTGGTGTCGGCGTACCTGGTGGCGCTGTATGCTTTTCTCGACGAGGCGGGGTTTGCGCTTAAGGCCTTTGCGTGCGCGTTCCTGACGCTCGTGGTGATTTTCCTCGGGATGTTCTTCTACGGGGCGTCGCAGTTCCAGATGGGGCTGGTCGATGCGCTGGCGGTGATCGAGCCGGAGCTGTCGCCGGCCGGCAAGTCGGCGCTGGCGAATGCCCGCACAGGCATCGATGACTGGATCCGTTACGCGATGACGGGTGTCGGAATCGCGTTCTACTTCGCGCTTGTCGTGCTCACCTTCTGGATGGGCTGGCGGAAGCGCTCGCATGTGCGGGGGGCGGATGGTAATTGGGGTTAGACCGTTGCGGGCCGGGGCGGGGGGCGGCGCATAATTTTCTGCAGCCAGGCGCGCACGGGTTCGTCGAACAGCTTCAGGGCCGCCCAGGCGAAGGCGACGAAGAGAACGATCTGCACGGCCTCCCAGATCCTGTAGTCGACGTCAGGCGCGAAGCGCTGGAAGACGGCCGTGGTCATTTCGAGGATCGGGCGGTGCGTGATGTAGAGCGGATAGGACAGCGCGCCGAGGAACAGGCTGAACTTGCCGAGCGCGCCTGGGCTTTCCGCCGCGCTGCCGAACCAGACGATCGCGGGCATGATAAACACAGCAGTCACTAGCTGCGCCTTGGCCCATCCGTGGATCGGTACGAAAAGCACCGCCGCCAGAGCCGCCATGAGAGCCCAGCCCCAGACCTGCGACAGCCGCCATTTCGGCCGGATCTCGTAGAGTAGCAGACCGCAAGTGAAGCCGAAGAATACGCGTATCAGGCCGCCGGCAAGCTCGGTCTGGGCCCATCCGCTTTCAATGGTTCCGCGGTGGAGCGCGTCGGCGACAAGCATGACTGCCGCGAGCAGCGTCAGGAAGATCAGGCGGTTGCGGGTGAGGAAACGGCTGATGAAGCCGTAGACGGCGTTGGCGATCAGTTCGAAGAACAGCGACCAGGCTGGGGGGTTAACCGGAAACGCCTCGGCGGTCGCATGGATGAGGAAGGTGGGCAGGGCAAGTATTGCAAGGCCGGCGGAGGCCGCGATGCGCCATCCGTCATAGCCCTGGTCGCCGCCCATCAAGGTGACCATGGCCAGAGCGCCAAGAACGGCGCCAAACACGAGAAGCGGGTACAGCCTGACGATCCGCACCCGGAAGAAAGCGGGGGGCGACATCGTGGACGCAAGCTTATGCTTGTAGGCATGAGCCATGACGAAGCCGCTGAGGATGAAGAAGAAGTCGACCGCGAGAATGAAGAGCTGGCCGACGGGATGGCCCCAGGTGTCGCCCAGATGGCCCCAGACGACCGCAAACGCCGCGACGCCCCGGAGGGCGTCCAGTAGCAAGAATCTATGGTCCTTGGCCTGCATTGCTACAGTTTACCGTTCGGGGAGGTGGATTGCATCAGCCGGGCCATCTGCCGGGCGGCGAAAGCCCCCGGGGTTGGCGGAAGGCGCGTGGGCGCGCTATCTCCTTTCTGGCCTCCAGGAGGATCGATTGCCCATCCCGATAACCATGCCTGCGCTGTCGCCGACGATGGAGGAGGGGAACCTCGCCAAGTGGCATGTGAAGGTGGGCGACAAGGTGAAGCCCGGCGACATCATCGCCGAGATCGAGACCGACAAGGCGACGATGGAAGTCGAGGCGGTCGACGAGGGTGTCGTTTCCAAGCTGCTCGTGGCCGAGGGCGCGCAGGGCGTGAAGGTGAACGCCGTGATCGCCGAGCTTACTGGGGAAGGCGAGGGGCCGAGCCCCGCGAAGGACGCTAAGGGCAATGGCGCGCCGAAGGCGGAGCCCACCAAGGTTGAAGCGAAGCCCGCCGCGGCGCCGGTGAAAGCGCCGGCTCCGAGCACAGCACCCGCGGCGACTGTTGTTCAAAGTGAAGGGCGTTCGTCGGAGGCTCACCCCGGCGCTCCCCGACCTGCGCCGTCGGTGGTTGCTGTATCTGGACAACGCATCAAGGCGTCGCCGCTGGCGAAGCGGCTGGCCAAGACGGAGGGCGTCGATCTGCTGGCGCTGAAAGGCTCGGGGCCGTACGGGCGGATTATCAAGAGCGATGTGCTGAAAGCGCCCAAAGGAAGAGCCGGGCAGGTACCCGGCGCTCCCCAGGGCGGCGTTCCGAGCCTGATCGAGCCGGCGATACTCGATGAGCGCGTCTATCATCCCGATACGTTCGAGCTGATCCCGCTCGATGGCGTGCGGAAGGTCACGGCGAAGCGGCTGACGCAGAGCTTCATGCAGGTGCCGCACTTCCCCCTGACGATCGACCTGGAGATCGATCATCTTCTGTCGGCGCGGGTGCGGATCAACGAGGCGGGCCAAGCTGCGGGCGTGAAGATCTCGGTCAACGACATGCTGATCAAGGCGTGTGCGATGGCGCTGATGGCGCAGCCGGATGCGAATGCGAGCTACACCGACAAGGGCGTGGCGCTGCACAAGTCGGCGCATGTCTCGGTGGCGGTCGCCATTCCGGGCGGGCTGATCACGCCGGTGGTGCGCGATGCGCAAACCAAGGGACTAGCGCAGATCGCGGCGGAGATGAAGGACCTCGCGGCGCGGGCGCGCGAGCGCAAGCTGAAGCCGCAGGAATATATGGGCGGCACGTTCTCGATCTCGAACCTCGGCATGTTCGGCATCAAGGATTTCGCCTCGATCATCAACCAGCCGGAGGGGATGATCCTGTCGGTGGGCGCGGGCGAGAAGCGGCCGGTGGTGAAGGACGACAAGATCGTGATCGCGACCATGATGTCGGTGACGCTGACCTGCGATCATCGCGTTGTGGACGGCGCGACGGGCGCCAAGTGGCTCGCCCACTTCAAGCAATTCGTCGAGACGCCTGAGGCGATGCTGCTGTGACCTCGCTGCGCACACGGATCATCATCGGTGTGATGGCGATCGGGGCTGCGCTGCTGGCGGTGCTGGGCGATCCGCTGTTCCAGGCAATGGGCGCGCCGCCAAGAGCCGGGCGCGCGATCGTCATGGGCTTCCTTCTGATCGTCGGTGTTGCGTTCATCGGGTGGACGACGTGGCGCCTGCGAGCTGACGATTCCAAATCCGCGGACGCGCGCCGCAACAAAATTACCAGGAGCTGAGATTGGCCGAAGCCAAACCCGCCTACGATCTCATCGTCATCGGCTCCGGGCCGGGCGGCTATGTCGCCGCGATACGAGCGTCGCAGCTAGGGATGAAGACGGCAATCGTCGAGCGAGCCGAGCTGGGCGGGATCTGTCTTAACTGGGGATGCATTCCGACCAAGGCGCTGCTGCGGTCCAGCGAGGTCTATCATCTCATCACGCATGCGAAGGATTACGGGTTCTCGGTGGAGAATCCGAAGGTATTGCTCGACAAGATCGTGGGGCGGAGCCGCGCGGTGGCGAAGCAGCTTTCCAATGGCGTCACGTTTCTCATGAAGAAGCACAAGATCGATGTGCTCGAGGGAACGGCGCGGCTGGAGAAGGGGACGTCCGCGCCTAAGGTGATCGTCGAGAAGGGCAAGGGCGAGGGGACATACCAGGCGAAGAACGTGATGCTGGCGACGGGCGCCCGGGCGCGCGAGATTCCGGACGCCGGGATGAAAGTCGACAGCAAGACGGTGTGGGCCTATCGCGAGGCGATGGTGCCGACGGAGATGCCGAAGCAGCTTCTGGTGATCGGCTCGGGGGCCATCGGGATCGAATTCGCGAGCTTCTATCAGACGCTCGGAGTGGACGTGACGGTGGTGGAGGCGCTGGATCGCATCCTGCCGGTGGAGGACGCGGAGATTTCCGCATTCATGGCCAAGCAACTCGGCAAGCAGGGCATCAAGTTCCTGACGTCGGCCAGCGTGAAGTCGCTGAAGGTTGCCGGCGGCAAGGCGAAGGCGGAAGTCGCGACCAAGGATGCGACGCAGACGATCGAGGCGGACAAGGTGATCCTTGCGGTCGGGATCGTTGGCAATGTCGAGAACCTCGGGCTCGAAGCGCTAGGGGTGAAGGTCGAGAAGACGCACATCGTCGTCGACGGGTTCGGCAAGACGAACGTGGCGGGGCTTTATGCGATCGGCGACGTGACCGGGCCGCCCTGGCTGGCGCACAAGGCGATGCATGAGGGTGTCGTCGTGGTCGAAGGTATGGGCGGCAAGGCGCCGAGCCACAAGTTCGACCCGTGGAACGTGCCGGGTTGCACCTATTCGCATCCGCAGGTGGCGTCGGTGGGGCTGACGGAAGAGGCGGCGAAGAAGACCGGCAAGAAGCTGAAAGTGGGCAAGTTCCCGTTCATCGGCAACGGCAAGGCCATCGCGCTGGGCGAGCCGGAAGGCATTGTGAAGACGATCTTCGACGCCGACACGGGTGAGCTGCTAGGCGCGCATATGGCAGGCGAGGGCGTGACCGAGCTGATCCAGGGCTTCGCCATCGCGCGGCAAGGTGAGCTGACCGAGGCGGAGCTGATGGAGACCATCTTCCCGCACCCGACGCTCAGCGAAATGATGCACGAGAGCGTGCTCGCGGCTTACGGCCGGCCGTTGCACATCTAGAGTCTTAACCGATCTTAGGAATTGGCGGCATTCCTAACGAGACTTAGGAAAGCAGGCTATTCCTAACCGAACTTAGGAAAGCGGGTTATTCCTCGCGGTGATGGCAGCTTAGGCGCGAGCCTCACGTCAGGGAGCGCCGGGCGCCTGCCCCGGCATGGCCTTTCGGCGTGCACTGGTGGTTGTTTGACCAAAGAGCCGGCGGGCGCCTGGCGCTCCCCCATTGTTGGGGCGGTGGGCGGTAAGGCCCCCTGACTATTCGGCAGCCTGCTTGCCGCCCGTGGCTTCGTTCTGCGCCGCAATCTCGGCGGCGAGCTTCTGCACGGCGCCGATGTCCATCTTGCCGGTGCCAAGGACGGGGATCGACGAGACCTGGAAGATCTTCCGGGGGAGCGAGAGTTCATTGACGCCATGGTCCTGGGCCCAGCGCTGGAGATCGGTGCGGTCGGCTTTCGGGTAGGTGGTGAGGAGGACGATCTGCTCGCCCTTGCGTTTGTCGGGCAGGACGGCGGCGGCGTGATCGTGCTCGCGCCAGAGCGTGGAAGCGACGTTCTCGACGACGGCGAGCGAGACCATCTCGCCGCCGATCTTGGCGAAGCGCTTCAGGCGGCCCTTGATGGTGAGATAGCCTTCCTCATCCTGAGCGACGATGTCGCCGGTGTCGTGCCAGCCTTCGGGAAGCTTCTGCAGCTCGCCCGGATTGTCGGCGTAGAGATAGCCCTGCATTACGTTGATACCGCGCACGAGCATGCGACCGCCCTTTTCGATGCCGGGAACGGGCTCGAACTTCAATTCCATGCCGGGCAGGGGGCGACCAACGGTTCCGGGGCGGTTGCGGCCGGGCTGGTTGACCGCGATGACGGGCGCGGCTTCGGTTGCGCCATAGCCTTCCAGCAGCTCGACGTTGAAGCGCTTGCGGACGAGTTGGCGGGTTTCGTCGCGGACGCGTTCAGCGCCGCAGACGGCGAAGCGGAGTTTCGAGAGTTCGTCGCCCGTACAGGCGCGGATGTATTGGTTGAGGAAGGTGTCGGTGGCGAAGAGGATGGTCGCGCCGGTCTCCTGCACGCGCTTGGGGATCAATTTGGTCTGCAGCGGCGAAGGATGCAGGACGGATTTCATGCCGCCGAGCAACGGCAGCAACGCGCCGGCGGTAAGGCCGAAGCAGTGAAAAGTCGGCAGCGGGTTGAACAGGACGTCGTCGACGCCGAGCGCTTCAGGGACGTGAGCGAGAATCTGGTGGATGTTGCCGACGATGTTGACGTGGGACAGCACGACTCCTTTGGGGTCGCCTTCGGTGCCCGAGGTGAAGAGGATCACCGCTGGGGATTTCGGGTCGGGATGTGCGGCGAAGGCCCAGGGGAGGACAGGGCCGAGTGCGCCGGCCGCCTTGTCGCGCGCGCCGAGAGCGGCGCGAACATCTTCGAGATAGATGAAGTCGGCGTCGGGCTCGAGTTCGTCGACCAGCGTCTGGAGTTCGGCCTTCTGGATAAAGGCATGGGCCGTGACGATCCGCTTGACCCGGCCTGCCTTGAGCGCGGCCCTCAGGTTGCGTGTGCCGGCGGTGAAGTTGAGCATGGCCGGAACACGGCCGTAGGCGTTCAGTGCGAAAAAGGTGATGACCGCGCCCGCGCCGGTCGGCAGCATCAGGCCGACGGCTTCGCCGCGCCTGGTGCCCTTCTTGAGGGCGTGGCCGAGAGCGAACGCCGCCCGTACGATGTCGTCATAGCTGAGCTTGCGATCGTCTGCGTCGTGCAGGGCGATCTTCCTGCCCCCATACTCCTTCCGGGCGTGCAGCAACGCGGGAAAAACGGCGGTCTCGCCGTTGCGGGGGTCATAGGCGGAGCGCAATGACGCCATTAGAAATCCTCCCTCACGGCCCCTTCGGAGCTCTCTTATATCTTTGAGTTAATATACCCCGTGGCAGATAAAGCACAAACGAGACGCCCAGCGGCCGGCCTGGCTCGCCGCAAACGCGATTTCGCAGGCGCATAATTCAGGATAACAGGGCCCATGCCCACGCTGCTCGACAACAAAGGCGGACCCGACGGCGCGAGGCGCTCCGAGAGCGACGACTCGCGTGCCGCGCGGCATCCGGAGAAGCAGAATCGGCCCGATACGCCCCTGCAGCGCAAACCGAGCTGGATCCGCGTCAGGGCCCCGACCTCGGAGGGCTATCTCGAGACCAAGCGCATCGTGCGCGAAGGCCGGCTGACCACCGTCTGCGAAGAAGCAGGCTGCCCCAATATCGGTGAGTGCTGGACCAAGAAGCACGCGACGCTGATGATCATGGGCGACACCTGCACGCGCGCCTGCTCGTTCTGCAACGTGAAGACCGGACTACCCGGAGCGCTCGATGCGGATGAGCCGCGCAGGGTAGGCGAGGCAGTGGCGGCGATGGGGCTCGGCCACGTCGTCATCACGTCCGTCGATCGCGACGATCTTGCCGATGGCGGGGCGGCGCATTTCGCCGCCGTCGTGAAGGCGATCCGGGCGGCCTCGAAAGCGACGATCGAAATCTTGACACCAGACTTTCTGCGGAAAGGGAATGCGGCGGACATCGTGATCGACGCCAAGCCCGACGTGTTCAACCACAATCTCGAGACCGTGCCGCGGCTCTATCTCTCGATCCGCCCCGGCTCGCGCTATTACCACTCGCTGCGCCTGCTCGAGCGCGCGAAGGAGCGCGATCCCTCGCAGTTCACCAAGTCGGGGCTTATGGCGGGCCTTGGTGAGAGCAAGGAAGAAGTGATGCAGGTGATGGACGACATGCGGTCCGCCGGCGTCGACTTCCTCACGATCGGTCAGTACCTGCAGCCGACGCGCAAGCACGCGGCGGTCGATCGCTTCGTCACGCCGGATGAGTTCCAGGCGCTGGAAACGATCGCGAAATCGAAAGGCTTCCTGCTGGTGTCGTCCTCGCCGCTTACGCGCTCGTCCTACCACGCGGACGAGGACTTCGCGCGGCTGCGGGCGGCGCGAGAGGCGCAACTGGGCGGCCGCTGATCCTGTGACCACCCATCGCGAGACGCTGGATCTGCCTTATCGGCCGGAGGACCTCTTCGAGCTTGTCTCCGATGTCGGCCGCTATCCCGATTTCATCAAATGGATCCAGTCGCTGAGACTTCTCAGCGAACAGGAGGAAGAAGGGCGCATGCGCTGCCGCGCCGAAGTCATTGTGGGCTTCAAAAGTTTTCGCGAGACCTTCATCACGGACGTTGATGCACGACAGGCCGACTTCGCCATCGATGTCAGCCTGGTGCGCGGACCGTTCCGCAAGCTGTCGAACACCTGGCGCTTCGCGCCGATCGCGACGGGCGCCCGCGTGGAGTTCAACATCGCGTTCGAGTTCCGCAACTTCGTGCTGCAAGCGCTGGCCGACGCCAACAAGGTCCACGCGGTGAAGCGCGTGATCGAGGCGTTCATCGCCGAAGCGGCGCGGCGCTATCCGAAAGTCGCGACGCCGGTGTAAGGGCCGGCGTGACCTAGTTCCGCCCTGACTTAGTTCCGACCGGGCGAGTTGTTCGGATCGGGGTCCGGGATGGTGAGCAGGCGCGCGTCGGGCACGCGCTCGACCGGTAGCGGCACCTTGCCATCGGGCGTCTGATCGGCCGGGTTGGGTGGCGGCGGACGCGGCTGCGTTTCCTTCGGATCGGGACCGCACGAGCCGACTTTCCAGCCGCTCTCGGCATGCTCGACGCGGCAGAGTTCGCGAACCTCGGCGCCTGGCGCGCGCGCCATGGAGGTGCGGACAAGCGCGCCTTCGGCATCATAGCGCGGACGGGTGAAGGTCACTTCGCCCATGCCCTGTGTGTTGGCCAGACCTTCCGGGCCGCTGACCTCGACGAGGTTAAACCCCATCGCCTGGAAGTCGCAGTTCGGGCGCCAGGGGAGATCCTCGCCGCGGAGCCGCGCGCGAAGGGGCGGATCGTCCCGGGTGAACTTGTAGTGGTCCTTGCCGAGCGCGGCGAGGAGGGCGCAATCGTCGGTGACGAAGGCTGCCTCTATCGGGGCTATCTCCTTCTCCGGGCCGCCGAAGCAGCCAGAGACCGCTATACAGGCAACCAGAAGGAGGGGGCGCTTCATCATGAAATCCAGGTCTGTTTACACTCGCCGACGGTCCAGCCTGCTACGCCGGAACGGACCCGGCATCCATAGCCGATACCGGCCAAGGGTCCATGCATGATGCCAGTTTCAATCGTCGCGCCCTGGCCGTCGTATTTCGGCTGCTTGAACTCGACCCATTTCAGGCGTTCGCGCGGGGCGGCGGTCTGGGGGACGTCGTTGTAATCGGTGAAGGCGAGGCCGAATTTCGACCAGTCGCATTGCGGGCGCCAGCCGGGTTCGCCCAGGCCCTTGAGCGGCGGGGCGGGGTTCTCGGCGCTGAACTTGTAGTGTTCCTTCGCAACCGCGGCCATCACGGCGCAGTCATTGCCGGAGAGTTCCACCGAGGCGGACGCTGACGCGGCTTCGGCTTGCTGCATGCTGTTCGCGCAGGATCCGATTGCCGAAAATACCGGGATGAGCAGAGCAGGAATAATGGCCAGTGCGCGCATGCGTTATCCTTAGAGCAAGGGCTCTTAACAACGCGTGATCGATCGGCTCGGTTCGTGGCCGGATAAGGGCGCGGACTTGGCGGCGCGCTGTCACAGGCCGGGCGCAACAACGGCTTAATAGGCGGGCGCTGCGTCAACGATTATTACATCGCAGTTAGCGGGCAGGTTTTGCCTAGCTCATCATCTTCCGGACCATCTCCAGCGCGGTGATGATGGTCTGGCGGCGGATCTCGAAGCGACCGAGATCGCCGTAGCGCATGGCTTGATGGAAGATCGGCTTGTTCTCGCGGGCTACAGCGAGATGGACAAGGCCGACTGGCTTGAGCGGCGTTCCACCGCCGGGGCCGGCGACGCCGGTGACGGCGACGGCGAGATTGGCGCGAGACTCTTCCAGTGCGCCTTCGGCCATGGCGCGGACGACGGGTTCGGAGACGGCGCCAGCATCGGCGATGAGATCGCCGGGTACGCCGAGCATCTCTTCCTTGGCGCGGTTGGAATAGACGATGAAGCCGCGCTCGACCGTGGCGGACGAGCCGGGGATTTCCGTCAGCAACCCCGCGATGAGGCCACCGGTGCAGCTCTCGGCCGTCGCGATCTTGAGGCGGCGCTGCTGCGCCTCATCGAGCGTCAGGCGGGCGAGCATCAGGAGTTGTTCGTCGAACATGGGGTGGCCTCCGAAGGCGGATGCTACAGGGCCAGCCCGTTGTCGAACAGATCGGCCATGGCGCCGTCCAGACCCGCGGGGTAGTCGAAGACCAGCGCCGCGGCGATCACCAGGCAGAGCGGGGCGTAGTAGCGGCGGTTCAGGTCGAAGAAGGGTGTGCCGCGGGCGTAATTGAAAACCGGCGTCAGGTAGGGCGCGACACCGCGCAGGCCGAAGACCAGGATCAGCGTTGCGTAGCCGCCGTAGACGATGAGTTCTGGCAGGCCGTACTGGAGGCTGCCCTGGCCCGCGAAGACGATGGCGGCGGCGGCAAGCAGCGCCGTGGCGACCAGCGCGCAGGATGCGAAGTTCGAAGCGACATTGCGGCTTGTGCCGGCCACGCGTTCGCTGAGCGACCGGGAATCCGTCCCGGGCCAGAAGCCGCCGAAGCCCCAGTAGAAGTGAAGGGCGGCCAGCGCTGACAGGACGATGATGAGACCTGTTCCGGCGATGCTCATCTGGACAGCAGCACGACTGCCTGCGCCGCGATGCCTTCCTCGCGGCCGAGAAAGCCGAGCTTCTCGGTGGTGGTGGCTTTCACGCTGACGGCGTCTAGCGGGATCGCGAGGGCTTCGGCGGTCTTCGCGCGCATGGCTTCGCGGTGCGGAGAGATCTTCGGTTTCTCGCACATCAGGGTGATGTCGGCATTGACGACATGGAAGCCGCGTTCGGCTGCAAGCTTCGCGGCGTGTTGCAAGAAGACGAGAGAGTCCGCGTCTTTCCATTTCGGATCGGATGGCGGGAAGTGGTCGCCGATATCGCCGAGGGCCGCTGCGCCGAGAATGGCGTCGGTGAGGGCGTGCCAGCCGACATCCGCGTCGGAATGGCCTTCGAGCCTCTTGGTGTGGGGGATGCGGACGCCGCAGATGATGACGCCATCGCCTGCGATGAAGCCGTGGACGTCGAAGCCGGTTCCTACGCGCATCGTCGCGCCCGCTATGAGTTTCTCGGCCAGGCCCATATCCTCCGGGTGAGTGATCTTCATAAGCTCCGCACGGCCCGGCGTCAGCACCACGCGGGCGCCGGAGGCTTCGACAAGAGCGAGATCGTCGACCGCCGCATCGCGCGCGCCGGCGATGGCTTTCGAGATCAGGTCGAAGCGGAAGGCCTGGGGGGTCTGGACGCGGACCAGCCTGTCGCGGCTGATCGTGCGCATCATCTTGTCGCCGATGTCCTTGAGCGCATCCGTCACCGGCAGGGCGGGGGCGGCGGCGTCTGCCGTATCCAACGCGGCTATGAGTTCGCGGACGACAGCAGGTGTGAGGCCGGGGCGTGCGGCGTCGTGGATCAGCACCTTGGCCAGCCCGCGTCCCTCGAGCGCCTTGAGGCCATTGCGGACCGACTCGGTGCGCGTGGCGCCGCCGTCGGCGAGGATCAGCCGAGGGTTGGCGGGCAGCAGGGAGACCGCCTGGGCACGGTCGGCGGCGGGAATGACTACGACCACGGCCGCAATCTCTTCGCACTGCAACATGGCCTCCACGCTCCAGCGGAGCACGGGTTTGCCTCCAAGTCGCTGAAATTGCTTGGGAAGCGCAACGCCCATGCGCGTACCCGAGCCCGCGGCAACGATCACGGCCCCGGTGTTGCCCGCAAGAAACGCCTGCTGATTGTGCATTGTTGAGGTCTTTGCAGAGGTGTGGTCTAGGTGTAGGGTCAATTATGCCTAAGAATTAGGCAAACTGGACGGGTTTCGGAGAGAGTGTTCGTGTTCAAAGTCGGCGATGTCGAGATCGCAGCACCGGTATTCCTGGCGCCCATGTCGGGCGTGACGGACGCACCTTTCCGCCGTGAAGCAGACCGTTTTGGCGCTCCTGCGGTCGTGACGGAGATGGTCGCAGGCGCCGAACTCGCCAGCGAAACCGAAGAATTCGTTCGTCGCGCTGCACCGCACAATGGATCGGGTCCTTTCATCGTCCAGCTCGTCGGCCGCGAGCCTCAGTGGATGAGCGTAGGCGCAGAACTCGCGGAAGCGGCAAAGGCCGACATCATCGACATCAACATGGGCTGCCCCGCCAAGAAGGTCACGGGGGGACAGTCGGGCTGCGCGCTTATGCGCGAACCGGATCTGGCGCGCCAGCTGATCGCCGCGACAGTGAAGGCGACTAAGCGGCCCGTCACCGTGAAGATGCGACTGGGGTGGGACGATGGCTCGCTGAACGCGCCGGAGATCGCACGCATCGCCGAGGGCGAGGGCGCGCAGATGATCACCGTGCACGGCCGCACACGGCAGCAGCTCTATACTGGGCGTGCAGACTGGTCGCGGATCGCGGCGGCGGTCGAGGCGGTGAAGCTGCCTGTGATCGCCAACGGCGACATCGTTGACGAAGCGAGCGCGCGCGCGGCGATGGAGAAGTCCGGCGCGGTCGGCGTGATGATCGGGCGCGGCGCCGAGGGCAGGCCGTGGCGGCCGGCGCAGATAGCGAGTGTGATGTTCGGTACGCCTTACGCGGAGCCGGCGCCGGAGCAGAAGCTGGCGTCGATCCTCGAGCAGATTTCCGGCTCGGTCGAGCTCTACGGCGAGCGGCTGGGCGTGCGTGTGGTGCGCAAGCACATCGCCGCCTTCATCGACGCCTGGTGTGAAGATTACGAACTGCCGCCGATGGCGGAGGCGCGTATCGCCCTGTGCCGCGTGGACAGCATGTCCGCGCTGCAGGACGGCATTGTAGAGGCCCTCGCCGGGCGAAGGGCCGCAGCATGATCACCGCCGTACACGTACAGGACGCAGGATCAGTCGCGACGCGGGTGCTCGACGCCATGCCGTTCGCGGTGATGGGTTTGTCACGGCGGGACACAGTGACGTTCGTGAACCCGGCGGCGGAAACCATGCTGGCGCGGTCGGCGCCGCTCCTACGGGGGCGTCCGCTGACCGATATTCTGCCCGAGGATGCTCCGCTGCTTGACTTCATTCATCGCGCGCGCCGGGAAGGCGGGGTGATGTCGGCACGGTCGATCCGGCTGGCGAGCCCGCATATCGCGCCGGTCGATCTGGATGTCTCCGCGTCACCGGATGGCGAGGATGGCGGCCTTGTCCTGACTTTCAACGCTTCCTTGCGTGCGAGCCAAGAAGAAACCAATGCCGAGGTAACTGCGTTCGCGCAGATCGCGCGGATGCTGGGACACGAGGTGAAGAACCCCCTGGCGGGCATCGTCGGCGCCGCACAATTGCTGGCGCGCCAGGCGCGCGATGAACAGCAGCCCCTGCTTTCGCTGATCCGGGAAGAGGGCGCCCGCATCCAGCGCATCGTCGACCGGTTCGTGGCGTTCGAGACATTCTTCAGCCCGCGCGCGCGCATCACCAACGTCCACATCGTTCTGGACAGCGTCATCGATCTTGCCAAAGCGAGCTTCGGCGCCAACGCCCGTTTTGATCTCCAGTACGATCCTTCACTCCCGGAGATCGAAGTCGATCCGGACCACCTGCACGAAGCGGCGCTGAACCTGGTCAAGAACGCGATCGAAGCGGCCAGTGTCGGCTCGCGCCAGACGCGTATCTCGATCGCCACACGTTATCGCGCCGGCTTCCGGTTTGCCGGGCGGGACGGCCCGCGGGCTCGAGGCGCCCTCGAGATTTCCGTGACCGACAACGGCACGGGCGTGCCGGAGGCATCGGTCGCCCGTGTGTTCGAACCCTTCTTCACGACCAAGGCGGGCGGAGCGGGCATCGGCCTTGCCGTCGTCGCCGAAATCATGTCCGCCCACGGCGGCTTCGTGATCCTGGATAACAGCGCGACGGGCGCAACACTGCGCCTTCTCTTCCCCATCGCGCGTAATAAAGGAGCGGCCAAATGACTGGCCCTACGATCCTTGTAGCCGATGACGATGCGAGTGTGCGGCTGGTGATAAGCCAGACGCTGGCGCAGGAGGGCTATCATGTGCGCTCCACCAACACGGTGTCGGCGCTGTGGCGCTGGATTCAGGCTGGCGAGGGAGACCTGCTGATCACCGACGTCTACATGCCAGACGAGTCGATCTTCGACATGCTGCCGCAGATCCGCAGGGCGAGGCCCGATCTGCCTGTGATCGTCATCTCGGCGCAGTCTACCGTGCTGACGGCGGCACTGGCCTCGGACCACGGCGCCTATGACTATCTTCCCAAGCCGTTCGACATCGACAAGCTGGCGGAAACCGTGCGCCGCGCTCTGCAGAAGAAGCCAGTGCGTTCGATGGAAAGCAATGGACGCCGGGCCGAGAAGGACGAGGCGCTGCCGCTGATCGGGCGGTCCAAGCCGATGCAATCGGTCTATCGCGTCATTGCGCGGGTGATGAACAACGACCTTACCGTGCTGATCGAAGGCGAGAGCGGCACAGGGAAAGACCTTGCTGCGCGCGCGATCCACCAGCTTGGCAAGCGCAAGGGCGGTCCGTTCGTGGTTGTGAGCCTGGCAGCGCTTCAGCGCGACCAGGTGGAGGACGAGCTCTTCGGCGGCGGCAAGGACGGCAATGGCCGGCGCCACGGCAAGGTGCGCGAGGCTGACGGAGGGACGCTGTTCCTCGATGAGGTCGGCGACATGCCAGTCGAGGCGCAGACGCGGCTTGTACGCTTCCTGCAGGACGGGCGCTTCGCATCCTCGGGCGAAGACCTCGACGTTCGCATCGTCGCTTCTACCAAGCATGACCTGCGCGCGCTGGTCGATCAGGGCCTGTTCCGCGAAGACCTTTACTACCGGCTCAACGTCGTGGCGCTTCAGTTGCCGCCGCTGCGCGACCGCAAGGAAGACATTCCCGATCTTGCATCCGCGTTCCTCGTACGAGCAAAAAAAGAAGGACTGCCGGAGAAGCAGCTCGACAAGAGCGCATACGATCTGCTGGTCGCCTATGACTGGCCTGGCAACGTGCGCGAGCTCGAGAACGTCATCCGCCGCCTGTCGGCGCTGAGCCCCGAGCCGATCATCTCGGCGCGGGAAGTTGAGCGCGAGCTACGGTCGACGACCCGGACTGCCGCGGGCGAACGGGAGTTCGAGGCGGAGATCGAGGCGCTGCTGTCGCGGCACTTCATCTCGGCGCTGTCGGCAGATCCGGACAAGGACCCGGACGCCGGGCAAATCTACCAGACGGTGATCGAGCAGGTGGAGCGTCCGCTTATCAAGCTGGCGCTTGCGGCGACCAATGGGAACAAGGTGCGTGCGGCCGCTTTGCTGGGGCTGAATCGCAATACGCTGCGCTCGAAGATCAACGGGCTCGGCGTCGGGCCGGCGGACTAGCGGAACCGGTCCAATTCCCCTTCGGCGCGAAGATCGACTCAGCAAAAGCAGTTGCTGCTGGGACGACTGTTGCTTTCCTGCACTGCCGTGTGCTTTGGTGGACACAGGTGTTGCATGTCCGCCGCACATTTATGCACAGACGGACAGCAGCCAGGTGATGCAATCGCCCTGAATTGGATGCCGCCCCTGTTGGCCACGGGAAGGGGAGGGAGGCGCCGGTCGGGCCAATGGGTCGAGTGAATGGCTGAGACAGCAGCCGAGGCCAGATCGAAGATAGGTCGTGCGACCTCTAACGTGTTCGTGGCGCTGTTCGCGCTCGCGGCCGTTATTGCTGCCGGCGCGACGTATCTTGCCGTCACGGACGAGAGCCCGCGCGCCGCGGCGCAGCCGGGCCTGCTCTGGCTGCTCGTCGCCAACATTGTCATCATCGCCGGGATCGCCAGCGTCATCGGCGCGCGAGTCCTACAGCTCATTCGTGAAAACCATGAGACAGAAGGCGGGGCGCGGTTGCGGCTGCGCATTATCTTTCTGTTCTCTCTGGCAGCCGCCATTCCGACAGTCATTGTTGCGGTCTTTCTCGCCGTTACGATCAACCGCAGCGTCGAGAGCTGGTTCAGCAAGCCGGTCTACAATCTCGTCGAGAACGCCAGCGCGGCGGCGCAGGCGTCGGTCGATGACGAGGTGGGCGATGTGAAGTCCAAGGTCGACGTGATGGCGACCGACCTGAACAGCCCGAACTATGTGCGCGAGTACACCGCGAACCCCGACGTCTTCCGCCAGGTGTTCGAAAGCCAAATGCAGATCCGTGAGTTCGCTCGCGCATCCCTACTTTCGGCCAATGGCGCGCTTGTTCTGGACGCGGCCACGTCGCAGGCGCTCCCCTACAAGCAGCCGACGCAGAAGCAGTGGTCAGACGCGCGTGAAGCGTTCGTCGCCGTGAACGTCGATCAGCGCGAGACGACCGCGCTCTACAAGCTGGCTGCCTATGAAGACGCATACCTCTATGTGGCGCGTCCCATTCCGCCGGTGGTCTCGCAGCGCCTGACGCAGGCACAGCAGGATCTCACCAATTTCCGCGTGGCGGAGAGCCGGCGGCAGGACCTGGCTCTTGTTCTGACGCTCTCGTACATGGAAGCGGCGGCGCTCATGCTGCTGGGCACGGCATGGCTAGGCATGGCCGCCGCCACACGCATCGCCCAGCCGATTGGCGCGCTTGCGGGCGCCGCGCGGGCGGTGCGGGACGGCGACCTTTCGGTGCGGATGCTGAAACCGACCGTGCGCGACGAGATCGCCGACCTCGCGGACGCTTTCAACCAGATGACTGACCGGCTGCTTCGCCAGACCCAGGCGCTGGACCGCGGCAGGATTGACGCCGAGACACGCTCCGCCTTCATCGAGACGGTGCTGGCGGGTGTCGAGGCGGGCGTGATCAGGGTCGACGCCAACCTCAAGGTGACCATCGCCAATGCGTCGGCGCAGACCCTGCTGGGCTTCATTCACAAGACCAATGTGTCGACGGCCCTGCACGACATTGCGCCGGAATTCGTCAATGCCGCACGGCGGTCGATCGAGACCGGTCAGTCGGTCGATACCAGCTTCAAGCGGGTGACGGACGGCGAGGTCATGCACTTCCAGATCCGCGTGGCGCCCGAGTTCGACGGGGCAGGAGCGGTGATCACCTTCCACGACACGACGCGGCTGGTGCTCGGCCAGCGGCAGGCGGCTTGGCGCGATGTCGCCCGCCGCATCGCCCACGAGATCCGGAACCCGCTGACGCCGATCCAGCTTTCGGCCGAACGTCTGAAGCGCCGCTTCTCCAGCCAGATCACTACTGACCGCGAGACGTTCGAACGCTGCACCGACACGATCACGCGACAGGTGGCCGACATCGGCCGGATGGTCGAGGAATTCTCCGGCTTCGCCCGGATGCCAAAGCCGACCTTTGGGTCGTTCAACATCGTCGACATGGTGCAGTCGGTGGCGTTCTCACAGCGCATGGCGACGCCGGCGATCAACGTCACCGTCAACGCGCCCGACGGGCCGGTCCAGATGCTGGGCGACGAGCGAATGCTGGCGCAGGCGGTGACCAACGTCGTCAAGAACGCCTCGGAGGCCGTCGAGCGTCAGATCGAGGAAGGCGGGGCCAAGGCCGGCGCCGTGACGATCGACATCTACGAAGATGGCGATGAAGTGCAGGTGACGGTGCGCGACAATGGGCCGGGCTTCCCGGTCGAGGACCGTGACCGCCTGCTCGAACCTTATGTGACGACGCGCAAAAGCGGCGTGGGCCTCGGCCTCGCGATCGTGACGCGTATCGTGGAAGACCATGGCGGGCGTATCTGGCTCGGAGACAACGACCTCGCGCCCAACGGCGCACGGGTTGATATCCGCATGCCGGTGCAGCCCAAACTTTTGGAAGAACCTGTGGCGTATGCCGGTGAAGGAGTAGGTTGATGTCGGCGGAAATCCTGGTGGTCGATGACGAGTCCGATATTCGCGAACTCGTAGGGGGGATTCTGCAGGACGAGGGCTTTGCGGTTCGAACCGCGGGCAACTCGGCGGATGCGTTGGCGCACGTGCGCACGCGGGCGCCGCGCCTGGTGGTGCTGGACGTCTGGCTGAAGGGCTCGGAGCTCGACGGGCTCGAAATCCTGTCGATCCTGAAGGAGATGGACCCGCTGTTGCCAGTGGTGGTTATCTCAGGTCACGGCACGGTCGAGACGGCGGTCACCGCCATCCGCCGCGGCGCGTATGACTATCTCGAAAAGCCGTTCAAGGCCGACAAGCTGATCGTCACCGTGCAGCGCGCTCTCGAAAATGCGGCCCTCAAGCGCGAGAACTCACACCTGCGCACACGTTCGTCGGCGTCGAACGAGCTGGTGGGCAAGTCCAGTGTGATGGCGCAGCTCACAAGCTCGATCGATAAGGTGTCGCCAACCAACAGCCGCATCCTGATCTCCGGCCCGCCGGGATCGGGCAAGGAGCTGGTCGCTCGCCTGATCCATGAGCGCTCATCGCGCGAGCGGGGGCCGTTCGTTGTGGTGAGCGCCGCTTCGATGGATCCCGACCGCGCGGAAGTCGAACTGTTCGGCGAGGAGTTCGGCGACGGCAAGGCGCCGAAGATCGGCCTGCTGGAACAGGCCCATACCGGGACGCTGCTGCTGGACGAAATCTCCGACATGCCGATGGCGGTCCAGAGCCGCATCCTGCGCGTGCTGGTCGACCAGCGCTTCCGCCGCCGCAATGGCCGCGACGACGTCTCCGTCGATGCGCGGGTGATTTCGACATCGGCGCGCGACCTCAAGGCCGAGATTTCCTCCGGCCGGTTCCGCGAGGATCTCTATTACCGGCTCAACGTGGTTCCGGTGGACGTGCCGGCGCTCGACCGTCGCAGGGAGGATATTCCGGAGCTGGTGAACTACTTCATCCGGCGCGTGGCCGACGCAACTGGCCTGCAACCACGCCAATTCAGCGAGGATGCGGTGGCCGTGCTCCAGGCGAGCGAATGGCCGGGCAATGTGCGACAGTTGCGTAACGTCGTGGAGCGCCTGCTGATCCTCACCAACGGCGAGCCGCCGGGACCGATCACCGCCCAGCACCTGCCGGGGGATTCAAAGAGCGGGGGAGCATCGGCCGCGGGTTCCATGCAAATGATTTCAATGTCTCTTCGCGATGCTCGGGAACACTTCGAGCGCGAATACCTGGCCATGCAGATCACGCGGTTCGGCGGCAATGTCTCTCGCACGGCCGCCTTCATCGGCATGGAAAGATCCGCGCTGCACCGCAAGCTGAAAGCTCTCGGGGTGGATACGAGCCTCGGGCAGAAAGAGCCGCAGGGCTAAGCGGTTCCGGGAAATCTCTCAGGGTAAACCATGAGGCGCCGGGCCTTCGGGCGCTTGTGCCTGACCTTGATGCCTAAAGAAGCGCCTCTCTCTGACGAAGCCGGTGGCCCGCGAGGACCATTGCTCCCTGCATGCTGGAAGCGTTAAAGGTGGGGCAAGGCCCCAGCATGAAAGAGAAGGCTCGTAGACCCATGTCGTCAGAGAAGAAGCAAAACCTGCAGGACATATTCCTCAACGCCGTACGTAAGGGCAAAACTCCCCTTACGGTGTTCCTTGTGAACGGCGTCAAACTCCAGGGCGTTGTCACCTGGTTCGACAACTTTTGTGTGTTGCTAAAAGGGGAAGGACGTCCGCCCCAGCTTGTGTACAAGCACGCCATCTCAACGATCGCGCCGAATGCGCCGGTCAACCTGTTCGAGAATGCAGAAGACGAGGACTAATTGCCAAGAGACCTGATCGATCGCCGGCCGGTTGAAGAAGTCGCCGCGGTCGTTCTGCCGGTCATCGGCTCGACCGATGTCGCGCGATCCCGGCTCGAAGAGAGCCAAGGGCTCGCGGAAGCGTTGGGCGTGAAGCTGGCGTTTGCGGAGCGCATGAACGTCCGCGAGCCGCACCCGGCGCGGCTGTTCGGATCGGGTCAGGTCGACACGCTGAACAAGCGCATGCACGAGGATGGCGTGACGCTGCTCATCGTTGATGGCGCGTTGACACCGGTCCAGCAGCGCAATCTCGAGACCGAGCTGAAGCTGAAGGTGGTGGATCGCACAGGGTTGATCCTAGAGATCTTCGGCCTGCGCGCGCGAACGGCGGAAGGCCGGCTGCAGGTGGAGATGGCGAGGTCGCTCTACGAGCGCTCGCGGCTGGTTCGGACATGGACCCACCTTGAACGGCAGCGCGGCGGCTTCGGCTTCCTCGGCGGCCCTGGTGAATCGCAGCTCGAAACCGACAGGCGGCTGCTCGACAAGCGCATCGCGGGATTCCGGCGCGAGCTTGAGGACGTGCGCCGTACGCGGCGGCTGCAGCGCGAGGGCAGGGCGAGGCGTGGAGCGCCGGTCGCCGCGATCGTCGGCTACACCAATGCCGGCAAGTCGACGCTGTTCAACCGGCTGACGTCATCGGATGTGCTGGCGGCGGACATGCCGTTCGCGACGCTCGATCCGACCGCCCGGGAGATCGTCGCCGCGTCGGGCCGGCGGATCGCGCTGGTCGATACCGTCGGGTTTATCACCGACCTGCCGACCACGCTGGTGGCGGCGTTCCGAGCAACGCTGGAAGAGGCGATGGAGGCGGACCTGCTGATCCACGTCCGCGACATCGCGCACCTGGATACGGAATACCAGGCGCAGGACGTCTACACGATCCTCGAGCAGCTCTCGGAACAGATTAAGGTGGAGCAGCCACCGATGCTGGAAGTGTGGAACAAGGCCGATGCGCTGGACGATGCAACGCGATCGGTGCTGGCGTCCCGGGCGGCGGCGCACAATCCGCCCGCGCTGATGGTCTCGGCGCTGACAGGGCAGGGGACGGACGAACTCCTGTTCGCCATTGAGGCGGCGCTGTTCCGCAACCGGCGGCCGAGGACGGTGACCATTCCCGCCGCCGACGGGCGGCTGCACGCCTGGCTGCACAACAACTGCGAAGTGGCGTCCGAAATGCTGTCGGGCGACAGCGACATCAAGCTGGAAGTCTTCATGACGGACGACGATGTCGCCCGGCTCAGAGCCATGTCACCCGAGGTATCGGTCAGGGAATGAAAGAGCTGGTGCTGCCGGGGAGGATTGAACTCCCGACCTCAGCCTTACCAAGGATGCGCTCTACCACTGAGCTACGGCAGCAATTCGCGGACACGCGAAGGCGTCCGCATAACGGAAACCCCTCGCCATGGGAAGGGCCAAGGACGGGGGAGGTTTTGGGAGGCGAACATGTCGCGGAAAGGCCCGGAAAAACCGCCAAAACCGGCCACGAACGCCGACCGAAGGCAGAAGCGGCTGGCCGAGGCGCTGAGGGCTAATCTTAAGCGCCGGAAAGCTGTGAGGCAGAACCCGGGCAAGGATACCTTGGGAAAGCCCGACGGCGGCGAGGATTAGACATTCTTGATACGCGGTTTCTACGGAGAACCGGTCTCCACTTCTCCTGAAAACGCTCGGCCCGCGCCTTGCCCGCGCCGAAATCGGGCCCATAACCTCGATCCATGGACAAGCTATCGATTCTTGGGAATGGCCCGATGAAGGGTTCGATCCCGATCTCCGGGGCCAAGAACTCCGCGCTCAAGCTGATGGCGGCCTCGCTGTTGTGCGAGCAGCCGCTGGTGCTCACCAACATGCCGAACCTGGCGGACACGCGCTTCATGGCGCGGCTGCTCCAGAGCCTCGGCGTCACCGTGGAATGGCCGACCGGCGAGGCGCTGTGCCGGATGCACGCCGAGAACATCACCTCGTCGATGGCGCCGTATGACCTCGTGCGGAAGATGCGGGCGACGTTCAACGTGCTCGGGCCGCTGTTGGCCCGTGTCGGACATGCCACCGTTTCACTACCGGGCGGATGCGCCATCGGCGCGCGGCCCGTGGACCTTCACCTCAAGGCGTTCGAGGCGATGGGCGCCGATATCGTCATCGAGGAAGGCTATGTGAAGGCTGCCGCGCTGCGTGGGCTCAAGGGCGCGCACATCAACTTCCCATTCGTGTCGGTCGGCGCGACCGAGCATGCGATGCTGGCTGCTGTGCTGGCTCATGGCGAGACCATTCTCGAGAACGCGGCATGCGAGCCGGAGATCGGCGACCTCGCCATCTGCCTCAACGCCTGCGGCGCGAAGATCAAGGGATATGGCACGCCGGTTATCACCATTCAGGGCGTGCCCAAGCTGACGGGCACGCGGCATGACGTGATTTCGGATCGCATCGAAGCCGGCACTTTCGCTATCGCCGCGGCGGCGACCGGCGGGAACGTGCTGCTTGAGGGCGCGCGGGCGCATGACCTCGGCGCCTTGATCGACTGCCTGCAGAAGGCCGGCGTGATGGTGGATGTCGAGGCCAAGGGTATTCGTATCCGGCGCGATGGCGATCCGCTTCAGGCAGTGGACGTCGAAACACGCCCGCATCCAGGCTTTCCCACCGACCTGCAGGCCCAGTTCATGGCGCTGATGGCTGTCGCGGAAGGTACGAGCACGATCAAAGAGAACATCTTCGAGAACCGCTTCATGCACGCTCCGGAGCTGAACCGGCTCGGCGCCGACATCACGGTTCGCGGCAATGAGGCGATCGTGCGTGGCGTTCCTCGCTTGCACGGCGCCCAGGTGATGGCGACTGATCTGAGAGCGTCCGTCAGCCTGGTCATCGCCGCCCTGGTGGCCGAGGGCGAGACGACCGTGAACCGGATCTACCACCTCGACCGGGGCTTCGAGCGGCTGGAAGAGAAGCTGGGCCGCTGTGGGGCGAAGATCACCCGCCAAGGCGACTCCGCCTGACTGTCTTTCCGGCCAATCGGCGCGCTGGAGCCTCGCGGCAATCTAGTCTACTGAAATCCCGTTTCAACGGGGCGCTGGCCTCATGACCCGCGGAGCTGTCGACCAGATGGAAGCGAGCGTTCTCAAGCTCCTGGCGGAGGATGCCGAGGGCCTCGCCATCGTTGCGGCGGCGGTCCAGGACGCGTTGGTGAAACCGCAGGATATCAAGCTCGACAAACGCTCGCGCGCCTTCGGCCTCGAGATCAACCGGTTCCAATGGGAGAAGGCCGGCGCCCGGCCGCCGTTTTTTCGTTCGCGCGCGGTGCTGGCGTTTTCGAGCGTGCTGGGCGCGAAACAGCAGAAGATGCCGAAAGGCGTCGACGACGTGCTCGGCCTACTCGACATCAGGTTCGTTCCAGGCGCCGAGGCGCCCGCAGGCGCGGTCACGCTCGTGTTCGCCAATGGCGCCCAGGTCCAGCTCGGTGTCGAATGCATCGACGTGACATTGATGGATACCGGCACGGCCTGGCCGACCAAGCGGCGTCCCGACCACGAGAAGCGGAAATGACCTACCGCCGCTTCAACGCGGATGATCATGGCTTTGCGGATGCGTTCGCGAAGTTCCTGAGCTTGCGCCGCGCGCAGGGTTCGGAAGAGGTCTTTTCCGCCGCGGCGGCCATCGTGAAGGATGTGCGCCAGCGAGGAGGGCAGGCGGTCGCCGCCTATACCGCAAAGTTCGACAAGGTAACGGTTGATCCCGACACGCTGACGGCGAAAGGCATCGACCTGTTCGAGGCGGCGGAGCGCTGCAAGTCGGATGTGCGCGAGGCGCTCGATTTCGCCGCGAAGCGTATCGAGGCCTACCACGCCCAGCAGAAGCCGAAGGACCACAGCTTCACCGACAAGGAAGGCCTGGAGCTCGGCTGGCGCTGGACGCCAATCGATGCGGTTGGCCTCTATGTGCCCGGCGGGCGGGCGAGCTATCCCAGTTCCGTGCTGATGAACGCGATACCGGCGAAGGCGGCGGGCACGTCGCGCCTCGCCATGGTGGCGCCGGTTCCGGGCGGTGAACTCAATCCCGCGGTCGCCTATGCGGCGGTGCGTGCGGGCGTGACGGAATTCTATCCCATCGGCGGAGCGCAGGCGGTTGCGGCGCTGGCCTATGGCGCGGGGCGGCTGAAGCCCGTCGACAAGATCGTCGGCCCCGGCAACGCTTACGTCGCCGCCGCCAAGCGCATCGTGTTCGGCGATGTGGGGATCGACACGATCGCCGGACCGTCCGAGATCACGGTCGTCGCCGACAACCAGAACAAGCCGGACTGGATCGCCGCTGATCTGCTGAGCCAGGCCGAGCACGATCCGATGGCGCAATCGATCCTGATCACGGACGATGGGGCGTTCGCGGAGAAGGTCTTCGATTCGGCGCGCGTGATGCTGGAGAAACTGGGTCCGACTGCGCTGGAAGCATGGCGCACTTACGCGGCGGCGGTCATCGCGCCGTTGAGCGAGGCGGCAGGCATCGTCAACGTCATCGCTCCCGAGCATGTCGAGATTGCCACGGCCGATCCGGACGCCATCGCGAAGGATATCAGGCACTCGGGCGCGATCTTTCTCGGCCGCTGGGCGCCTGAAGCGCTGGGCGACTATGTCACCGGCTCCAACCACGTGCTGCCGACATCCGGCGCGGCGCGGTTCGCATCCGGCCTGTCGGTGCTCGACTTCATGAAGCGCACCTCCATCCAGCGTATCTCCGAAGCCGGCTTCCGGGCGCTTGCCGGCGCCGCCGA
>JAUYPV010000147.1 GCA_030697555.1 Hyphomonadaceae bacterium
TTTCCAGCAAGAGCTGGCACGGTGAAGGGGGTCCAATCCAGTTTGCGCGTGAAAGTGCCTGGGTCATGGGCGGCATTATCCGATGGCTCGGGACCCGGTTGCATAACTTGCACGATTTTTCGGAGCGGTTTTCGGCGGAAAACCGCGCAAGTATCTGAGCCGCATGCGAATCTTTTTCTGAAAAAGATTCGGTCGCGCTTCCTTAACCTGCGGATTTGAGCGGTTTCATCCCCCTATTTCGGGGCGGCATCCGGCGTCCTCGTCGCTGCCCAGCGCAGCGTCAGTTGGCGGACATGTGAGCGGCCAACGCTATTGCGCCGTAGAAATCGCCTGTGACGGGAATAGGGTCTCTCTCGACCCAAGCTCCTTCATTTCGGGGAGTCGGCGCTCGCGCTGTGATGGGTGACATTTCGAGGGACGTCATCATGAAAGAAGAGACCATCCAGGGAGCTGGCGGGAAGATCCACCTGCGGTCGTGGCCGGCTGCCGGCAAGGCGCGCGCGGTTGTGGTGTTCAGCCATGGATTCAATTCCCATAGCGGCCAGTACATCTGGGCCGCCGAGCAGTTCGCGGCGGGTGGATTTGCCGTCTACGTGGCCGACCTGCGCGGACGCGGCAAGTCGGAGGGCGAACGCTTCTGGGTGACCAAGGTCGGCGACTATGTCGACGATGTCGCGCTTGCAGTGAAGACGGCGAAGGCGCGCGAGCCGGGCCTGCCGGTGTTCATGCTGGGCCACAGTGCGGGCGGCGTCATCGCCTGCAGCTATGCGCTGGAGAACCAGGACCAGCTTGCAGGCCTCATCTGCGAGAGCTTCGCCTTCCGCGTGCCGGCGCCGGAGCTGGCGCTCAACCTGGTGCAGTGGCTGGGCGAGAATGTTGCGCCGAGGCTCGGCGCGCTGAAACTCAAGAACGAGGATTTCTCGCGCGACCCTGCCATGGTCGCAACGCTGAACTCCGATCCGCTGACGAAGGACGAGACGCAGCCGGCCCGCACGGTCGCGGCGCTGTGGGCGGCGGACAAGCACCTCAAGGTGAGCTTCCCGAAGATCACCCTGCCCGTCTTGATCATCCACGGCTCGCTCGACAAGGCGACCGTGCCGTCAGGCAGCCAGTTCTTCTTCGACACGGCGGGATCGAAGGACAAGACGTTGAAGATCTACGAAGGCCACTTCCACGACCTCCTCGCCGACACCGGCAAGGAAGGCGTGATGGCAGACATCAAGGCGTGGATCGAGAAGAGGTTGCCGGGGTAGACGGGCTGTTGACAGAACGTACCATTTTTGGTACTAGCGACACAGGGTTGGGATGTGGCGCAGAAGCTGAAGAGAATACCGGCGTTCTTCTACCAGACAGCCGCTGGCGCAGAGCCGGTGCGCGACTGGCTGAGAACTCTCGACGATGAAGACAGGAAGGTCATCGGCGAAGACATCGCGACGGTGGAATTTGGATGGCCGGTAGGAATGCCGACCTGCAAGTTGCTCGGAGGCGGCCTTTGGGAAGTGAGATCGTCGTTGCCGAGCAGGCGCGAAGCGCGCGTCATCTTCGTTGTCGAGGAAGAGCGCATGGTCCTGCTTCATGGTTTCATCAAGCGGAGCCAGAAGACGCCCAAGAGTGACCTGGAACTTGCGAAGAAGCGGATGAAAGAGATCAAGGCATGAGCAAGAAAGCGAAAGGCCGGGTGGGCTCCAGTTTTGACTCCTTCCTCAAGCAAGAGCGCAAATTCGAAGCGACACAGGCGGTCGCCATCAAGCGCGTGCTCGCTTGGCAGATCGAAAAGGAAATGAAGGCCCAAGCGATCACCAAGAAAGCCATGGCCGAGCGCATGCAGACCAGCCGGGCCCAACTTGACCGCCTGCTGGACCCTGCGAGCGATTCCGTGACGCTTGATACGTTGACGCGCGCCGCGCATGCGCTTGGCCGCAACCTGAAGCTTGAGCTTCAGTAGGGCCAGGAAGGTGAAGGCAGTGGTGGGCCCGGCAGGACTCGAACCTGCAACCAGACCGTTATGAGCGGCCGGCTCTAACCATTGAGCTACAGGCCCGACCCGCAGCGGGGCGCAACATACGTGCTTTTTCCGCTACGCCAACAACGCGTTTCCAGCTCGCCACGATCCGCCGCCAGATCGCGCTCGCCAATGCCACGAACGCGCCCTATTTCAACGGCGGATTCACCTCATACGCGCGCCCAAGACCTCCCCATCCCGGGTGCGCCAACAAGAGAAGGTTCGACCCATGAAACGCCTTGCAGCCACTCTCATCGCCGCGACGGCCATGGCGGGCTGCGCCAACGCCCCGATGGCGACCGCGCAGACGCCGCCGCCGGGCAACTGGCAGATGCCTCCGCAGAGCACGATCCAGCCGGAGACCACCATCACTCTGAACGGCCGCGGCAGCGTGGAGCATGCACCGGACATCGCGATGATTACGCTGGGCGTGTCGGTGGAAGCCGAGACGGCGTCCACCGCCATGTCGCAGCAGACCACGAAGATGAACGGTGTCTTCGCGGCGGTGAAGGCCGCCGGCGTCGCCGACCGGGACATGCAGACGAGCAATCTCTCGCTGAACCCGGTCTACGAATATCCGAACAACCAGCGCCCTCGCCTCACCGGCTATAACGCTTCGAACCAGATCACCATCAAGGTTCGCGACCTCAAGAACCTCGGCAAGACGCTCGACGCCGTGGTGAAGGGCGGCGGCAACACCATCAACGGCGTGTCGTTCTCGATGGACAAGCCGGAGAGCTATCAGGACGAAGCGCGCGTCGAAGCGATCAAGGATGCGGCGAAGAAGGCCGAGCTCTATGCCAACGCGGTCGGCTATAAGGTGAAGCGCATCGTGACGGTGAGCGAGAACGAATACTACCCGCAGCCCGTGCCGATGATGGCGCGCATGCAGGTGCAGGACGCGGCGGAGTCGACACCGGTTGCGGCGGGCGAAGTCTCGCTGACGCAGACGGTGAGCGTGACGTTCGAGCTGACGAAGTAGCCGATCTCGGATCGGTTAAAATAAGACGCCGCCCGGAGCGCTCCGGGCGGCGCCGTTGTTTCTGACGAAGCGTCAGGCGATGCCGGTGACGACTTCGTTCCTATCGTTGAGCTTGACCACCGCGGGCGCGTGCTGTTTCGCGGCGTCCTGGTCCATGTGGGCCCAGCTCGCGATGATCACGCGGTCGCCGACCTGAAAGAAGCGGGCGGCGGCGCCGTTGACGCCGATGGTCTTCGAACCGCGCGGGGCCTCTATCGCGTAGGTGGTGATCCGAGCGCCATTGGTGATGTTCCAGATGTCGACCTGCTCGTGCGGCAGGATGTTGGCCTGCTCCAGCAGGTCCATGTCGATGGAGCACGAGCCTTCATAGTGAAGGTCGCACTGGGTGACGGCAGCCCGGTGGAGCTTGCCCTTCATCATGGTCAGGAACATTGCATTTCCCTCCAAACGGCCAGCTTCCGCTGGCTCATCGCGCGCTCGCCAAGGTGGAGGGGTTTCCTCGCCGCAGACGATTGCGCAGCCTCTGCTGGCAATCGGCGGGCCATAGCCCATCGGCGCCAGCTTGGTTAAGGTGAGAACGGCCCAGGCTGAGAAGCCCGGCTTTGCCCTCGGAGCGCAACCGATACACACGGTCGCCATAAGGAGCCTTTTATATGGCCCATGACTTCCGGTACGTAAAGAGCGGGGACCAGACCATACGGGTCGCCGTGGAGGGCCCAAAAAGCGGATCAGGGCCTCTTGTCCTGATGGTGCACGGTTTTCCGGAAAGCTGGTCCTCCTGGAGACACCAGATCGGGCCTATCGCTCGGGCGGGATTTACCGCGGCGGCCATCGACGTGCGGGGGTATGGCGGGTCCTCGAAGCCTCACGCGGTCGAGGCCTACGACATGGCCTCCATCGTCGCCGACAATCAGGCGGTGGCGGATGCGCTGGGCGGCGGCAAGGCAATCCTGGTCGGGCGCGACTGGGGCGCGCCGATCGTGTGGAATTCGGCGCTGATCGATCCCAAGCGATTCGTGGCGGTGGCGGGGATGTCGATCCCGCATGCAGGGCACGGTTCGGCGCCGATCATCGACATCATGCGCAAGCTGTTCACCGAGAACGGCCTCTTCTTCTACATGGTCTATTTCCAGGACGAGGGCGTGGCCGAGAAGGAGCTCGAGGCGGATGTGCGCGACACGATCCGCCGGATCTATTTCGCGTGGTCGGGAGATGCGCCGCCGGGACAGTGGCCAGACGGCAAGAAGCATGGCGAGGGCCTGCTGCCGGGCATGATCAATCCGCCGAAGTTTCCGGCGTGGCTTTCGGATGAAGACATCGACTACATGGTGAGCGAGTTCACCCAGTCGGGTTTCCGCGGGCCGCTCAACCGCTACCGCAATTTCCACCGCGACTACGCCGCGGCGGCAAAGTACGCCGGCAGGAAGATCGAGCAGCCTGCCCTGTTCATGGCGGGAACGGCCGACGTTGGCATCCGCATGTTCGGCCGGGATGTGGAGCAGAAAATGCGGGCGAACTTCACCGACCTGCGCGGTTTCCACCTGATCGAGGGCGCGGGCCACTGGAACCAGCAGGAACAGCCGGAAGAGACGAACCGGCTGTTGCTGGACTGGCTGAAGGGGCTTTAGGCGGGCGTCGAGGCCCACAAACCACGCAAAAACCGACCATCCCCAGCCTTGCCACGGCCCGTCCTTGACCTGTGCGGGGTCCTGACGGCAGATGGCCTCGACGTCTGGTTCCGCCGGGAGGCGCTGGCAGACGGTCAGTCGATCGATCCCCGCGGGAGAGAGCAGCACTCACTACGCTGCCGCCGAAGGCGCAACCGCCCCGGAAACGCTCAGGCAAAAGGGCCGCGGGAGTGACGACATCGCTGGAAAGCGCGGGACAAATTGCCCCGCCGCCGACGGAGTAAGCACCCCGCACAGTGGGGCGTGAATCTCTCAGGCATATCCGACAGCGGGGGCGCGTTCGCGAAAGCGATGCTGCGCACCTGTCGGAGACCACATGGCGGAAGCCCCAAATACGAACGAAGCTATGCCCCTCAAGAAGACGCCGCTTCATGCGCTGCATGTGAGGCTGGGCGGGCGCATGGTGGAATTCGGCGGCTATGACATGCCCGTCCAGTATCCCGAAGGGATCATGGCGGAGCACAACTGGACGCGTACGCACGCCGGCCTGTTCGATGTCTCTCACATGGGGCCGTGCTTCCTCGTCCTGCCCCAGCTCGGCGGGCCTGACGCGCTCGAGAAAATTTCAGACATCTTCGAGCCTCTGGTCTGCGCGGACGTGCGGGGGCTGAAACCCGGAGAACAGAAGCTGACGCTTCTGCTCGATGATGATGGCGGCATACTCGACGATCTCATGGTGGCGAGACCGTACGAGGAGCACCGCGAAGGCATGCTCTACATCGTCGTCAACGCCGGCACGAAGGAGGCTGACTTCGCCCGCATCGCCGCCCACGCCGGCGACCGCGCCAGGCTCGCGCGCGCCGACGACCATGCGCTTCTTGCACTTCAAGGACCAGAAGCCGGCGCGGTGATGGCCGACATCGCCCCCGCGACGGCGGAGATGACATTCCTGCAGGTGCGCCGCGTCGACGTGGACGGGCAGTCGTGCCTGATCTCGCGCTCCGGCTATACCGGCGAGGATGGCTTCGAAATCCTGTTCCCGCCGGAAAAGGCCGAAGCCTTCGCGGAGCGCCTGCTGGCCGATCCGCGCGTGAAGCCGATAGGGCTGGGCGCACGGGACTCGCTGCGGCTGGAAGCGGGCATGTGCCTCTATGGGCATGACATCGACACGACGAAGTCGCCGATCGAAGCATCGCTGGCCTGGACCGTCTCCAAGGCGCGGCGCGAGCGCGGCGATTTCCCGGGCGCCCAACGCATCCTGAAGGAACTCAAGGAAGGCGCCCACGCCAAACGCGTTGGCATCAAGCCGCTGGGCCGAGCGCCCGCGCGCGAAGGCACGGAAATCCAGAGCGCGGATGGCGTGAACATCGGCGTCATCACGTCGGGTGGCTTCGGACCGACGGTGAACGGGCCGGTCGCCATGGGCTATGTCGCGACCAGCCACGCCAAGACGGGCACGCCGCTGAAGCTGATCGTTCGCGGAAAGGCGCTCGACGCCGAGGTCGCCGCGCTGCCGTTCGTTCCGCACAAGTACAAACGCTGACCAGAAACAAAGAGAGATTCAGATGACGACCTATTACACCAACGAGCACGAATGGATCAGCGTCGAGGGCGATATCGGCACGGTGGGCATCACCGCGTTCGCCGCCGAAAAGCTGGGCGATGTGGTGTTTGTCGAGCTGCCGGACGCCGGCAGACAAGTGAAGAAGGAAGGCGACATGGCCGTCGTCGAGTCGGTGAAGGCCGCCTCCGACGTCTACGCGCCTGTGTCGGGCGATGTGACGGAGGCGAACTCCGCCATTGTCGACGATCCGGCCAAGGTCAACGCCGATCCGGAAGGGGCGGGCTGGTTCGTGAAGCTCAAGCTTTCCAACACGGCCGAACTCTCGGGCCTGATGGACAAGGCCGCTTACGACAAGTTCTGCGCAGCCCAGTGAACCTCATGCACGCCGCCCCGCATTTCAGGATGGACGATCAGTCCGAATTGGCCGCCTTCATCGAGGCGCGCCATTTCGGATCGCTGATCGTTGCCGGGCCGAACGGTCCGCAGGCGGCGCATATTCCGATGATCCTCAACCGCGACGCCGATGGCCGGCCGGTTTCACTTGAAGGACATGTGGCGCGGAACAATCCGCTGGCGGCGATAGCGGCGCGGCCGGTGCGGGCGCTGGCGATCTTCAGCGGCGCGGACGCCTATGTGACGCCGTCGCTCTACCTGTCCAAGCGCGAGCACGGCAAGGTCGTGCCGACCTGGAACTACATCGCCGTCGAGATCGCGGGCGAGGTGACCGCGTTCAGCGATGCCGATGCGCTGCGCACTCAGGTAAGCCGCATCACTGACATGATGGAAGCGCCGGCAGCAGCGCCATGGGCCGTGAGCGATGCGCCCGAGGACTACATCGCCAAGATGCTGAACGGCATCACGGGCCTGAAGCTCGTCATCGACTCCATCGGGGGCTCGCGCAAGCTGAGCCAGAACCGGCCCGAGGGTGACCGCGCCGGGGTGCTCAACGGCTTTGACCATTCCAACGATCCCGCCGCGAGACAGCTCGCGTCCGAGATGAAGAAGAAGGCGTAAGCGAATGCGCTACCTCCCTCTCACCGCGGATGACCGCGCTGACATGCTGAAGACCATCGGCGCGAAGTCCGTCGATGACTTCTATGGCGATGTTCCGGTGTCGGCACGGCTGAAAGCGCCGATCGGCGGATTGCCCAACCATCAGGGTGAGCTGGCCGTCGAGCGCCACATGACGAAGCTGGCGGCGAAGAACCGGTCGGCATCGGAAGGGCGGTTCTTTGTCGGATGCGGCGCCTACAAGCACCACATTCCGGCGAGCGTGGACCACATCATCCAGCGCTCGGAATTCCTCACCACCTACACGCCTTACCAGCCCGAGATCGCGCAGGGCACGCTGCAGACGATGTTCGAATTCCAGACGCAGGTGGCGGCGCTGACCGGCATGGAGGTCGCCAACGCGTCCATGTATGACGGCTCGACCGCGTGCGCCGAAGCGGCCGTGATGGCCTGCCGCGTGACCAAGCGTTCGACCGTGATCCTGTCGGGCGGACTGCACCCGCACTATGCCGACACCACACGCACGCTGTGCGAGGCAGCGGGGATCAAGGTTGTGCAGTTGCCGCCGGCGATCGATGGCGAGCTTGAGCTGGCTAGCCACGTGAATGAAGAAGCGGCCTGCGTTATCGGGCAGTCGCCGAACGTGTTCGGGACGGTGACGGACCTGACCCAGGTGGCGGACGCGGCGCACGCCAAGGGCGCGCTGCTGGTGAGCGTGTTCACCGAAGTTGTGTCGCTCGGGCTGGTGAAGCCGCCGGGCGAGATGGGCGTGGACATTGCCGTCGGCGAGGGCCAGTCGATCGGCGTGCCGCTCGGCTTTGGCGGGCCTTATGTCGGGCTCTTCACGTGCCGCTCGAAGTTCCTGCGCCAAATGCCGGGACGGCTGTGCGGCGAGACGCTGGATGCCGACGGCAAGCGCGGCTTCGTGCTGACACTGTCGACGCGGGAACAGCACATCCGCCGTGACAAGGCGACGAGCAACATCTGCACGAACTCAGGGCTCTGCATGCTCGCCTTCACCGCGCACATGACGCTGCTGGGCGACAAGGGCCTGACGCAGCTCACGCGGTTGAACCATGAAGCGGCGTGCGACCTGGCGGATGCGCTGGCCAGAGTGAAAGGCGTCAAGGTCCTGACGCCGCGCTTCTTCAACGAGATCGCTTTCGAGACGCCGAAGCCAGCCGACGCCGTGCTCGCGGCGCTTGAGAAGCACGACGTGATCGGCGGTGTGCGGGCCTCGCGATTGTTCCCGGGCGCTAAGCTCGACAACGTCATCGTGGCGGCGGCGACCGAGTGCACGACGCAGGACGACATCAACTCCTATGCAGCCGCGCTCGCGGAGGTGCTGAAATGACCATGAACTCCACCGGCCGGCCGACTTCGCTTTCCGCCATCGATGGCGATGTACCAACGCAAACCGTCTCTGGCTCGAAGGGCCTGCTGCAGGCTGAGGGCTTGCTGTTCGAGATCGGCTCGACACAAAAGACGGGCGTCGATCTTCCGGCGCCGAAGGGCGGCAAGGATCGCCTCGGCGGTGTGACACGCACGGCGTCGAGCAACCTGCCCGGCCTCTCCGAGCCCGAAGCGATGCGCCACTATGTTCGTCTTTCGCAGAAGAACTACGCCATCGACCTTGGCCTCTTCCCGCTCGGCTCGTGCACCATGAAGCACAATCCGCGCCTCAACGAGAAGGTCGCGCGCCTGCCCGGTTTCGCGGACGTACACCCGATGCAGCCTCAGGCGACGGTGCAGGGCGCACTCGAAGTGATCGAGGAGCTGGCGCACTGGCTGATGACGCTGACCAACATGCCGGCGGTGGCGATGAGCCCGAAGGCCGGCGCGCATGGCGAGCTGTGCGGCATGCTGTCGATCCGCGCGGCGCTGCGTGCGCGGGGCGAGCCCAACCGCAAGCGAGTGCTGGTGCCGGTTTCGGCGCACGGCACCAACCCGGCGACGGCGGCCCAGTGCGGCTTCATCATCGACGAGATCAACGCCGCGCCGGATGGCCGGGTCGATCTTGAAGACTTGAAGTCCAAGCTGAAGGACTCGTCCGACATCGCCGGCATCATGCTGACCAACCCCAACACGTGCGGGCTGTTCGAGCGCGACATCGTCAAGATCGCCGAGCTGATCCATGCGGCGGGCGGGTACTTCTACTGCGACGGCGCCAACTTCAACGCCATCGTCGGCCGCGTGCGGCCGGGCGATCTCGGCATCGACGCCATGCACATCAACCTGCACAAGACCTTCTCGACGCCGCACGGCGGCGGCGGGCCTGGGTCGGGGCCGACCGTGCTGTCGAACGCGCTGGCTCCTTACGCCCCCGTGCCGTTCATCGTGAAGACGGCCGAAGGCCTGCGCTTTGTCGAACACCACAGCGATGCACCGGACTCGTTCGGCCGTATGTGCGCCTTTCACGGGCAGATGGGCATGTTCACGCGCGCCCTCACCTACATTTTGAGCCACGGCGCCGACGGGTTGCGGCAGGTAGCCGAGGATGCCGTGCTGAACGCCAACTACATCCTTGCGCGCCTGAAGCCGCTGATGAGCCCCGCGTTCGAGGGATACTGCATGCACGAGGCGCTGTTCTCGGATGGGTTCCTGAAGGACACCGGCGTCGAGACCATCGATATCGCCAAGGGGCTCATCGACGAGGGCTATCACCCCATGACGATGTATTTCCCGCTGGTCGTCCACGGCGCGATGCTGATCGAACCGACGGAGACGGAGTCCAAGGCCGAGCTCGACCGCTTCTGCGATGCCCTCGCATCGATCGCCCGCCGCGCGGTGCAGAAGGACCCGTCGCTGAAATCGGCGCCGCACCTCGCACCGACGAAGCGCCTCGACGAGACGCGGGCGGCCAGGTCTCCGCGGCTGAAGTGGACGCCTGAACCGCCGACGCTGAAGGCGGCGGAGTAGCGCCGGGACTTACGGGTTGTGAGCCCGCCCTCGTGGTTCGACGGGCGCGAGCTTCGCTCGCTGCTCACCATGAGGACTACTGGGGTTTCGTGGATATGGAGAAGCCCTCATGGTGAGCAGCTTCCGCTGACGAAGTCTGCGGAAGCGTCCGTCGAACCACGAGCAACTGTCTTCATGCTGGGATGCGGGATTGGTAGTCGCGGCGTTCGCGGATCATGGCGTTGAGGATGGTGAGGAGCTTTCTGGCGGTGGCGATGATGGCGACCTTGAAGGGCTTGCCGCGGTCCTGGAGGCGT
>JAUYPV010000011.1 GCA_030697555.1 Hyphomonadaceae bacterium
TTGCGCACGCAGGCGGTCGACGCGGTCGCGGCCGTGGACGGTAGCGTGAAGTTTTCCGGCTGGAGCGATCTTGTCGCGACGCTTGCCGCCATCGTCGAGGCCGAGCGGGTGGCCGGCTCGGGCCTCAGCCTGCACATCGCGGAACTGGATGCGGCGATCAACCCGGGCGACCACACCGACCACCGCAATACGGCAATGGCGATGGAAGAGGTCGCAACGCGCTTTGGGTGCGCCAGCGTCAGCCGCTACATCGAATACGCCACGCGGGGGCGGCCGCAGAATGTGAAGGGCGAGGACTACATGATCGACGTGGGAACCTGGGGCGCGACCGCATCGGGCCTCAGCGACAACCACGCCCGCGCCACCTGGGAATCCGAGCACAACTCCTGGCTCGGCCGCAGCTATTCGCGCACGGCGCCGCCGTCGGGCGCATGCGCCACGCCGCTCCTGAGCTGACCGGTCATCCTGGAACCGCGGGCATCGGCATGCGTGCGTTGCCTTTCCGGGATAGCGCCTTTGGGCTAAGCTCCACCGCCGCACGGGTGGAGGGGGCATGGCAGAGATCGAGACCCGCACCAAGATCTTCATTTCGTACTCGCGAACGGACAAGGCGTTCGCGAGCGACCTCGTGCTGGGTTTGGCCGCGTGCGGCTTTGCACCCTACATCGATCGCGAGGACATCGCCGCGGGCGAGGACTGGGAAAAGCGGCTGACGGGGCTGATCGCGGAAGCGGACACCATCGTCTATGTGATCTCGCCGGACAGCATTACCTCCGGCCATTGCGGCTGGGAGCTGGCCGAGAGCCTGCGGCTGGCCAAACGCGTGCTGCCGGTGGTGTGGCGGCCGGTCGATGACGCGACGACCCCGGCCGAGCTAAAGCGGCTCAACTACATCTTCTTTTCGGGCGAAGGACGGACTTTCGCCGCCGGCCTGTCGGACCTCGCGCAAGCGCTGCGCACCGACATCGACTGGATCCGCGAGCACACACGCCTTGCCGGACTGGCGCAGAGGTGGACGGCGCGAGGCCGTTCGGAAGCCCTGTTGCTGCGCGGCGATGATCTCGACGCAGCCGCGGAGTGGATGGCCGCGAAGCCAATGGGAGCGCCGCCGATCACCGACGAGCAGGCAGATTTCATCAAGGTAAGCTCGAACGCCAAGGTCGAGGCCGAGCGGCGCGCGGCGCGGGCGAAGGCGGGACTGCTGACGGCCGTTTCGGCGGCCGCAGTGGTGTTCGCCGGGCTGGCGGGTATGGCCGCCTGGCAGTGGTGGAACGCCGCTGCGGCGGAGAAGAAGGCTGTCGCGGCCAATGACGGCCTGCGGTCGGCAAACATCAGGCTGGGCGCCGAGGTGTGGCTGCGCACGGCGCCTTCGGATGCCGGCTACTACGTCATCGACAAGGGCTGGTATCCGGTGGCCGCGAACTATTCCGGGGCCATCGCGCGCGTCGAGCGCTCAGGCGGCGGACATCCGGCCTACATGTCCACCGGTGTGCTGATCGACGGCGGGCTCGTGCATCCACGCTATCAGGGCCAGCCGCTGCTGGTGCTGCCGGCTGGGGTGACGCCGGACTTGCCGGCGGCGCCCGAAGCGCCCAGCTCGGAGCTTCCAGCGCAGGACGAGTCGCTTCCAGGCGACACGCGCGGCTTCACCGAACCCGCTCAGCCCCAGCACATGGCCACAACCGACGAGATCGACGACGGGCCGGAACGCCTATCCGTCACCTTCCCTGTCCTCGGCAGCCAAAGCGCGCCGATTGCCGGCGTGGAGATGGTGTGGCGCACGCCTGCGCAGCTCGGCGGGGAGTATCCCTTTCAGATCTGGAGGCTCGACAAGCCCCCGCCCTTCGGCTGGCGGGCGGTATCCCGCGAGGACATCGACTGCGAGGCGCCGGACGCGACCGGAGGGCAACGCACGATCGCGATCCTTGGCGTCGCCGTCCCGGTGGAAGGAGGCGCCAGCGAGCAGGCGCTGGCGCTCAACATCAGCGACATGCTGGATGCGAGCGTGGTGCAGAATATTCTCTACACCCACTCGACCAACAAGGCGTCGGGAGGCGCACCCGTGTTCGACCTCGCCACCGGCAAGATCTTCGCAATCCACGTCGCCTCAGAACCCGATCCGGACCGGGCGGGCCGACGGCGCGGCAACGGCTATTCGCTGCCGCAGCTGCTGAACATAGCCAGGCAGGGCATAGAAGGCGCGCAGCTGGGGCAGTTGTGCGAGAGCTGATCAGCGCTTCGGCGTCACGCGGACCATCATCTTCGTGTAGCCCTTCACGAAGGAGCTGGGTACGCGCTCGGGCTCTTCCAGCACTTCGATCTTGTCGAAGCGCTTGAGAATTTCTTCCCAGAGGACCTGGAGCTGCAGCTCGGCGAGGCGGTTGCCGACACAGCGGTGGATGCCGAAGCCGAACGACAGGTGCCGGCGCACCATCGGACGCTCGATCCAGAGATCGTTGGGCCGCGTGTATTGCGTCTCGTCGCGATTGCCCGAGGCATACCACATCAGGACTTTCTCGCCCTGGCGGATGGTCTTGCCGCCGATCTCGTAGTCGGCGAGCGCGGTGCGGCGCATGTGCGCCAGCGGCGTCTGCCAGCGGATGATCTCGGAAACGGCGGACGGGACCAGCGCGGGATCGGCCTTCAGCTTCTCCCATTGGTCGGGCCATTTGTTCATGGCGTAGACGCCGCCCGTCATCGAGTTGCGGGTGGTGTCGTTGCCGCCGACGATCAGCAGGATCAGGTTCCCGAGATATTCCTGCGGCGTCATGTTTCGCGTGTGCTCGCCGTGCGCCAGCATCGAGACAAGGTCGCCTTTGGCCGGGGCGTTGACGCGCTCATTCCACAGCCGCGTGAAATAGCCGAGGCACTCAAGCAGCTCGCCGCGCCACTGTTCCTCGCTGGTGACGATGTCGGGATTATTGCGGCCGGTTGCGACATCCGACCAGCGCGTCAGCTTGCGGCGGTCCTCGAACGGGAAGTCGAACAGCGTCGCCAGCATCATGGTGGTGAGTTCGATCGAGACTTTATCCACCCAGTCGAACGGCTTCGAGACATCGAGCTCGTCGAACACCTGCGCGGTGCGCGAGCGGATCAGGCTCTCGAAGCTCTTGAGGTTGTCGGGCCCGACGATCGACTGCACCGTCTTGCGCTGCAGGTCGTGTTTGGGCGGATCCATCGCGATGAACATGGGCAGCTGGAAGTCCGGGTCCTGATCGACGACCGTGATGCCGCCTTCGGACGAGAAGACGCCATGCGTCGTGTCGATCGTCATGATGTCCTTGTAGGACGTGACCGACCAGTACGGGCCATACGGGCTGTCCGGGCACCAGTGGACCGGGTCTTCCTTCCGCATGCGCGCGAAATAGTCCCAGTAGGCTTCCCGCCGCCAGTATTCGGGATCCGTGATGTCGAAGGTCGCCAGGTCGAGCTGCGCGCCTGTGGGCAGCTTTGCGTCCTTGGCGAAGCCATTAATTCTGAAAGCTTCTGCGCCCGCTTTGTTCGGGAGCGGCGCCGCCGTTACGGTGTCAGCCATCGCTGTACTCCATCACCTTTAGACACAGTCTAGCAGACGCGCGCGGAAGGCGTCAGGGGCTGACCTTAGGGAAGTACAGACAGCTATTTTCGGGCAGCTAGTTTCAGGGACGATCCGGGAAGTCCCGGGCCAGCCCGAACTTCGCGTTGCTGACCCGCGAATAGACGTTGGCGTGGAGCTTTTCGACTTCGCCCGTGCGCGCGGCGGCGGCCCGGAAGGCGTTGTCGAGCTGGGTCATGTCCCGGGTCTCGATCATGATGTGGAATTCGCCCATCCCATCGGGCCCGAGCCCCAGTTTCCGGCGCAAAAGCCGCCAGGACTCGATCCGCCCGCCGGCCTTGTGATGGTCAAGATAGGCCGCAACTGCCGCTGCAAAGGCCTTGTCCTCGCGCCCGTCTTTCAGGTCGCACCAGATATGGTAGACGTCCATTTTCCTCGCCCTGCCCCCGGCCCATCCAGGTCGCTCCGCTCATGGGACAAACCGTGCCGCCCAAGACGCGTTGCGCCCTCACCGTGCTCATACCCTTCTACAACGAAGCGGGGAACATCCAGCCCTTGCTCGATGAAGTGCATGCGGCGCTGGACGGCGTCGATTACGAGGCGGTGTGCGTCAACGACTGCTCGTCGGATGCTACCGCCCAGGAACTTGCGGCCGCTGCGGCGGCTAACCCCGGCCGCGTCGTCGTGCTCACCCATGTGAAACGCCGCGGCAAATCGGCAGCGCTGTTTACCGGCCTGCGCAGCGTGCGCGGCGACTGGGTGCAGCTGATCGACGGCGACGGGCAGAACGATCCGGCGGATGTGCGCCGCGTCTGGGATCTTGTCGCCGCCAAGGACGAGAACAAGGCGCTGGGAATTGTGTGCGGCCGGCGCACAAGCCGGAACGACAGCGGCTTCAAATGGCTGCAATCGCGCGTCGCCAACGGGATACGCCGTTTCTGCCTGCGCGACGACGCCACCGATACGGGTTGCGGCTTCAAGCTGATTCGCACCCGCGCCTTCCAGGACCTGCCCTATTTCGCGTCAATGCACCGTTTTCTTCCCGCGCTGGTGAAACGCGCCGGATGGGACGTGCGCGAGGAGCCTGTGGCCGACCGGCAACGGATGCATGGCGTCTCCAAATACGGCTTTCTTGGCCGCCTCGGCGCGGGTCTAGTGGACCTGTTCGGGATGATATGGCTTGTGCGGCGTGGGGGGTATGGCGTGGCAGCCGAATGGAACGATCCGCGCTCTACGCGCTGACCGGCCCTCAGGATGTTCCGTAGTTGCGTGGAAGTTGAAGCGTGAAGCAGCCCCGCAGGCAGCCTCGCAAGAAGCCCAGGTCTCGCCCGCCTCCGCGCGAGCGGAAGTCGTCGTTCGAGTCGTTCACACGGCTCGACAAGTCGGCAGTGATCATCCTGATCCTGGCGTTCTGCGTGATCCACTGGGCGATCCGCGTCTTCACCGGCCCGGTTTACACGATCGAGGAGGCCGACCAGCTCCTGTTCTCGCAGTCGTTGCAGGTGGGATACGAGGCGCGACAGCCGCCGCTGCTGGCGTGGCTGCACGCGCTGGCGATCGGCGCGGGCGGAATGTTCCCGCCGATCGTGTTCGCGGTCAAATACCTGCTGCTGTTCGTGGCGCTGACCTTCTACTACCTCGCCGCCCGCAACGTGCTGATCAAGCCGGGCGTCTCGGCGGCGGCGGTGGCGGCGTGGGCGCTGACCTTCCAGGTCGGCTGGGGCGTGCACGAAGACCTGCTCGGCGCCACCGCGCTGATGGCCTGCCTGTCGCTGACGCTGCACGCCTTCACGCGTATCCTCACCTGGCGGCGCTATCGCGACTGGGTCTATCTCGGCTGCGCAATCGGCCTTGGCCTCCTGACGCATCACCTGTTCGTGGTGTTCCCGGTGGCGATGCTGATCGGGATCGTCATGTCGCCCTTCTTCCGCGATGCGGTGAACCCGGGCCGGTTCGCGGTCACGCTGCTCGTGGTGGCGCTGATCTACGGGCCCTACGCCTTCTGGGTGTCGACCCATATCGGATCCGTCAGCGATGCGGCGCGCGAGTATGTGACGTCGTGGGAGATCGACAGCGCATGGCTCGACCGCGTCGGCGTGGCGGCAGCGGGCTTCGGCCGTACGCTGCTGGAATTCACGCTGCCGCTGTCGCTGTTCTGGCTGATGCTGTTCTGGGGGCTGTGGCTGCCGATCCTTTATCCGATGTTCGGGCGCCGCTCGACCGATGAAGAGCCACACGAGGTTTCGTGGCGCAAGCTGTTCGCGATGTCGATGATGCTGGGCGTGCTCGCCTATCTCGCGGCCGTCGTGTTCGGCGTGCAGACCTACAAGGGCTACTGGATGATGCCGGCGCTGTTCACCGCGCCGATCTGGATGTTCGCCCATGTGAAGCGGGCCGGCGACTTCCCGGTGGCGATCCGCGCCTTTGCGGCCGTGGTAATCGCGTTCGCGGCGCTGGTGGTGACCGGGCGTTTTATCGAATGGAAGATGGAAGTGACGATGTGCGACGAGTGCCGCTCGTACACGCCGGTCAGGGAATGGGCGCGCGAGCTGAAGGAGGCGGGCTTCGGCCAAGGGACGATCGTGGGGGCCGACAAGCACCTCACCGGCAATCTGCGCGGCGCTTTCCCAAAAACGCGCGTGCTGGATGCGTCCATTCCGGTCGAGTCTTTCCCGACGCCGTCGCCGCGCGCACGCGGGGCGTGCCTCGCGGTGTGGCGCGACGAGCCGATAATGCCGGAGGCGCTGGCGGACTACCTGGAACAGAAGCTGGGCGCGGGAACTCTCGACCGCGAGCCGCAGCTCGCCATCAGCGCCAACCTGCTGCAAACCGCCAACAGGTCGGCAACGCTGTATTACCGCTTCGTCGGATCGACGGATCTCTGTCGCTAGGGTGAAATGGGCCGCTAGGCCGAAGCCGGCCGCTGAAGGTCTTCCGGCAGGAAGTCTTCGTCCGGCGCGGCGCGCAGGATGCGGCCTTCGACATCGATCTCGGGGAAATTCTCCCGCGTGAACGGCAGGAGGAAAGCCTGCCCCGACGGCGGCGCGATCTCGATCAATTCCCCCGCCCCGAAATTCTGCACGGCCTTCACCTTGCCCAGCGCACGGCCATCGGCGTGGACCACATCCATGCCGATGAGATCGGCTACGTAGACCTCGTTCTCTTCGGTCACGGGCATCGCATCGCGAGCGACATGGAGCAGCGTGCCCCTGAGCGCCTCCCAGTGCTCCCGCTGCTGCTGCTCCTTGGTGGTAACGCCGAACCCGTCATTGAGCGGCCGCGCACTCTCGGGCGTCAGCACAACGGTCCCATCGGCGTCCAGCAACGGCCCGTAGGAGAAACAGTCCTCCGGCTCGGTGGTGAAGGAGAGCACCCTCGCCTCGCCCTTGACGCCGAAGGCGCCAGCCAGCTTGCCCACGACGATGAGCCGCCTCTCCGTCACAGCCTGCGTTCCAGCATGGCGACGACCTTGCCGGAGCGCGAACGCCGCGACAGCAGGTGATGGAATCCCACGCGTTCATGGAACGCCATGCTCTGCGGATTGGGCGGCTCTTCATTGACTTCGCAGGTCAGGCGCTCGTCGCCATTCCTCGCGCCGATCCGCGCGGCCTCGTCATAGAAGGCGCGGCCGACGCCC
>JAUYPV010000012.1 GCA_030697555.1 Hyphomonadaceae bacterium
ATGGACCTCGCGCCCCACTCGCAAGCACACCTCAATAAGGTAGCGCGTCAGCTCAACGAACGTCCCAGGAAAACACTGGACTTCCACTCGCCGGCAGAGAGATTTAGCCAGTGTGTTGCGTCGACCGGTTGAGATCGCCGCCGAAAGCGGTCACTGGCGACTTCGGGTTCGCATGGTAACAGCACCAACAGTCATCGACCTTCGGGAGTGGCAGATTGACCGACCCGTCGCTCTATCTCGCGCGCGCCGCGCAGGATGTTGGCGAGGCCGTAGTTGCCTTCATGGCAGGCCGATTCAAACATGCGCTGGGCCGAGCGGATGAACAGGAAATCAACGCGCATCGGCGCGGACAACACGGCATGATCCTCGATCACATAGCTGTATTCGATCTCATCGGCCGTGTTGAACTTCACCCGCTCGACGACAGACCGCGTCTGCTGGCCCGGCGATGCGGACGAGTTCAGAGGATCTGGACGTAGCCCCACAGTTTCGATCACAAGGGTGTCGCCGTCCCAACGTCCGACGGACCGCCCATACCAGGTCATGATTGCGGCAGAGCGCGCTCGACCGCTCAGGTCGATAATTCGCGTGTCACCCATGTTCTCGGTAGCGATCACGACGTGCGAGGGGGTCTGGACGATCTGCCTATACATTTGATCCGGCGCAATCGTCAGTGGCGTTCCGCCTGCCCCACCGAGGCAGCGGGCGGTGAGCCTCAACACCTCTGGTCCCTCGGCCGGGTTTTCTCTTTCTCTCAATTCCTTCGCGCGGTCCCGCATCGCGGGGAGCAGAGGACGTTTGCCGTCCGCCGGATCGATAATCAGTGAAGTCCGGAAGCCGCCGCCAGCGGCCGGCAGAAGCGGTCCATCGTCAAAATCTTCGTCAGGATGGAGAGCAGTGTTCGCAGCGCGATTGGCGGCGATCGCCGCAATCAGGGCGTCAGCCTTGTTGGCGGCGACAATTGGTCCATCGGCTTCCTTGGGTCGTTCCAGTGGCGTTCGCCAGCGGCTTTCCCATACACCCTGGAAGTCCGGTCTGCCTTCAGGGGTGCGGGGGATGTCGACCGTCTGAGCGTGAGCGGCGCCGGCGGCGCATGTGAAAAGCGCAAAACAGAAAAGCCGTACAAAAGCCGACGAGGTGGAACGGCCGTCCGACCACGCCATCCTCCGGTCGTTCATCCCGCCAGCTCCCGAGCCCAACTATGACAGTGTCACTGCCCCGATCAGGCCGCAATCGCGATGCGCCCGGAATTGTCTGCTATGGGCCAGGTCGCGTCTTAGCCGTCAAACACGACCAACGGCAGGGCCGCTCCAAATCAGCCGCTCGCCAGCGCCAAGAGATCTGACCGCATCTCGCCGTTAGCGGCCATTGCGGTCGGACGAAGCCAATCGACCGAAGAACGAGACCACATACTTTCGGTAAATTGGGGCAACGGCCGTGTCGAACCAGGGATCGTCAATGGCCATTTCGGGTCGGAGCATAGCTTCGCTAATTACCGCTTCGACATCGGGGAATCGCGCAAGTCGTCCTGTGGCCAAGGCTATTTCAAAGCGCGCGGTCCCCGGGTTGCCCACGAGCGCCTGCTCCTCACACCAGAGATCGTAAAACAGACACAAAATGGCGATCGCCGAACCTAAGCGCAAAAGGTCCAGATCGACATAGTGATATCCATCAGTCTCGATCTCAGCGTCGATGAACTTGAGAGGATCAAATCGAATATAGACGTCGGCTGCGTGGCCAAATCCGGCCGTGTGGTCGGCCAGGTCGACATACATCATCAATATGTCTCTGACCGCCTCTTCGGCCTCCGCATAATTGGTCTGATTGATTATATGCATTCGGCGAACTTAGTGATCACTGTGAATGTCTGCAAAGGGCCCCGAGGTCGCCGTAACCAGGAATGTGGCGATCCGGCTGAGTCGAACAAATCCGGCCATTCGCAGCGACCAACGTCGATGATCACGTCAGCCGTGGTCAATCTGAAATTGCAACCCGGCCTCCCCATCGGTCAAGGCGGACTAGACCCCAGCCTGCCTTGAGGCGATGTTGAGGCGAGTCCGGCAGGAGGGGTTGCAGATGTCCGACGAACTCGATCGCCGCGGCTTGATCTTGGCCGGCTCCGTCGGCGCCTTTGGCCTCTACGCGACGCAGGTCGCGGATGCTCAACCCGCGGCGAAACCGAACCTGCGTCTCCCAAAGCTAGGTCGCGCCCGGCAGCATAACATTCTTTTCGTCCTCACCGATGATCGTCGCTACGACGCGATGAGCTTCATGAAGGCGCAGGATTTCGGCGCCACGCCGACCCTGGACCGCCTCGCTCGCGAGGGCGTGCATTTCCGCAACGCCTTCGTAACGACGGCGCTCTGCTCTCCCTCACGGGCCTCGATCCTCACCGGCCTCTACGCTCACCAGCATCGGGTGACCGACAACAACCAACCCATTCCGCCAGGGCTGACGTACTTTCCCGAATTCCTCCAAAAGGCCGGATATCAGACCGCCTTCTTCGGCAAGTGGCACATGGGTGCCGAGACCGACCACCCCCAGCCCGGCTTCACGAAGTGGGTGAGCTTCAGGGGCCAGGGCAGCTACCTGCCCGGGAAAAATGGCCTCAATGTCGACGGCGAGAAGGTTCCCCAGAAGGGCTACATCACCGACGAACTCACCGACTACTGCCACGACTGGATTTCGAAACGCCCGCGCAACAAGCCGTGGATGGCGTACCTCTCCCACAAGGCCGTGCACGCCGACTTCGTTCCGGCCGAGCGGCATCGCGACCGCTACCAGAACGAGACCTTCCGCTATCCTGACAGCATGAAGCCCGGCGTGCCGGGCCGGCCCATATGGGTCCAGAACCAGCGCAACAGCTGGCACGGCGTCGACTACGCCTATCACGGCAAGCTGGACATCGCTGAGTACTACAAACGGTACATGGAAACCCTGCTCGCCGTCGATGAAGGCCTGGCGCGTCTCATGAGCCTGCTTGAGGAGCGTGGCGAGCTGGATGATACGCTGATCGTCTACATGGGCGACAACGGCTTCATGTTCGGCGAGCACGGCCTCATCGACAAGCGCACGGCGTACGAGGAATCGATGCGCGTTCCCATGCTGATGCGCTGCCCCGGCATGTTCGGCCCCGGCGTGGTGGACGCCGTCGTCGCTAACATCGACATCGCGCCCACCCTGCTCGCGGCCGCCGGGCTCAAGGCCCCCGCGCATATAGCGGGCGGCAACATGCTGCCGCTTGTGAACGGCGAGCAGACGCAGTGGCGCGAGGAACTGCTCTACGAATACTATTGGGAGCGAAACTATCCGCAGACGCCGACCGTCCACGCCCTGCGCGGCGACCGCTACAAGTACATGCATTTCTACGGCGTCTGGGATCTCGACGAACTCTACGATCTCGCCGCCGACCCCCACGAGAACGACAATCTTCTTGCCCGGCCCGGACACGAAGAGCTGGCGCAGCGGCTGAGCGCCCGCCTCTTCGAGGTACTCGAAAAGACGGACGGCATGCGGATCCCGCTTAGTCCCGACGCCGGCGCGCGCGCCGACCTTCGCGATCCCGGCGGCCCGGCGAACGCCCCCTTTCCGCCCGTTTTCCTGCGCCCGCCGCGCTAGCCTTGGAGTGACGTCCTTGCACGCTGATGACGCCACGCTCCCGGCGGTCGCGGGCACCGGTAAGCTCAACGCGCAGGGTCAGTCTGAATGACGCAAATGGGCCAACAGTTGCCGTGGCGCTCGAGGGAGCAAGCGACCAAATACCAGTTGAAACCAGCCACTCCACTTTCAAACCGAGACATTACGCCAACGGCGCTGTGACTGCGCGGGCGGGCGCGGCGCTGGATAGTGAGGGCGCGCGGGCGCGGGGCAAGCCTGTGACGCAACCCGCCGGGGGTTTCGCGCGTTGGTCGGCTTATGGACTGGCGCGGGCGTCTGCCTGCGCCGATTTGAAGGGACATCCTATGCTCAAGTCATTGCTCTGCGTTGCGGCCATCGGCGGGTTCGCCGGGCTGTCGGGTTGCGAGAAGGCCGGCGAGGACATCGACTCGGCGATCGAGAAGACGGTCGACGGCAAGGTGGACAGGAGCGATGGCGCGTTCGAGAAAGCCGGCGAGGCAGTCGACAACACCATCGGCGTGAAGCGCGACAATGATGCGGATTCGCTTGCCGATGCGGTGGACGGCGACAAGGCCACCAAGCCGGAATGACTCAGCGATTTCTTCCCCGAGCGGGGGAGGGCAACATTCACTGGCGGATTGTCGGTCGAGATTCGGTGGGGGACGGTCTATCGTGGACTATCGACAGGACGGCCCCCCACCATTTCGTATGCGTTGAGAGAATTCGCTCGTAGCGCCTCCCCCGCTCGGGGGAGGAAAGCCGCTGCTGACACTATGCTGTCAGCAGGAACGCTCTAGCTATCTGGCAACAGATGGCAGGAGACACCGATGCTCAAATTCTTTCACGCGCCCTGGTCGCGCTCGTCGAACATCCTCTGGCTGATGGAGGAGCTGGGCGTTCCCTACCAGCTAGAGCATATCGACATCCGGCAGAAGGGCGGCGTGCCCGAGGCGTACAGACAAGTGCAGCCCAACAAGAAGGTGCCGGCGATCGAGCATGACGGCGTGGTGGTGACGGAGCGCGCGGCGATCTCGATCTACCTGTGCGATGCGTTTCCGCAGGCGGGGCTGGCGCCGAAGGTGGGCGAGAAGGAGCGCGCGGCTTACCTGACCTGGCTGGTCTATTGCGATGCGGTGTTCGATCCGGCGGTGGCGGCCCGGGCGCAGGGCTGGAAATACGAGGGCAGCAGTTTTTCGTTCGGCTCGTTCGAGGACATGCTGGCGAATGTGGAGCGGCGGCTGACGGACTCGAAGTTCGTGGCGGGCGGCACGTTCACGGCGGCGGATGTGATGCTGGCGGGGAACATCGCCTACGTGATGGGGCAGAAATGGTTGCCGGAGAAGCCGGCCTTCGTCGACTATCTGGCGCGGACCACGGACCGGCCGGCGGCGAAGCGGGCGCAGCAGAAAGACCAGGAGCTGGCGATGACGGTGCCGGCGTTTGCGGAGATGTTCGCGAAGGGGCAATAGAGGAGCGCCGGGGTGAGGCGTGCAACGCCGAACGCCCGGCCCGGCTTCTCCGCAGGCGACGTGATTGTTGAAGCGCTTGGCCGGGCGTTCGGCGCGATGCGCCTCACCCCGGCGCTCCCCAGGGTGAGATCGGTGCGCATCAGCCGGGCATTGTCTCGAACACCTTCGGGGGCCCGTCACGCTGCGGAGAATTCTCCGCAGCGCCAGTATGCGACTACGGCGTTTGCGAGGGAGCGGTATCCGGCCAGAGACGTCGGCTTCTCGAAATAGCCGTTACAGCCTAGCGCGTAGGCGTGGTCGATATCCTGTTGGCGTACCGATCCAGAGACCATGATCATCGGCACGGAGTTGCCTTCGCTCCGCACCTGCGTCAGGACACCGAAGCCGTCCAGGCGCGGCATCTTGATGTCGAGCACGACCAGAGAGGGCTTCTGTTCGCGAATCCGCGCGGCGCCGCGCAGCGGGTCCATTTCCGAACTGACGCGAAACCCTCCTTCCGCTTCCAGGGCGAGAGACATGAAGGCGATGCAGTTTGCGTTGTCGTCAATGATCAGAACGCTCTCGAGCTTGGCCATCAATCAGCCGATTCAAAAATGATCTGGATGCCCTCGCGCGAAGGCGCAGGGGGCTCGTGGGAAGCCGCGTCGCGGCCCCAGCCTGAATGGATCGCCGGTTATGGAGTTGTATCTTCCTCTAGCACACATATCGGTGCGGAGGCTTCGTTTGACATGAACCAATTGGCGTTGATCTAGGCGGGTTGCGTTGGCCGGACCTAGAGTTTCAGTCCGGCTTCGAGGCGGGTGGCGAAGGGGGGCGCTTTTGCGCCTTCCTTCACCGCGCGGATCGCATCGACCACGGCGCCGATGTCGTTGAGGCCGTCTCCGGTGACGGCGAGCGCGGAGAAGCCGTCGGCAAAGACCGCGGCGAGGCCGCGCGTGAGTTCGATCGGCAGGATGTTGCAGTGATCCTCGTCGAACAGGGTTCGGCGGTATTCGATTTCGCGCTGCACCCAACCCTTCTGGCCGTCGGGGCCCGCCGCGCGGTCTGACACGAACGGGACCATGACGAGGGATTCGGCGAGTGCGAGCTCGATCTCCTTCTTGAATTTCCGCATCGCGTCGGGGCGGCCCATGTAGACGCGCAGGCCCGCCTGTTCGAGGGCGGCGCGCCAGGCGCTGGCGATCTGTTCGTCGCGGTTCGAGTAGCTGATGAAGACGTCGAAGGAGAACTGGGCGACGAGGCGCTGTTTCAGGCGTTCGACCAGCCGCGCGAAGACGGCGGGACCGAAGGCGCGCAGCGAGCGATCGGAGATGCGCACCACGTTGACGATGGCGCCGGCGTCGGGGTCGATCTGGAAGGCGTGGCTGGAGCTGACGAACGTGCCCGGCAGGTTGACGCAGACGATGGGAAGGTCGGCGGCGTCGAGCTTCTTGGGGACGATTTCGTTCTGCGAGCTTTCAATCAGCGCGCCGCCAGCGAGGATGTAGACGCCGGGCGCGGCGAAGCGGTCTTCCGAGCCGAACTTGGCCGAGGCCTGTTCCCAGTTGAGCTTGAACTGTTCGGCGTCGGCGGCGATCGTTTCCCACGGGTCGCTGAGGCCGGCGAGCGGCGCGTCGGGGCCTTTAGCGAGATAGGTGCAGCTCTGGCACAGGAAGCGGAGCGAGCGTTCGAGCAGGAAGTCGCTGAAGACGCGCTGCAGGCGGCCGCTGGGGCCGGACTCGAGCAGGCCGCGCAGGATGTCGTAGTTGATCGAGAGGAACGCGGTCGGGCCGATGGCCTGCAGTGTCGCCGTGCGGCGGCGGTTGAGGGCGAGGGCGAGTTCGCCGACAATCTGGCCTTCGCCGAAGCGGATGCTGAGCGGCGCCGCTGTGGCGGGCGCATCGGGCGGCGGGCTGGCGGCGACGCCGATGCCGCCTTTGAGGACGATGAACATCGCATCGCCCGGATCGTCCTGCGCGCAGATCGTCTCGCCGTCTTCGCGTTCGACGAGCTGGGCGGCGCGGATCAGTTCCTGCAGCGACTGGCGGTTGAGGGCCGAGAGAAGCGGGTGCGCCTCGAAGCCGTCGCCGCTGCGGGCGCGGAGGACGAGTTGCGAAGGGTTCAGCATCTGCAGGGCGCCGATGGCTTCGGCGTCGGAGGAGTCGACCTGCAGCAGGCGCTTGGCGTGATAGATGGCGGCCCAGAACCTGCCGCGCTTCATCGCGTTGGCGATCCGCGCCTTTTCGGGGTGGATCTGGTTTGCATCCGGGGGAGGGATCACTCCCTCGATGGACATCGGCATGATGATCGCGGCGCGATCGTGCTTGAGATAGACCTGCTGTTCGCGGTGAAAGCACAATGTTTCCGGCACGGGGCCGGCGTTCTGCCGAAGGCTCTCGCAGAGGTCGCGGAATGGCGCCGTCACCAGCGCAACGCCAGCCCTGCCGAACTTCAGCAGGCTGCCGCAGACATTGATGCCGTCGCCGACGAGTTCGTGGCGGCCATCTGCGCCGCGGATGACCGAGGCCGGACCGAAATGGGCGGTCAGGCGGAGGCCCACCGATTCAGAGTCGGGGCCGCGCGTTGTCTCGTTCGCCCAGGCGTAGAGCCGTGCGACAAGCTTGATGCCGAACCCGCACTTGTCGTCGCCGAACAGGGCGAGGTGTCCGCCATCGCCGCCGGAGGCCCAGATGAGGTCGCGGCCGAAGCGCTCGCCGCAGGTTTCGGCGATGCAGGCGTTGAGGCTCTTGATGCGTTCGAGCTGGCGGGAGTGGTCGGGATCATCGCCGTGGGAGACGATGTCGCACGACACGAATACGGCGTTTCGAGCTGCTTCGAGGTCCATGCCGATCCCGTTTCCTTGCAGGCGGGCCTTCGGGAAACCAACCAGCTCCGACCTATCAGGGATGGCCAAGGGCAACAATGGCGGGGCCTGGCGGGCGGGCGGCCAGATTTCCGAGGATTGTCAGCGGCGCGATCTTCGCGCATGTCACGGGCAACAGGACAGCAAGGAAATGCAGCATGTTTTCGCACATCATGGTCGGCACCAACGATCTCGAGCGGGCCAAGACGTTCTATGATGCGGTGCTCGGCACGCTGGGCGTGCGGCCGGCGAAGATCGATGGCCACCGCATGTTCTACCGGACGCCGACCGGCGTCTTCGGTGTAGGCAAACCGATCAACGGCGAGCCTGCCTCCATCGCCAATGGCGGCACGATCGGGTTTGCGTGCGAGTCGCCCGAGCAGGCCCAGGCCTGGCATGAGGCGGGCATCGCCCATGGCGGCACGGCGATCGAAAATCCTCCGGGTATTCGCCAGGGCGCGGCGGGCCAGCTCTATCTTGCCTATCTGCGCGATCCGGACGGCAACAAGATCTGCGCCACGAAGCGGATGGGGTGAGCGACGGCGCCGCAGGCGCGATTTGGTCCAGCGGACCAAATCGAGGAGCGAACGCCCCGGCAGGAGCGGCGCGGCGGCGGGGGGAAGAACGAGTAGAGGAGCGCCGGGCGCCTGCCCGGCATGGCGTATCAACGTCATTGTGCCCGCGGTGAGGCTTGGCCGGGCGTTCGCCGCCACGCGGCTCACCCCGAGCGCTCCCCAGCGCGAGTTACGTTTTTGGATGCGCGACCTTCTCCTCGAGCCAGGCGACGGCGGCTTTGTAGGTCTTGTAGTCGTCGCTGTTGAGGTCGAGCAGGTGGGGGCGGTTTTCGGTGTCGAAGACGTAGCGGCTGTCGACGTGGCCGGTGAGGTAGAGCAGGAAGGCGCCGGAGGAATAGCGCATCGTGGGGTCGGACTGGGTGCGGGCGTTGCGCATGAGCTGTTTCATCACGGCGGGAGTCTGGTGCGCCTCGGCGATCTCGAACAGGCGGTCGGAAACGCCCGTCATACTTTCCATGCGTTCGAGCATGTCGATCAGGCGTTTCTCGTACGTGGCGCTCCAGCCCTTGGTTTCGATTTCGGCGATCAGGGCTTCGGCCCCGCCGCTCTGGTGTTCTTCCTTCGCCGCGTTGCCGACGCGCTTCAGCGCCTTGGGCGTGCCGAGGGCGCGGAGGGCTTCGACATCGCGCCAATCGAGCGAGCCGCCGCGGGCGAGGATTTCATCGGTGAGGAGGTCGCGTTCTTCCGGCGTGACTTCGGCGAGAGCGGAAATGTCGTAGGGCTCGCCATCGCGCCACTTGCCGTAGTCGAGGATCATCGAATCCTTGAACCGCTTGTAGGCGGCGGAGGGTTCGGGCTTTGGCGGGCGAGTGGGCATCACGCGAAATAGCCGCAAGCAGTGGCAGGCGCCAAGTCCCGCGCCAGAGTTACCGGATCAGCCGGATGCTTGAGTCTATCTTGTTGCCGACGCCTTCGGGCACCGGGATGGGGCTCGACTCGTAATCCGTGTTGAGGACGAGCTCGGGGCCGTCGCGCAGTTCGAATTCGCGCGCAATGACGATGGTGTAGTCGGACCGATCGGCGACTGGATTGCTGGCGTCTATCAGCAGCTTTGACTTGGGCAGGTAGATCGTTCCCACAAGGTTGCGGGCGTCGTTGCTGGTGATCTGGTGATACGTCATGAAGCTGGTGTCGCGATCCTCGAAGAACAGCAAGCCGGCCAGGTCGCCGATCTTCGGCGCGGTAAGAGAAATGTGGCTGTCGCGCCCGAACAGGATGGTGGAAGCAGCGCCTGTCAGGAAGAAGCCGACATTCTCGCCCTTGAGCGACCCGCCCCCGCCGACCGACAGCCGGCCGTTGCGGATAATGTAGGTTCCCGGCTCAAGCGTTGCGTGGCCGCCCATCACCGTGAGGCCTCCGCAGTAAACGCCAGGCTTGAGCGTGACGTACCTGTTGGGCAGGACTGTCCTGTAGTGGTGATCGCACGGGTCGGCAGCGGAGGCCGGCTTCGGCCGGTCACGCAAGGGATCGTCGATCCGGGGGCAATCTTCGGTCGGTGGGCTCACCAGGAAGGATTCGAGCGGACCCTGGATGCCGCCGGCAACGCAGATCAGTTCCGCCGAGACGCGCGCAAGATCGTGCAGCCAGAGCGATTTGGGGCTGACCGAATTCGAATAGATCGCGCAGCCAACAGCCGTAAGGCGCGCCCGGTTCATCATGTTGAGCGTTGCGACACTGTCGGTGTCGAGACCGATCATGCAGACATAGCCGCCGCCTGAAACCTCGGCGGTGGCCTCCGCGACGACGGATTTCACGCCATCCGCCATCGGACCCGGGAAATAGACATGCGGCTCGGCGACGATGGTAACCTTCACCGCGTGCCCGCCGTCCACGATTTCGGCGCTTGTCTGCTGTGGGCCATCGTAGCCGGCGTTGACGAAAGCCTGCGCGACCGATGTGACGCGGCTGTCGGTTCCGCTGGAGACGATCATTTCCTGCGCGGCCGCGATCGCTGCGCGATCGGCGAGGCCCTGAAGCGACTGCTTCTGGTTCGAGACGGACATGTAGTCGAAGGCGAAGGCGGCGAACGCCGCGCCTATGCCGGCCACTCCCATCATAAGGATGGTCATGTTGCCGGAGGAACTGGCGCCGAGTCTGCGTAGCATGTTGGCCACTTCTGCGAGCCTGGCCTCAAGTGTGTGTGGGGAAGGCTAATCCGGAGGAAATATTTGAAGCAGAAACGCGGCTATCTCCGCGGCGGAAGCGCGCGTGACGCCGGGTAAGCGCCTAGGCCATCTCGTCGAAGATTTGCGCAGCCGGGACGGGGGCAGCTTTTACCGGAGCGGACTCTTTCGCTTCGGGCTGGCTCACCGGTTCGGCGAGCTCGGCGCGTTCGGCAGCCTTCGCAGCCGTCTGGGCGTCGACCTTCACCGGCTCTTCGGGAGCGAAGGCTTCGTTGCGTGCCTGGATGGCCTCGAGACGGGCTGTACGTTCCGCGGCGGCTTCGGCGCGCGCGGCTTCCTGTTCCGCGACCATCTTCTTGACGGCCTGCGAGTACAGCATCTCCCGTATCTGTGCGGCGTAGCGAACCGAGACCGGTCCGATGCCGAGGACGGCGCCCATGACACACTCCTTCACCTCGCATTCTGCGCCTGCGCGGTGAATCCAATCTGAATCGTCAGGGAGTTTTTTGCCGGGTTCCGCAGCGTTTTGCGTTAATTCTCGGCGCAAACCGATTCACTTGGCGCGGAGTCCCCGGCGGCAGGTTTGGAAAGGGTTAATCGCGAGTGCGTGGGGGGAAAGGAAATTGGCCGGGGGAATAGGGAGTGGAGAATAGGGAGTAGCGACCTGCTCTCCGTCACTCCCTACTCGCTATTCCCTATTCCCGGCGCGAAGCGCCTACAGATTGTCCTTGAACCACTTGGCCATGGCGCGGCCAGCTTCGGCGCGGTGATCGGTGTTGGAGAAGCCGTGGTCGCCGCCCTTGATGATGACCATGTCGGTTTTCACGCCGGCCTTCTTCAGTGCGTCGTGGATCGACTGGCCGGAAGAGATGTTGACCAGCTCGTCGGCGTCGCCGTGGACGATGAGGGTTGGCGGATCCTTGGCGTCGACAAAGAGGATGGGCGAGATCGCGGCGGCCTGGGCGGCAGGGAAATCGAGCGCGGGGAAGCGTTCGCTGGGGCCGGTGATCGGGCGGATGTCGACGGGCGGATAGTAGGCGACGATCGCCTTGATGCGCGAGGCGCCTTTGAGGACCGGGTCAGCCGCGCTGGCATCGCCATCGTCGCCGTTGAGGCCGAGCATCAGCGAAAGATGTCCGCCTGCCGAGCCGCCGAAGACGCCGAGACGCTTGGCGTCGACGCCGTAGGTCGTCGCGTTGACGGAGATGTGGCGTAAGGCGCGCTTCACGTCGGCGTGGGCTTCAGGAACCTTGAAGCGCGGCGCGGAGCCGTGGTGGATCGGGATCACCGTGATGCCCTGGTCGAGGAGCGGCTTGAATTGTGTGATGCGGGATTCCGGTTCGGCCCAGCGCGAGACCCATCCGCCAGAGACCATGTAGAGCACGGCCGAGCCGTTGGCGTTGTCCGGTTTGATGACGTCGTAGACCAGCGCCATGCCGTCGTGATGGCCGTAGATGACGTCGTGGCGGATGGTGAGGCCTGCGGTGGAGACAGCGGCCTGGTTGTCGGCAATGCCGGCGGTGATG
>JAUYPV010000013.1 GCA_030697555.1 Hyphomonadaceae bacterium
AGTGTTCAACTCGTGGGACCAGCTCCGCAAGGCAGGCGCCGGCGCGCGTGCGATGCTGGTGCAGGCGGCGGCCGCCAAGTGGAAGGTCGACCCCGCAAGCGTGACTGTCGCCGATGGCGTGGTCTCGTCCGGAAACAAGAAGGCGTCGTTCGGCGAACTGGCGGCGGAAGCCGCTGCTATCGCGCCGCCCGGCGAGGAAAGCCTCAAGCTGAAGGACCCGGCCTCGTTCCGCTTCATCGGCAAGGACCGTCAGCCGGACGCCGCCTTTGGCCGTCTCGACACGGCGGGCAAGATCAATGGCGGGGCGCAGTATGCGCTCGATTATCACCCCGAAGGGGCGCTGACGGCGCTTCTGGCGCGCAGCCCGAAATTCGGCGGCAAGGTCGCGAGCGTTGACGATGCGGCGGCCAAGATGGTTCCGGGCGTCACCGACGTGGTGCAGATCGGCAATGGCGTGGCAGTCGTCGCGACCAATTTCTGGGCCGCGAAGAAGGGCCGCGATGCGCTGAAGGTCACGTGGGACAATTCGAAAGCCGAAACGCGTTCGACCGACGCCATCCTTGCGGACTACCGCAAGCTCATGGCCAAGCCGGGCTTCGAGGCGCGCAAGGAAGGCAAAGGCGCGGCGGCGCTGAAGGGCGCTGGCGAAGTCGTCACCGCCGACTTCGAATTCCCCTATCTCGTCCATGCGCCGATGGAGCCGCTGAACTGCACGGTGGAATTCGCGCCGGGAACAAGCTGCGTCATCCATTCGGGCTCGCAGATGCCGACGGGCGACCAGGCCGCCGCCGCAGCCTATCTCGAACTCAAGCCCGAGCAGGTAACGATCGTCACCATGATGGCGGGCGGATCGTTCGGCCGCCGCGCGACGCCGGATGCGGATCTCGTCAGCGAAGCGACGCAGATCGCCAAGGCGATCAACGGCAAGGCGCCGTTGAAGCTGATGTGGACGCGCGAGGATGACATCCGCTCGGGCAAGTATCGCCCGATGGCGGTTCACCGCATGACGGGCCGCGTCAACAACGGCGCCATCGAGGCGTGGGGCGACCGCACGGCGATCCAGTCGATCATGGTGGGGACGCCCTTCCTTCCGGCGGGCGCGCCGGACACGAGCTCGATCGAGGGCGGGTTCGACATTCCCTATGCGATCCCAAACATCGGGGTCGATGTGCACTGGCCGACATCGCCTGTGTCGGTTCTCTGGTGGCGGTCGGTGGGGCACACCCACACGGCCTACGCCAAGGAGCACTTCTTCGACGTGCTGGCCGCGAAAGCCGGCAAGGATCCGCTGGAGCTGCGGCGCACCCTGCTGGCGTCGGAGCCTCGCCTGCTCGCCGTGCTCAACCTTGCGGCTGAAAAAGCCGGCTGGGGAACGCCGCTGCCGGCGGGCACGACACGCGGCATCGCCGTGCACCACTCGTTCTCGTCCTACGTGGCGGAAGTCGCCGAGGTATCGGTGAAGGCCGACGGCACGTTCTCCGTCGATCGCGTCGTGTGTGCGGTCGATTGCGGCATCGCCATCAACCCCGACGTGGTGCGCGCGCAGATGGAAGGCGGGATCGGCTACGGCCTCTCCGCCATCCTCAACGAGCAACTGACGCTGAAGGACGGCGAGCGGGTGCAGACGAACTTCTACGACTATCCGCCGCTGCGCATGGCGCAGATGCCGAAAGTGGAAGTTCACATCGTGCAGTCGACCGAGGCGCCCACCGGCGTCGGCGAGCCCGGCGTGCCGCCTGTCGGACCGGCGGTGGCGAATGCGCTGCTCGCCGCGACCGGCAAGACGTATGCGAAACTGCCGCTCGGGACGAAGGCGTAGAGAACACCTCCCCTTGGAAAGGGGGGGTCCGATTTTCGCGAAGCGAAATCGGGGTGGGGATCACTTCGTACAGTGGGCGCGGGGCGAAGTGATCCCCACCCGTCGCGAGCTTCGCCTTCGGCTCGCATGCTCCGTCAACGCTGCGCGTTGACCCCACTTTCCAAGGGGAGGTGATTCCGGCCGACCGCTTTACACAAACGCACTTGGTCCTCCGTGTCTTTTCGCTTGAGAGACGCAGGCTAGAAATCGTGTTGTGGATCTGCGTCGTGGTCGCCGGCCTGCTGCTCGACCGGCTATTAGCCCGGCGCCCGCCAGCGCGACGAGTTCTCGTCGATCGCTATTCGATCACGTCGAGTCCGGCCGCGATCCCCGGTCCAAGGGCTGGCGTGATGCCTTTCGACTCAAGCTCGCGCGCGCCGCCAAGGATGCCGGCCATGGCGTAGTTTCCTTCGTGACAGGCGAACTCGTAGGGCGGCTGGGCTGAGCGGTTGATCGCCATTTCGCCACGCCAGACCTGCGTGTAGCGCGTCGGATCATCCACGGTGAACTCGTAGAGGATCTGCGTGTCCGACCAGCGCCGGAACCGCTCCGTCAGCTTGCCCTCTGGCGAGATGAGGCTGCGTTGCTGGGGATGCGCGTTCACGGTTTCCACGACGAGCGTGTCGCCCTCGTACCAGCCGATGGAATCGCCGCCCCATTTGGGAATGTCGCTGGGTCCATGCTTGCCCCCAATCGGGATGATGCGGACCTGGTGGATCATCTCCAGGAGGATGATCACCGCATCGGGCGCCTGAACGACCTGCATGGTGTTGTTGTACATGACGTTCCGCATCACCGGGCCCGCCGTGTACATGTAGAGGCACCGCTCCGCCAAAGGGCGCGTCTCGGGGCCGTCGAAGTTGACCGGGGAAAGACCCGTCCCGCCTGTCGTCACGCCGGTCTTGTAAGGGATGCGGCCGTCGGACGGCTCGACGATCCAAGACGTGCGCAACTCGCCCTTCACGTCGGCGAGGCGCGTGCCCGGATCGATCCAGAACGTGTTGTAGCCGCGGTCGGCGTTCTTGTCCTTGAGGAGGTCGGTGTTGTTGGGGTCCTCGCCCACCGACTTCCTCTCCTGCTCGGTGAGGATGATGAGCGGGTTGCGCCGCACCAGCGCCGCCGCTTCCGCCTCGGACACCACCAGCTTGGCTACCCCGCGTGGCCGCTCCAGGTCGGTGATCGACCGGTTGTCCCAGAACCCTTCGAGGTCGGGACGGCTGGCGACCGTAGACGCGCGCTGGCTTTCCTTCGGGGTGGTCTGAGCCTCCGCGGGACTCATCATGGGCATTGCCAGAACCGCAAGCGCCGAGCCCGCCAGCCACATAGCTTTCATGTCGATACCTCCTGTTCGCACCGAAGGTCTTTGCATCGAAGACATCTGGTTGCGGACGGGTAGATCATAACAGACGGAGGAAATGGCCGGTAGGGGCAGGCGGATTGGCGCGCCGGCCGGTCGCCTTTCGATTTGTGGCCCTAGGCAAACGCTTCAGGCCCTCCCATGTCGTTTCGACCGGGAGGGCGCATGCTCGAAATCGTGTTGTGGATCTGCGTTGCGGTCGCGGGCCTGCTGCTGCTCGACCGGCTGTTCCTCTGGATGGAGGAGAAGGGCTGGGTCTACTACCGCAAGAAGAAGCCGAAGAGCGGCTGGGGTGATGTGTTCACCGGCTCCAACGTCTTCGATCCGAATTCGCAAAACCTGCACGAAGCGCGGCAGCAGAAGACCGATCAGGAAGACGAGGAAGATGGCGACGACGACGGCAAGCGGAAGACCGAAGACCGGCTGACTTGAACCTCGCAAAAAAAAGACGGGACCCGCCGCCGAGCGGGTCCCGTTAGTGACTGCCTCCTCAGGCAGCTCGTGCGGTTTGCGCCCTGGGGGCGGTGAGCTCGATCCAGTTGGCGAACTTCGCGGCGAACTGGGCGAGGAAGGCGCGGGTGTCGGCTTTCTTCACAGCGCCTTCGTCGTCGAACCAGTCGCCCACGGCGCCGAGATACATTTCAGGCTGCTGCAGCGTCGGCATGTCGAGGAAGGCCAGCGACTGACGCAGGTGATGGTTGGCGCCGAAGCCCGCGATGGGGCCTATTGAAGATGAGACGACCGCCGCTGGCTTGCAGGCGTAGGCCGAGCCGCCATAAGGGCGCGAGCCGACGTCGATGGCGTTCTTGAGCACGGCGGGAACCGAGCGGTTGTATTCAGGCGTGATGAACAGCACGGCGTCAGCCGCCTTCACGCGATTGCGGAAGGCCGACCAGGCGGGAGGCGGGGACTCCGTGTCGAGATCCTGGTTGTAGAAAGGCAGGTCGCCGATCGGCACGACTTCGAACTCGAGGTTTTTCGGGGCCTCGGCGGCGATGGCGTGCGCGAGGCGCAGGGAATTGGAGTTGTTGCGGAGCGATCCGACGATGACGGCGATCTTGCGGGTCATTGGGTGGTCCCTTTCGGCGTGGACGGGCTTGAGGAAGGCAAAAACGGAGTGCAGTGGTTGACGGGACAGGTTTTCGTCCCTTTGTTGCATATGCAATAAGTAGGAGGTTTCGTTGCGTTTGCAACAATCTCAGCTAAAGACCGGCAGCAGGATTCCTTCAGACGCGCTCCAGCGGGCCTGGATTGCGCTGGGGCGGGTTTCCCAGTCCGTTCAATGCGACGTCGAGAATCGCTTGAAAAAAGCGGGTTTTCCGGAGCTTTCCTGGTACACGGTGCTGTGGGAACTGGAGCGGGCGGGCAAGCCGACGCGGCCGCGCGACCTCGCCATCCCGCTGTTCATCAAGCCCTATCAGCTCTCCCGCCTGGTCGACCGCATGGAAGCGGAAGGCCTGGTGAAGCGGATCCAGTGCAAGGAAGACGGGCGCGGCCATATGCTGGAGCCGACGCCCAAGGGTTTTGCGCTTCGGAAAGAGATGTGGGGGCTCTACGCGCCGGCGATGGGCGAGGCGATGAAAAAGCTTTCCGACGCCGAGGCGCTGCAGCTTGCGACGCTGCTGAACAAGCTTGGTGGAATCGAGCACGTGGACTGCGCGGACAAGTCCTGATCGCGCGCCAGCCAGCGTGACAGAAACGGCCTGAGGGCCTATGTCCCCCGCCATGGCCGACGGCGCCCCCTCCTCCGTTTCTTCCCTTAAAGAACCCGTCCAGGAACGGGCCGGTGAAGAACCCGTCGAGGAACGAGCGGGCGTGGACATCCTGACCCTGGGATGCCGGCTGAATTCCTATGAATCCGAAGTGATGCGCGGCCATGCCGAGGCGGCAGGCCTGAAGGACGCAGTCATCGTCAACACCTGCGCGGTGACGAGCGAGGCCGTGCGGCAGGCAAGGCAGGCGATCCGGCGCGCGCGGCGGGAACGGCCGACAGCTTCGATCATCGTCACGGGCTGCGCGGCGCAGATCGATCCGGCGAGCTTCGCAGAGATGCCGGAAGTGACGCGCGTGATCGGCAATGCGGAGAAGATGAAGGCGGAGACGTTCGCGCCGCTCTCTCTCCTTGGCGACACGCCGAGGATTCAGGTCAACGACATCATGTCGGTGCGCGAGACGGCGGCGCATCTGGTGGATGGGCTAGACGGGCGCGCGCGGGCGTTCGTGCAGGTGCAGACGGGATGCGATCACCGCTGCACATTCTGCATTATTCCTTACGGGCGCGGGAATTCACGCTCGGTGCCGGCGGGCGAAGTGGTTGACCAAGTGAAGCGGCTGGTCGGCACGGGGCACTATGAGATCGTGCTGACGGGCGTTGACCTCACCTCGTGGGGCGCCGACCTGCCGAATGCACCGAAGCTGGGCAATCTCGTCGCGCGCATCCTGAAGCTTGTGCCGGATTTGCAGCAGTTGCGGCTGTCGTCCATCGACGCGATCGAGATCGACGAGCCGCTATTCGAGCAGCTGTGCGATGAACAGCGGATTGCGCCGCACCTGCACCTGTCGTTCCAGTCGGGCGACGACATGATTCTCAAGCGCATGAAGCGCCGGCATTCACGCTCGGATGCGATCAACCTTTGCCATCGTTTGAGAGAGGCGCGGCCGGAAATGGCGTTCGGCGCCGATCTCATCGCGGGCTTCCCGACCGAGACGGATCAGATGTTCGAGAACACGCTGGCCTCGGTCGATGAGTGCGGCATCGACTACCTGCATGTGTTCCCCTATTCGCCCCGCCCGGGCACGCCGGCCGCGAAGATGCCGCAAGTGGCGCGTGACGTGGTGAAGGCACGCGCGGCACGGTTGCGCGAGAAAGGCGCCGAGCGGTTGTCGCTGCGGCTCGATCGCCATGTCGGCAGGACAACGCTGGCGCTGGTGGAAAAGGGCGGACGGGCGCGGCTGCCGGACTTCTCTCCGGTGCGCATCGATGGCGCGTTGCCTGAAGCAGGACGCCCTCACCTGTTCCAACTCGTCTCGCGCACTGCAACTGAACTTGTCGGGAAACCGGCATGATCCTGTGGTGGGGCAAGAAGAAGCAGCCGGACCCGAAGACCGGCGAGACTCCTGTTGAGCCGCTGAAGCCGGGCGAGAAGCCGGCCTCGCCGACTGCGAGCCTCGACCAGCAGATATTCGGCAACGCGCCGATCGCGGCGGCGCCGGACCTTGGCGACGACCCGCTTGGCATTCGCAAGGCGGCCGAGCGCATCGCGGCGGAACGTGCGGCGGAGGCGGCGGCGCGTGAGGCTTCAGTCCTTCACAAGCTCAATGAAGGCCTCAAGCGCTCGTCATCGCGACTGGCCGAGGGGCTGGCGGGGCTCGCCAAGCGCAAACTGGATCGCGAGTCGCTCGATGAGCTGGAAGAGCTGCTGATCACGTCCGACATGGGCACGAAGGTTGCCTCGCGCATTGCGAAGAATTTTGCACGGGATCGTTTCGAACGGGAGTCTTCGGAGGACGAGATCAAGGGGGCGCTGGCGACAGAAATCGCCGCCATCCTGAAACCGCGCGAGAAGGTGGTCGACTTCGCGGAGGGTCCGAAGCCACGCATCGTGCTGTTCGTCGGCGTCAACGGCTCGGGCAAGACGACGACCATCGGCAAGATCGCCTCGAAGCTTTCGGCGCAGGGCGCGGACATCGTGATAGCCGCTGGCGACACGTTCCGCGCGGCTGCGGTGGAGCAACTGAAAGTCTGGGCTGAGCGGGCCAATGCGCGCTTCATCTCCAAGCCGGCGGGCGCGGACGCGGCGGGGCTGGCGTACGAAGCTGTCGAGCTGGCGCAAAAGGAAAACCGCGATCTCGTGCTGATCGACACGGCGGGACGGCTGCAGAACAAGACGCAGCTTATGGACGAGCTCGCCAAGGTCGTCCGCGCCATCCGCAAGATCGATCCGACCGCTCCGCACGACGTGATTCTCGTGCTGGATGCGACCGTCGGCCAGAATGCACTGGGCCAGGTGGAGGCGTTCCGGCATACGGCGGGCGTCACGGGGCTGGTGATGACCAAGCTGGACGGCACGGCCAAGGGCGGCGTTCTGGTCGCCATTGCCGAGCAGTTCGACGTGCCGATCCATTTCGTCGGCGTCGGCGAGAAGGCGGAAGACCTGCAGCCCTTCAGCGCCGAGACGTTTGCACGGGCGCTGGTTGGGTTGGGCAGCTGATCGATGCAATCAGGGGACGATGAAATCGACCCGCTCCCCTCCCCCTTGTGGGGAGGGGTTGGGGAGGGGGGCGGCTCTACGTCGTCAGCCGCCAGAACTATCCCGCGAGAAGCGCAGCGCGTACCGCAGGAGCTTCCACAACCGCTTCTCCGCCAGAGTTGGCTGGCGTCGCAGGCGTTGCGCGTGTCGTTGCGTTTCCGGAAAATACCTCTGGCGATCCGCCACCTGAGCCGCCCCCCACCCCGACCCCTCCCCACAAGGGGGAGGGGGTCCACGCTGCGCCACCTTCAATCCTATCCGGCGCTGCGGTTCCTTCTCAAGCGGGGCGCCTAGTGGATCCCACCTTCTTCGCATTCCTGCTCGGCCTCGGATCGGCGGTAACGCTGGCGGGGGCGAACACGTTGGTGAAGTCGGCGAAGGACATCCTCGGCGGGCGGACGGTGATGGCCGTGTCGTCGTCGCTCATGATGCTGCCGGCGGTGTTTTTTGTGCCCCTGCCGAGCGCCAAGACCTGGATCTTCCTTGCCCTCTCACTGCCAGCGCACTGGCTTTACCAGACGGCTCTGGTGCGGGCGCTATCGCGCGGCGATCTCTCGATGGTTTTCCCGGTGATGCGGGGAAGCGCGCCGCTGCTGACGGCCATCTCTGCGTCGATCTTGCTGGGCGAGCATCTCTCGCCGCTCGCCATCGCGGGCCTCACCATTGCGAGCCTTGCCACCATCGTCTTCGCGTTGCCCGAAAAGAATTTCGCCGGGTCGCGCGCCGTGCGCAACTCGGCGATCCTGTGGGCCCTGGCGACCGGCGCAGGCGTTGCAATTTACAACGTCATCGATGCGCAGGGCGTGCGCTCAGCGGTCGACACCACGGGCACGCAGTGGAGCTTCATCGTCTGGCTGTTCGTGCTCGACTGGATCGGCATCTCGACCATCATGCTGATCACGCGCGGGCCGAACGAGTTCGTAGCGTCAGCGCGGCGCGCGCCGTGGCCGGGACTGGGCGCAGGCGTGTGTTCGACCTTCTCGTTTTCGATGGCGCTCTACGGATTTTCAGTGGCGCCGGTCGCCTACATCTCGGCGATGCGCGAGACGGCGGTGGTGTTCGCCGCGGTCATGGGCTGGTGGTTCCTGCGCGAGGGGTTTGGCGCGCGAAGGACGTTCGCCGCGGTGGTGCTGGCTTGCGGGCTGGGCCTGCTGCAGTTCGGCTAGTTGCGTCCGCGTAAGGCAGATCCGGGGCGGGCTTCATTGTTCGCCCAGGCCTCGCGCAGGATCGGCAGGGCGGCGCCTCTGGCTTTGCCGTCAGGGCCGATGGTCAGGTTGAACATGTCGTCCTTGGCTTCGTAGTCCTTGTCGCCGGTGGGCCAGCGGAAGGCCGCCCATGTCGCGCCCTCGCCTTCGCACATGGCGATGCGCGCGCCATAGTAGCTGTCGATGTCCTTGGCCCAGCGCGATGCGCCGAACTCCCCGAGGAAGATGGGCGCATCGCCGCGCTTGGTTGCCGCGAGCCGGGAAGCGAAGACGCCTGCGTCACCCTCGCCCAGCGCGATCTTTCCGTCCTTTGACTGGTGCGTGTAGTCGCGCGGTTCGTAGTCGTGGACGCACCAGACCGTGCCGGAGACAGGCGGCGCGCCCATCACGGGCAGGAAATCCGGACGCGCATAGGCGGGGGGCGAGATGAGGACTGGCAAGTCCGGCGCTGCGGCGCGGACCTGCCTTGCGCAATCGGCGGCGATGCGGCGCCAGTCGGAGGTCGGGCTTACCTGCTGCACGTAGCGGCGCGGATCCCAGGTATCGAGGCGCGTTGCGCTGCGGTCGACACCGCCGAAGTTGGAATCGGGTTCGACCATGATGTTGAGGCCGGCGACCTCGGTGCGCCCGGCGAGGAGCTTCGCGGCGTCGACGCACATCGCGGCCCAGGCGGCCTGCGCAGCTGGATCGGTCCAGATGGTGTCGACGACAAGCTGGCCGGGAAACCAGGCGCCGGCTGCGTCGCGATGGAAGATGAAGTCGGAGCGGCCGGGGCCGGAACGCAGGGCCACGACTGCGTAGAGGCCGGCGGCCTTCGCCTGGTCGAGCTGGCGCAGCAGGATTTCCACCATGGCGGCGTCGCGCGCATAGGGCGGCGCGACGGTCCAGAGTTCGGGAAACGACATGACGACGAGATTGGCGCCGGCTTTGGCGAGCGCCTGGAAATCCTTCGGCTTGTAGGCAGGCAGCGCCGCTTCGCCGCCGCCGAACGTCTCGCCGTCGACCTCTGCCCGGCGCCTGCGCTGGACGATGACCGCGCCACGCAGAACGGGTGGGCCCTCGACCGGCCATAGCGGATGAGCTGCAACAGGCGCCTGCGCCAACGCCCTCGGAAAAACCGTCGCCAATGCGGCCACAGCCGTTATGGCGGCCCTGCGGGTCCAGCGTCCGTAAGGCTTTTCGAGGCGGAAACGCTTCATGAACGTGCTTCTGGTCCAATGCGGAGGAATCAACGGTCGCACCCGAGCATGATCTGGCGGCGCCTTTTTGGCTACTTCCCGGCAAGCCTTGCCGGAGGCCTCGCCAGCTTTGGCGCGGTCTACGCCCTGACGCGCCTGCTTTCGCCTGCGGATTACGGCTTCTACGCGCTGGCGCTGACCACGATGGGGATCGTCTACACATTGGCTGTCACCTGGGGCGAGGCGGCGGCCTACCGCTTTGCGGGCGAAGCTGTGGCCAAGGGCGCGATGCCCGACCATATCCGGACCGTGCTGGCGCTTCTGGCTGCGTCGGCGGCGGTGGCGATTGTCGTAATGCTGGGCGCGGTCACGATCGCGAGCGATCCAAAGCTGAAGCTGGCGCTGGCGGTCGCGGGCGCGACGATGATCCTGGCGCCGGTGGTGAACTCCGCGCAGGAGATCAGCCGGGCGCAGCAGCGCGTGTCGCGCTGGTCGACGGTGCGGATCTGCCAGGATGTCGGCGCGTTTGCACTGGGAACATTCCTCGCGTGGCGGACGGGGCTTGGACCTGCCGCGCCGTTCGCTGGTCTGGCGAGCGTGCTGGCGGTGCTGGCCGTGGTCGAAAGCGCGCGGTTGTGGCGTGAATCGAGAGGCGGCCGATTCCAGCGCAATCGAGTGCGGCCGTATCTTGCCTATGGTGCGCCGGTGGCGATCGCTCTGGTGCTGAACATCGCGCTCGATGCGGGCGACCGTTTCCTCATTGCATATTTCTTGGGGCCGGAATCGGTTGGCGTCTACGCGGCGGGCTATGGCGTCGCCGACAAGTCGGTGGGGCTGCTATGCGCGTGGGCGGCGGCGGCGGGCGCGCCAATGATGATGGCGGCGTGGGAACGCGAGGGACCTGAGGCGGTGCGCGAAGTGTCGCGGCAGGTGGCGCGCACGCTGCTGCTGGTGGCGGCGCCGGCGGCGGCCGGGCTCGCGCTCGTCGCACGGCCTCTCAGCGAAGTGATGATCGGTGAGGAAATGCGCGTGCAGGCTGCGGCGATCATGCCGTGGATCGCGCTGTCGGGCCTGATGAGCGGGTTCGTGATGCACTATTTGTCTGAGGCGTTTGCGCTGGCGCGGCGGACGGACCTGCGGGCGTGGCTGATGGCGATCCCTGCCCTTGCAAATGTGGCGATGAACGCGGTGCTCTTGCCGTGGATCGGACTGATGGGCGCGGTCTATGCGACAGTGGCGTGCTACGCGCTGGCGCTGGTGCTGCTGGGCGTGGTGGGGCGGAGGCTAGCGCCGCTGGCCTGGCCGTGGGGGGACTTCGCGAAGGTGGCGGGCGCATGCGCCGCCATGGCGGTTGTGGTGATGCTGATGCCGGCAATCGGTGGATTCCCCGAACTGGCGATGAAGGCGGCGTTGGGCGCAGCAACATATGTAATGTCCGCTCTGCTGCTGGATGCCGCAGGCGCGCGCGGGGCTTTGCAGGGTTTTGCCGCCCGAAAGCTGCGCCGGGCTTGAACCTTCAGCCTTCCGCCAGCTAAGTCAGCCGATGACCGACACCACCGCGCCTGCCACCCCCAAGAACAAGATCCCCAAAGGCGCCGGAAACGTCTGGACCGATATCGGCCCGGTGCTGCTGTTCGTCGTCGTCTACAACGTCGTACGGCGTTTCCCCGAGAACAACGGCATTCTCTCCAAGGAGAACGCAATCTACTGGGCGACAGGCGTCTTCATGGCGAGCGTCGCCGCGGCGATCGGCTGGACGCTCTACAAGGGCCGCAAGCTGCCGCCCATGCTGATCATCACCGGTGTTGTCGTGATGGTTTTCGGCGGGCTGACGCTCTACCTGCAGGATCCGAAATTCGCCTACTACAAGCCAACCATCATCAACACGTTGTTCTGCGTGACCATCGTTGGCTCGATCGCGATAGGCCGGAACATCTGGAAGACGGCGTTCAGCCACGCCTTCAACATGCCGGACAAGGCCTGGACCGTCTTCGGCCTGCGCTGGGCGGCGTTCTACGCGGTGCTGGCGGTGCTGAATGAAATCATCTGGCGAAACACGTCGGAGGATTTCTGGTCGAACTCGAAGCTCTTCCTGTCGATCCCGCTGGCGATCGTGTTCATGCTCATCAACCTGCCCTTCCTGATGAAGCACAACATCGAAGAGCGGGAAGAGGCTGCGCCCCCCGCCGAAAAGAAAGCGGAAGACGCAGCCTAGTTGCGAACGTTTGGCTGGCTTATCCGCCAGCAGCCAGCTTCTTCACGTCCGAGGTGGTCAGCGGCTGGCCGCCGATAGCCCATTCGCCGCTTTCGATTTCCTGCACGCGAACCCAGGTGACGCCGCGCATGGCTTCGCCTTCGACCGAGACGATCGCGTCCGTGACCTTGCCGATCATGGTCTTCTTCTGCTCGGGCGTGAACACGCCCTTGATGAGCTGGATGTCTACGAGTGGCATATCTGTTTCCTGAAATTACTGATGAAAATGTTTGTCGGATCCCGCCTGCGCAACCGGGGGAGCGGCGCGCAGGCGAGGCCAGGCCGCGGCAGCTAGCGCGCGGCTGTCTGAGCACCCGGCCGGCGGCCGCTGTGAGCGGCGGTGACCACCGGATGGTCGAGCGTTTCGACCGCGCGCGTCATGGCCGAGCGCACGCATTCCCTGTGGCGGCTGCCAGCTGAAAGCTGGCTCGGATGCGGCGTGTCTCCGCAGATTTTCCGGATGGCGAGGCGCATCCGGCCGAGCATGGCGTCGGCGCCGGCGAGCGAGGACAGATCGAGGTCGGCATAGCTGACGGCGACCGAAACCTGCCGCGCGGGGGTTTCCGCTTCGGCGGTGGGCGACATCGGCAGGGCGCAGAAGGCCGCTATTGCGATACCGGCTTTGAGTACGTGTAACATTGCAGTTTTCCTGTCTTGTTTATGGGAGTAGCCAGCCCAACGCCTGCATCCCAGATTGCGGGGCGGTGGGGCCAGTTCAGGGACTGAAGCTAAGCAGTACAGATTCCGAACTAGGCCCATGGCCCGAGCGGACCTAAAGTGGCGGCTCATGAGAAGAGCCCGATCAGGAGGGGTCCGATGACTCAAGGCAGTTACAAGCAGTTCTGTCCCGTGGCGATGGCCTCGGAAATTCTGTGCACGCGCTGGACGATCGTGGTGCTGCGCGAACTCATCGCCGGCACGACGCGATTCAACGAGCTGCGCCGCGGCATGCCGCGCATGTCGCCTGCCCTGCTTTCGCAGCGCCTCAAGGAGCTCGAGGCCGCAGGCGTCGTGCAGCGGTCTGCTGTGAAGAAGGAGCCGGGCGTCTATGAGTACAAGCTGACCGCGGCCGGCCGCGAACTCGAGCCGCTGGTGATGGGCTTCGGAAGGTGGGGGCAGCGCTGGATCACGAGCGAGATGTCTCTACAGCACCTCGATGTGCAGCTTCTGATGTGGGACATGCGGCGCAACATCGATCCGAAGCCGTTGCCCGAGGACCGCCGCGTCATCCAGTTCCTCTATCCCGACCAGCCGGTGGGCCAGCGCTCATGGTGGCTGCTGATGGAGCCGGACACGGGCACGGACCTGTGCTCGATCGATCCGGGCTTCGACGTGGACCTCTATGTCTCCTCTGACCTGCGCACGATGACGGCGATCTGGATGGGGCTGGATACGGTGCGCGGCGCGCTCAGCGCCCAGCGGCTCCAGCTCACCGGCGACAAGAAGCTTGCGTCGAGCATGCATAGCTGGCTGGGACTCAGCCCGTTCGCCAAGGAGAAGAACCTTGGCGGCGTGACGCCGGCCATGGCTTGAACGCTGACGGCTAGCGCGTGAGGTGATCGGTTCCGGGCGGATTGCCGAACGGGGCGAAGCCGGTCTGCCCTTCGGTGGCGCGGTAGGCGTCGAGCGACCATTTCACGGATGGGAACGCAAGTTCCTTCCATGGGATATCGTCCCATCCGGCGAGCATCACTTCGAGGCTTTCCGGCCCCGGCGTGGGATCGTTGAGGAGCCTCGCCCGGAAGAATATCTGCACCTGGCCGATGCGCGGGATCGAATAGACCCCCAGCATGGTCTCGATCTCGAGCTCGGCCATGGCCTCCTCGCGGGCCTCGCGCCTGGCGCCCTCCTCGACGCTTTCGCCGAGTTCCAGGAAGCCCGCGGGCAGCGTCCAGAAGCCTTTGCGCGGCTCGATGGCCCTGCGGCAGAGAAGGATTCTGCCGTCGGCGTGGGCGACCACGCCCGTCACGATTCTGGGATTAACGTAGTCTATGTAACCGCAGGTCTGGCACACGCGGCGTTCGCGGTCCTCGCCCGGCGGCGCCTGGTTAACAAAGGAAATGGGAAGCCGCGCGTCGCTCACGCAGTCAGCATGACGTTTTGCTGTGCACAGTCAAAGGTTGAGACCTACATTTACCCGTGCGGGGGATGAAACGCCGTCTCCGGGCTTCATATGCTGACTCTGATTCGAAGACTTGTGGTCCGAATACGGGGCTGGGCATGAACTCCCTCACCGTTACCGCCAGGCGGTCGGAGAGTTCGGCCCCGCGCGAGGCGACCGGACGCGAGGAGGAGTTCAAGCTTTCCGCCTCCCCGTCCCACCTGCTGCGGCGGGCGGACCAGTACGCAGCCGAGATCTTCATGAAGGCGGGGCTGACCGACGGCGTCACCCTGCGCCAGACCGTGCTGCTGGCGGCCATCGCGGAACTCGAAGGCGCCAGCCAGTCGGACCTGGTGCGGGCAACCGGCATCGACCGGTCGACGCTGGCCGAGATGATGCTGCGGATGGAGAAGCGGGGGCTGATCGCCCGCTCGGCCGCCGCCGACGACCTGCGGGCCAAATCGGTGAAGCTGAGCCGGTCAGGCCGCGACCACCTCGAAGCCGCCCTGCCGGCGATGCGGTCGGTCGATGCGGCGCTGCTGGCGTCGCTGTCGCGAGCCAGGCGGACGGGCTTCACGGCTGCGCTGCAGTCGCTGGCCGATGCGGCAGACGAGGCGCATGTCGCCGAGATTGCGGACCTGAAGAATGAGAAGAAGGCCGCCAAGGCGAAAGCCGACAAGGCCGAAGAGCGGGCCCGCAAACGGCGCAAGCGGAAAAAGAAGAACCGCAAGAAGCGCTAGCCGCCCGCAGGCGGCGCCGACGCCTTGGCAAGTTCAGCGCGGTAGGCGCGGACGAAATCCTCGGCGCGGCTGCGGTCGACGATCGGGCCGCGGATCGTCTTGATGATCTGACCATCTGCATTGACGAGGAAGCTTTCGGGCACGCCGCTGATGCCGACTTCGAGCGAAAGGTCGCCCAGGGGATCGAGCAGGATGGTCGAGAACGGATTGCCGTCGCGAGCGAGAAGTTCCTTCGCGGGCTCGTTCTTGTCCTTGTGCAGTACGCCGACAATGTCGACGCCTTCGCTCGCCATCTGGATGAGGAAGGGATGCTCGGCCTTGCAGGGCGTGCACCACGTCGCCCAGAAATTGACGATATAGGGCTTGCCCTTCATCGCGGTGAGGCTGGTGGTGGTGCCATCGAGCGTTTGGTACTCGGTCGAGGGGACCGGCCGCTCGGGCGAGGTGAAGCTCGCCGGCGCGGGGTCGTCCTTCGTCAGCTGCTGCCAGGCCACGACGACCAGCACGCCGAACAGGGCAAGCGGAATGATCGCCAGCCAGCGCTTCATGGCGTGTCGTCCTTCTTCGGCTCGACCGCATCGAGCTTCTTCTTCGCATTGGTAATGCGGAACAGCGTCCACGCGACGAGGCCGAGCAGGACCACGGCGGCGATGCCGTAGGACCAGAGGACGTAAGGCGCGTATTTGTCGAAATGTGGCATCGGGTCAGCCTGCAGCCTGCGCCTGCTTGCGCTGGGCCAGCATCTCGGCCCGCGTCAGCATGATCTCGGCGCGCATGTTGAGCAGCGTGAGCCCGCCGAACAGCGCCAGATAGCCCAGCGCCACGGTGTACATCGGCGCCTTGAAGCCGATGGTCGCCTTCTCCTCGCCGCCGGCGAAGAAGGTCGCCTTCTGGTGCAGCGTGTTGAGGAAGTCGACCGAGAAGTGGATGACCGGCAGGTTGATCGCGCCGACGAGGCAGAGGATAGCGGCGGCGCGCGCGGCCTTCTGCGGCGTGTCCATCGCCTGCCAGATGGCCATGTAGGCCAGAAAGACAAAGAACAGGATCAGCACGGAGACGAGACGGGCGTCGCCCCATTCCCACCACGTGCCCCACATGGGCTGGCCCCAGATCGAGCCGGTGATCAGGCCGAGCGCAGTGAAGGCTGCGCCGATCGGCGCCGCCGACTTCGCGGCGACGTCGGCCAGCGCGTGTTTCCAGACGATCGACACGAAGCTTGCGCCCACCATGAATGCGTAGGCGAACATCGACAGCCACATCGAAGGAACGTGGATGTACATGATGCGGGCGGCGTCGCCCTGCTGGTAATCCGCCGGAGCGATGAAGAGGCCCTGGTAGACGCCGAAGAGGATCAGAGCGGCGCCGAGGCCGCTGAAGCCCCAGGCAAACCATTTGGACACCGCCATGAAGCGATGCGGGTTTGCGAAGATGGACATCACGGCCATGCCGGGAGCTCCTGAAGTCGGTCCTGCCTAGTCTAGCCGCCAGCGGCGTTTCTGCCGTTCACATCTTCCGGATCACGGGTGCGGCAAAACCCTCTAGTCGATTGCCGTCCGCAACGCCATTGCAGCCGCAAAAGGCGAAATGGCGAGGCCCAGAAGGCCGGCGGCGCCTGTCAGCATCAGGGGCGTCTGCCACCCCTCGCCAATCGCCGCTGCGTAAAGCGTGGCGGCTCCGAAGATCATGGTAGGCACGTAGAGCGGGAGCGTCGCCAGCGCGATCAGCAGGCCCCCGCGTCTCACCCCGGCAGCGAGCGCCGCCCCGATCGCGCCGAACATGAAAAATGCCGCCGAGCCGATCAGCGAGGTCAGGATCACCATCGGCGCCACTTCCGGTGCGCCCTGCAGCAGGATCCAGAGGATGGGCGCGGCAAGCGATAGTGGGATGCCGGTGGCGATCCAGTGCGCCACGGTCTTGGCGAGCGCGATCCCCTCCATGGCGACGCCCGATCCGGCATAAGCGTCGAGGGTGCCGTCCTCGAGGTCGGCCTGGAACAGCCGCTCCATGGGAAGCAGGCTGGCGAGCGCCATGGCGATCCACATCACGCCCGGCCCCGCGGTCTTGAGATTCTCGATCTCGGGGCCGACGGCGAAGGGCGTCATGATGCAGGCGACGCCGAAGAAGCCGACCGGCAGCACCGGACCTCCGCCGCCCGACCAGGCGAGCTTCAGCTCGCGCACAAAGACTGAAACCGACCCGCTCATGCCAACCCTTCCAGGTTAGCGGGGGCCTTCAGCTTGGAAAGGTCGAGCGTGTTGGAATTCACGAAGCCGTCGCCGTGGATCGCCGCTATGACCATGCCGCCGGTGGCGCGGTGTTCGGCGACGAGATCGACGACAAGCTTGCGGCCTTCGATATCGAGCGCGGCAGTCGGCTCGTCCAGCAGCCAGACCGGACGCGGATCGATCAGAAGCCTTGAAAGGGCGAGGCGGCGTTTCTGCCCCGCCGACAGCCCTCGGCCGGGTACTTCCGTCCGTTGGGAAAGCCCGACGCGGGCGAGCGCATCCGTGGCGGTGATGGCCGGGCGACCGAAATAGCTGGCCCAGAACCGCGCCTGCTCGCCTGCCGATTCGGTCGGCTTCACCGCATCGGCATGGCCGAGATAGTGATGCGGCGCGTCATGTTCGTCGGCGGAATACGTCACGGTCCCGGCATGCTGGCGGGTGAGGCCCGCGAGAATGCGAAGCAGCGTCGATTTGCCCGACCCGTTAGGCCCGCGAAGTTCGAGCGCTTCCCCCCCCGAAACGCGTAAGGAAAGACCCTCGAACAGCACGCGGAGACCCCGCACGGCAGCGAGATTTTCGACCTCAAGGACCAGGGAAGAGGCAGGCGCGACGACCAAATCCTTTACCCCTTGCCGCTTGATTGCTTCCCAGGGCGGCGTCCTTTATCAACGCCGCCAGGGCGGGGGGCCGCCGGCTCTCCCCAACACCGATTTTCGCTGCCCAAAAAGGGTGTTTCAGACATGCCTTCCCTCGACAGTTTCAAGTCCCGCAAAACCCTGAAGGTCGGCGCCAAGACCTACACCTACTACAGCCTTGAGGCTGCGGCGCAAAACGGGTTGGGCGACATTTCGCGCCTGCCGGTTTCGCTGAAGGTGCTGCTGGAGAACCTGCTGCGCTTCGAGGACGGCAAGACGGTCACCCAGGCCGACATCCGCGCCTTCGCCGAGTGGCTGAAAGACAAGGGCAAGGCCGAGGTCGAGATCGCCTACCGCCCGGCCCGCGTTCTCATGCAGGACTTTACGGGTGTGCCGGCCGTGGTCGACCTCGCCGCCATGCGGGACGCCGCCGCCAAGCTCGGCGCTGACCCGAAGAAGGTGAACCCGCTGGTGCCGGTCGACCTCGTCATCGACCACTCGGTGATGGTCGACTATTTCGGCAAGGCTTCGTCCTTCGGCCAGAATGTGAAGCGGGAATACGAGCGCAACATGGAGCGCTACGAGTTCCTGAAATGGGGCCAGAGCGCGTTCGACAATTTCCGCGTCGTGCCGCCGGGCACCGGCATCTGCCACCAGGTGAACCTCGAATACCTCGCCCAGACGGTGTGGATCAAGGAGGAAGAAGGCGACAACCTCGCCTTCCCGGACACCTGCGTCGGCACCGATAGCCACACAACGATGATCAACGGCCTCAGTGTGCTTGGCTGGGGCGTGGGCGGGATCGAAGCCGAGGCCGCAATGCTGGGCCAGCCCGTCTCGATGCTGATCCCGGAAGTCATCGGCTTTAAGCTGACGGGCAAGCTGCCGGAGGGCGCCACCGCCACCGACCTCGTGCTCACCGTCACGCAGATGCTGCGCAAGAAGGGCGTGGTCGGCAAGTTCGTCGAGTTCTACGGCTCGGGCCTTGAAAACCTGTCGCTCGAAGACGCCGCCACGATCGCCAACATGGCGCCGGAGTATGGCGCGACCTGCGGCTTCTTCCCGATCAGCCAGGAGACGATCAACTACCTGTCGTCCACCGGGCGCCTTGCCGAGCGCGTCGCGCTGGTCGAGGCCTACGCCAAGGCGCAGGGCATGTGGCGCGCGGACATGAAGGATCCGATCTTCACCGACACGCTGTCGCTGGACCTGGCATTGGTGGAGCCTTCGATCGCCGGACCGAAACGCCCGCAGGACCGCATCGTGCTGCGCGATGCGGCCGACAGTTTCGCGGTGGCGCTCGACAAGGAATTCAACCGCCTCGACAAATCGCATGTCCGCGCCAAGGTCGAAGGCGAAAAGTACTCGATCGGCCATGGCGACGTGGTGATCGCCGCGATCACATCCTGCACCAACACGTCGAACCCGAGCGTCCTGATCGCAGCCGGCCTGTTGGCGCGCAACGCCCGCGCCCGCAAGATCACGAGCCAGCCCTGGGTGAAGACATCGCTCGCGCCGGGCAGCCAGGTTGTCACAGACTATCTCGACAAGGCGGGCCTCACGGACGATCTCAACGCGCTTGGCTTCAACCTGGTCGGCTATGGCTGCACGACCTGCATCGGCAACTCCGGCCCCCTGCCCCCCGCAGTCTCGGCCGCCATCGCCGAGGGCGACCTCGTCGCTACCTCCGTGCTGTCGGGCAACCGCAACTTCGAAGGCCGTGTGAACCCCGACGTGCGGGCGAACTATCTGGCCTCGCCGCCGCTGGTTGTCGCCTACGCTCTCGCCGGTTCGATGAATGTCGACATCACCAAGGACGCCATCGGCTACGACGACGAGAACGAGCCGGTCTATCTCTCGGAAATCTGGCCGACAACGAAAGAGATCGCCGACACGGTGCGCTCGGTCGTGACGGCCGAGATGTTCGCCTCGCGCTACTCCGATGTCTTCAAGGGCGACGAGCAATGGCAGGGCATCAAGGTCGAGGGGGGCGCCACCTATGGCTGGCCGATGACGTCGACCTATGTGCAGAACCCGCCCTATTTCGACGGCATGACGATGACGCCAGAGCCGTTGATCGACATCAAAGGCGCGCGCATCCTCGCCCTGTTCGGCGATTC
>JAUYPV010000014.1 GCA_030697555.1 Hyphomonadaceae bacterium
ACCAGGGAAAGACCTCGCGTACACCGGCGTGCGAAATCACAAGCTTTTCCCCCGATTAGCCCTTTACCTTGCAAATTCGAATACTTGAGATCGGCCAAAACCTACGCTTTTCCGCGGGCTACAGCGTTCTTCACGGGCGACCAGGCTATACTGGATGGCGATGACCTTGTGATCCTGGCTCCAGATATATTTGCCCACCCATGTCTTGGGATGGTGCAGCGGCTTGAGATCGTCAGCGATCGTCGTGGCCATCAGCGCAACCCTCCGCTTGCTGGCGTCATGCCGGGATGGGCATGGGCGATGGCGAGCGGGACGGTGACCTGAACCGGGCTCGCCTGCGCCATCATTTGCCCGAAGTTCGGTTGCTGCAACAGCCAGGCATCGAAATCCTTGCGCAGTTCGACGATGACGATACCGCGCATTTCGTGATGACCCACGCCGCATAATTCGGCGCAAAGGATGTCGTATTTTCCCTTCCTGGTCGGCGTCATCCAGAAATAGGTGACGATGCCGGGGACCAGATCCATCTTGGCCCGAAACTCCGGCACGTAGAAGTCGTGCAGGACGTCCTTCGATCGCAGCACCATTTTCACCGGCTTTCCCACCGGCAGATGCAGTTCATTGGTTTCGACCAATATGTCGTCGCGCCCGAACGGGTCGCGGGGATCGAGGCCGAAGGGATTGTCGGTCGTCATATGGCTGACCGCGGTCGTGCCGAGTACGCCGTCCGGTCCGGGAAATCGAAAAGACCATTGCCATTGCTGGCCGACCGCCTCGACGATGGCAGCATCCTTGGGCACCGTCACATACTGGCTCCAGGCGGCGAGTCCGGGTGCCAGCATCCCGACGATTCCGATCGTCGTCCAGAAAGTCAGTCTCTTTTCCAGCAAGGCATTCTCGGGCTCATAATGCGCGCGATTGCCGGGCCGGTGACGAAATCGCATCAGCGCCAGGGCCATGAAAAGGTTGAGCGAGACAAAGGCGATGGCGCAGATCCACAAGGTTATGGTGAGCGCCGAATCGATCGAACCCCAGTTGGAGGCGATAGGTGTCTGCCACCAAGGACTGAGCAGGTGAAAAGCGATCGAACCGAACACGAGCGCAGCGATGGCAATCGCAACACGCATAGGCCCTTCCCTCCAATGCGGACGGGCCTCTTGCCATGTCAGCTGGCCAGTTTCGACTCGCCTCGTGGGAAACAACTAATCGCGTGGATCATATAGCCAAAATCGATGGGAGGAAAGCAGTGAGCCTTGCCGCCATCAGCCGATGCAATAAACGCTGCCCGGCGGATCGGCGTCGAACGGATCGAGGTCTTGATCGAACCGGAATTGGGTCGCGCAATAAGGGCAGAGAATGGTGGTCTCCTGCCCGCCAATTTCGAGATCGATATGCAGGTGGTCCTGGGGCGGCGATGCGCCGATACATTCAAACGCCTTAACCCCGATCCGGATCTCCGCCACACCGTGGTCGTTCGAGAGTTTCGCGCAGGCCTGAAGCGCCAGGTTGATTGTCCCGTCTTCGGTTTCAAACCCCCGGCTTCAGCCGGGAAGGTTAACCGTGGCGACAGTCCACTGAGACATCACGGACCACCAATGGGGGCCGGTCAGAGCCCAGGTGAAGGTCTCCGCATGCTGGATCGACCAGACGTCCTGCGGACGACGATCGAGTGACTGTTGGCGGACATATCGATCACGCGGTCCAACCGCAGGCCGTGCTGCCCGGCACAGCCAGTCACGTCTTCCTTACGCGAGGAACTTGTCGATGCCTTTGGCGGCGAGCTTCTCCAACACCTCTAGGTCCTCGATCGAAGTATGCGAGGTCAGGGCCACCAGGGGCCCGCTGCCGGCGAATAGGACAAAGACTTTCATGACATGCTCCCCCAACCGTTTGGATCGGGTGGCCGGCGGGCATTGTTGATGAAAGCGATAGTCCATCGCCTTGGCGCACTGACGGTGGGCAACGGTTTCAGCATATCACCAACTCGCCTCAGGGTATAGTTTAGGCCATCGGGACACTCTCTCGAGGCGGCATGCCGCCGGCGAGATGCGATGGAGGATAGCGGATATGATCGGCCGTCGTTTACGCATTCACGGTCTGGTTCAGGGCGTGGCGTATCGTGACCGGGCGGTCCGGGCTGCCCGGTCGCGAGGACTTTCCGGTTGGGTACGCAATTGGCGAGATGGCAGCGTCGAGGCACTGGTGGTCGGTGAGTCCGGTGCGGTCGAGGAATTCACCGCTGATTGCCGGCGAGGACCAACCGCCGCGCGCGTGGATCGCATCGATCATCGGGAGGAAAGCGCATCGCCGATCGAAGGCTTCACCATCCGGCCGACCGGAACCGTCCGGCAAGGCGCCCGAGTTTGGCCGGGCCGGCCCTGATGCCAGTTGTGTTGCCAGCAATCAGGGCTGAACCGGAGAATCCCGGAGTATGTTCCCCTTTGGCTCTGGGCCAGACAGCCTCTAGCTCGCCGCTCACGCGGCGCTTCGTCTGAAGCGATCGGACATGCAACTGCCCCTGGAGGACCTGCAGCGAATCGCGGCGCGGACGCTGGCGCACTACGACCGGCAGGCGCAGGCGTTCTGGGAAGGCACGCGCGATCACGACGTGAGCCAGAACATTGCCGCGCTGCTGCAGGCCATCGCGCCGCCGCCGCCTTACGTGCTGCTGGACTTCGGATGCGGCCCGGGGCGCGATCTCAAGACGTTCAAGGCGCTCGGTCATAGCGCGACCGGCCTCGAGGGATCACCGCAATTGGCCGCGATGGCGCGGGCCTTGAGCGGTTGCGTAGTCCTCGAGCAGAGTTTCCTCGAGCTGGATTTGCCCGGCAGCCGTTTCGACGGCGTGTTTGCCAACGCGGTGCTATTCCATGTTCCCAGTCAGGAACTGCCGCGCGTGCTCAAGCAGTTGCACGCGACGCTGAAGCCGGGCGGGGTGCTGTTCAGCTCGAATCCCCGCGGCGACGGTCAAGAGGGCTGGAACGGCGACCGTTACGGCGCCTTCCATAAATGGGAGGCTTGGCGCGACTTCGTGACTGCCGCGGGGTTCGTGGAGCTGACACACTATTATCGGCCAACGGGCGTGCCGCTCGAACAGCAGCCCTGGCTGGCAAGCGTGTGGCGCAAACCGATGACCATTGGCATGGCGCCAGGTCCTCGCTTGCTGCCTCGCAAGCGCCTTCCGCCCTATGCATATTTACCCGGTCGGCACCCGCATCCGGTGCGCGATCCCGGAGGCCATAGTTACGGCCAGGAACCGGTAGCGGCCGCCTCTGGGACCGCGCTGGAAACGGAAGCCTTCCGCTGGGGAGCCGACCTCTTCAACCACGGTTATTACTGGGAAGCTCATGAAGCCTGGGAGCCGCTTTGGCAGGCTGCGGACCGTCGCGAGCCCCTTGCCGTGTTCCTCAAGGGGCTGATCCTTCTGGCGGCGACCGGAGTGAAGATCCGTGAGGGCAAGCAGGCCGCTGCCCTTCGCCACGCTCGACGCGCCGGAGGGCTTTTCCGTCAGGTCGCGATGGCACAGGACCCGATCTTCGAAGCTGCGCTCGGCATGCCGCTTGCCGCGCTTGCAGATTCCATCGAAGGCGTCGCATGGGCCGCCGCGTCAATGGATGAAACGATTCCAGGACAACCTGCTCCAGTGTTCAGTCTTATGCTCGCAGCAGCAGCACACAAGGCTTGATCGGCACCCTGCTGTTGGTCTGCCCCCTTCAGAGTGGTCCAAAATCTCTGTCATTCTGGATCATGAAGGAGTTTGAAAATGGGCAAAGGGCATAAGCCGGACGAGATTATCGGCAAACTGCGTGAAGCGCAGATCGAGCTGGCACAGGGCGGGACGGTGGCGATGCCTGCCGTCATCCTTGGCCATCGAGACCGCCGACAAGCCGGCACACGGGGCTTCTTGGTTCAAGGCGAACCAGGCTATAGTCATTGCCAGCGCACGCACCGCTTCGGGGTGGTTGGGGCTCCTGGGTGGATGCGGGCCAGTCGCGGCAAAATCATCGGAGACGTGTCATGACCATCGCCCGCAAACTGAACACATTCCTCACCGAGCACCACGCTGATTTCGAGCTGATCGCGCATGAGCCGACCCATTCGTCGCGCGAGACCGCTTCGGTGTGCCGAGTGCCGGCCTGGCAGATGGCCAAGGCCGTGCTGCTCGATACCGAGCAGGACTATCTGCTCGCGGTGCTGCCGACAGACCGGCGGGTCGAGCTGGCGGAGCTGAGGAGCGATCTCGGAACCAAACCCCGGCTCGTCGACGAGACGCGACTCGTGCGCATCTTCGACGATTGCGAATTTGGCGCGTTGCCGGCGCTCGGCTCGGGTTACGGGGTCGCGACCATCATCGACGACAGTCTCGACGACGCGCCCGACATCTACTTCGAGGCCGGGGACCATGCCTCGCTCGTCCACATGAGCGGCGCGGAATTTGGCCGCCTGACCAGCGCCGCGCGGCGCGGCCATTTCAGCGACGCGAGGCCTTCGCCGATGTAGCGCCGGCCAACGCAGTGCAGGAAACGTCGACGCCGGGCCGTCAGCCCGGCGCAAGCGTCAGCTTGCGATCTGCAGCCCCAATTGCGCCACCATCGCCGGATCGTGGACGAACGGACCCTCCATCTCGTCGAAACCGAACAGGCGCAAGGCGCGTGCCCCATCGAAATCCAGCACCCGCAAGGCGTCCGTCTCGGCAAGGTCGTGCGCGACAATGTCGAAGTGAGCGCCGTAGCGCGTCCTCGCCAGCGCAGCGGGAATCCGGAAGGCGAGAAATTTGGCGATGCCCTTGACCGCCAGCTTTTCCAGCAACTCGGGGTGTTCGATCGAACCGTGCGAGGTGAGGATGACCAGCGGACCGCTGCCGCCGAACAGCATGAAGACGTTCATGACACGCTCCTTTTCCAGGCGTTTTGGGTCGGGCTGCCGGGAGGCTGAAGGAGATCGCCATGGCTTCCGGCGATGCGCGACGCGGGCGATCCTACCACCAGTCTTCCCAAGGGCATAGCAAAGACAGTCGCGGTGGCGGCGTCGCGCCGGCAGCAGGATGAAAGCCTGATCCGGAACGCAGTAGAGCGCCGCAATGTTCATCGCCGCCTATTGGTGGAGAGTGCGCCCCGGCAAGGAGGATCAGTTTCGTGCGGTTTGGCGGCGGGGAACCGAGCTGATCATGCAGGGATACGGCAGTTATGGCTCGCGGCTCCACCGCACCGCCGACGGCCGTTTCATCGGCATGGCAGAATGGCCCGACGAGGCAAGCGGGCGGGCGGCGTTCGAAGCCAAGATGGCCTTCGACGATCATGTTACGCGCGCCGCCTTTGTCGATGCGGTGATGGAAGCCGCGGCGGAACCTTTTCTGCTCATGGAGGTAACCGACGACCTGCTGCTCAGGGCTGCCCGATCATGGTAGCCGTAAGAAGCAGGTGCCCGGTTCCGCCGCTTACCCCGGCGCTGGCCCGCGCTTGATCAGTTGGGCGAGTTCGATCGGGAAGGGGAAGACGATCGTCGAGTTCTTTTCGCCGGCGATGAAGTTGAGCGAGCCGAGGTAGCGCAGCTGCATCGCTTCGGGGCGCTGGCCGAGGATCTCCGCCGCCTCGAGCAGTTTCGCCGCCGCCTGCTGCTCGCCCGCGGCGTTGATCACTTTGGCGCGGCGCTCGCGCTCGGCCTCGGCCTGCCGGGCGATCGCCCGGATCATCGACTCCGTGAGTTCGATCTGTTTGATCTCGACATTGGCGACCTTGATTCCCCACGCGGCGGTCTGGCTGTCGAGGATCTCCTGGATGTCGTCGTTGAGCTTGTCGCGCTCGGCGAGCATCTCGTCGAGTTCGTGCTTGCCCAGCACCGAGCGCAGCGTGGTCTGGGCGAGCTGGCTGGTGGCGTTGAGGAAATCCTCGACCTGGATGATCGCCTTCTCCGGATCGACGATACGGAAATAGATCACCGCGTTGACCCGCACCGAGACATTATCGTGCGAGATCACATCCTGCGGCGGCACGTCGAGCACGGTGGTGCGCAGATCGGTGCGGACCATCTGTTGGACGAAGGGGACGAGGATGATGAGGCCCGGACCCCTCACCCCGGTGAACCGGCCGAGCGTGAACACCACCGCGCGCTGGTATTCGCGCAGGACCTTGATTGCCGCTGCCAGGAACACCACCACGATGAAGGCGAGGGGGACGTAGAAGGCGAGGTTCATCAGCATTCATCCCTCCTTTGGCAACTTTCCTGCAGTGGGTCCGCTTCGATTTCGACGGTCAGCCCGGCAAGCCGGGTCACCCGCACCGGCTGACCCTTCTCGATTCGGCCGCCGCCCGCCGCCGCCCAGCGTTCGCCGTGGACGAACACATGGCCCTTGCCCTCGGCCCAGTCCTGGACAATGGCAGGCGCGCCAATCATCTCCTCGGGTCCGCTGACGATCTTGCGACCGCGCGCGCTCAGCGCGCTGCGCACGATCATCACGATGACCGCCGCGCTCGCCAGCGACAAGCCGCCGATCAGCGAACCCGAGATGCGAAATTCGGGCGTATCGACATCGACTAGAATCGATGCGCCGAGCGCGAAGGCGATGACCCCGCCCGCGCCGAGGATGCCATGGGAAAAGGCGAAGGCCTCCCCCACTGCCATGCCGATTCCGAGCAGGATCAGCGCCAGCCCGGCAATGTTCACCGGCAGCGCGGCAAGCGCGTAGAGCCCGGTCAGCAGGCAGACCGCGCCGAGCGTGCCGGGCATATATGAGCCGGGGCTCATGAATTCGAAAATCAGCCCATAGACCCCCAGCATCATCAGCAGCAGCGCGACATTGGGGTCGGTGATCGCCGCCAGCATGCGCGTGCGCCAGTCCGGCGCGGCATGGTCGAGCGTGAGCCCGGCGCTAGCGATCGTCGCGCTGCGCCCGTTGATGGAAACGCTGCGTCCGTCCATTTGCCTGAGCAGGTCGGCAAGGTCCCGCGCCGCGATATCGATCACCCGTGCCTCGAGCGCGGCTGCGGCCGACAGGCTGGCGCCGTCGCGCACCGCCTTCTCCGCCCAGTCGGCGTTGCGCCCGCGCAGTTCGGCTAGCGAGCGGATGAAGGCGGCGGCATCGTTGATCGCCTTGGCCTCCATCGCGCTGGGGCCGGCCTTCTTGGCCTTGCCCTCGTCTCCTTCGGGCGAGGGCACCGCGCCGATCTGCACCGGCGTCGCCGCGCCAAGGTTGGTGCCGGGGGCCATCGCAGCGATGTGGCTGGCGTAAAGGATGAAGGTGCCCGCGCTCGCTGCCCGCGCCCCGCTGGGCCCGACGTAGGTGGCGACCGGCACCGGCGAGGCGAGAATCGCACGGATCATGGCGCGCATCGAGGTGTCGAGCCCGCCCGGGGTGTCCATCCGCAGGATGACCAGCGGTGCCCGGCGCTGCTCCGCCCACTTCAGCCCGCGCACCACATAGTCGGCGGTGGCCGGTCCGATCGCCCCGTCGAGGTGCAGCACGATCACCGGTGCCGACCCAGATGCCGGAGTGTCAGCTCCTTGTCCGCCGGTCGCTGGCACGAGCAGCAGCAACACGGCGCCGACGAGCAGCAACAGCCCCTGTCTCAGGCCCTTCATAGTGGCAATGTGGTGCCCGGCGCGCATCGCTCACCTTCCGATCGGCGGCTCCGGCCTTGCCCGGCCGCATTAGCGGCAGGCTCTCGAACCTTGGCTCGGGGGTCACCGGGTTTATAGCACGAATTGGGCAGGAAATGAGCAAAAACCAGATGCCCGGATATCCGACCCCCTGCGGACGTTGTGCGCCAGGCTTCTCGCAACATCGTGGAGTGAGACTCGGACGCGCCAGCCTGATTGGAAAGCAGGCCCAATAGGTGCTAACAAGAGGGCATCGTCGATGCGATCCCTACGGATCGGCGGCTGAGAGATAATATGTGCTCTCCTCACTTTCGGGGAGGAGAGCGTAGATGGCCTTCTCGATACAATTTCCCGCCCATAATATCTCCTCCGGTACGACCCTCGTCGTCCAACAGGACAATTCGCTCCGATGTGGGAACGATCACCTGCTCTCATCGAACTTGGCTTCGCTAAAATTTGGCGAATCGAGATTTCCCCGCATCACATCGCGGGCCGCCTACTTCTCCGTCCTCTTGTTTGCGTCCGTGGCATTGGTCGAGGACAAAGCCCACGGGCAGGACAATCAGCCTGCCGCTGCCGTTCAGAGCCAGGAGGCCGAATGGAGGCAGCTAAGCGACGGCGCCGACGAAGCACGCGGACGGGGCGCGTTCGCCCAAGGTATCGAACTTGCCACAAGGGGCCTGGCCTTGGCGGAAACGGCTTTCGGTCCCGATCACCCGAATTCGCTCAGGTCGGTCGCCAAGCTGGCTTTCCTGTACCAAGCCCAGGGCGGCTATACCGAGGCCGAACCGCTCTACCTCCGGGCGCTGGAGGCCCGCGAGCGTACGTTCGGGAAGGAACATCCTGATACGCTCACGTCGGTTCACGGGTTGGCCAGTCTATTTGAAGCACAGGGCCGTTACCTTGAGGCCGAACCGCTCTACCTCCGGGCGCTGGAGGCACGCGAGCGCACGCTCGGGAAGGAACATCCTGATACGCTCACGTCGGTTCACGGCCTAGGCGGTTTGTACGGAACTCAAGGCCGCTATTCAGAGGCGGAACCGATTTTCATTCGGGCGTTAGAAGCGCGCGAGCGCGTGCTCGGCAGGGAGCACCCGGACACGCTTGGTTCGGTCGACTATTTGGCTGTCTTGTACGATATCCAAGGCCGCTCTGGCGAGGCCGAACCGCTCTACCTCCGAGCGCTGGAGGCGCGCGAGCGGGTCCTCGGCAGGGAGCATCCGGAAACCCTCGCGTCCGTCAGTAATCTGGCCGCTCTATACGGAGACCGAGCCCGTTATGCCGAGGCTGAGCCGCTCTACCTCCGGGCGCTGGAGGCGCGCGAACGCTCGCTCGGCAGGGATCATCCGGAAACGCTAATATCGGTCAGCAACCTGGCTTTCCTGTACCAAGCTCAAGGGCGTTACGCCGAGACCGAGCCGCTCCACCTCCGGGCGCTGGAGGCGCGTGAGCGCACGCTCGGCAAGGATCATCCGGACAGCCTCATATCGGTCGGCAACCTAGCTTTCTTATATCAAACCCAAGGACGTTATGCCGAGGCCGAACCGCGCTACCTCCAGGCGCTGGAGGCGCGCGAGCGGGTGCTGGGCAGAGAGCATCCAGAGACGCTTGTGTCGGTCAATAACCTGGCTTCCCTGTACCAAGACCAAGAACGTTATGAAGAGGCCGAACCACTACACATCCGGGCGCTGGAGGCGCGCGAGCGCACGCTCGGCAGCGATCATCCCGAAACGCTTTCATCGGTCAACAACCTGGCTGTCTTGTACCAAACGCAAGGACTTTACTCCGAGGCCAGACCGCTCCAAACCCGCGCGTTGGCTGCGCGGGAGCGCACGCTCGGCAGGGAACATCCGCACGCCCTTTTATCGGTCAAAAACCTGGCATTCCTATACCAGGCCGAAGGTCGTTACATTGAGGCCGAAGCGCTTTACATCCGCGCGTTGGAGGCAGGCGAGCGGGTGCTCGGCAGGGAGCATCCGGATACGCTCGTCTCAATGAACAACCTGGCGACTTTGTACGACAAGCAGGGACGTTATGCCGAGGCCGACCTTCTCTATGCGCGCACGCTGGAGGCGAGGGAAAGAGTGCTCGGCCGCGAGCATCCCTTTACGGCGAATTCAGCGGCCGCGCTCGCGTCCCTTCGTCTTTCTAGACCAGCCACCGCCCCTTTCGCAATTGGTCCTGCACGTCTGGCGGTTGCGTCGCGCCGCCTGCGCTTTGCCTCTGGTGAGGGGGGATATGCGGAAGCGCAGCGTAACCGCGAGCAAGTTCGGTCATCCAACCACTTCCCGCTGCTTGCCGATGCGGCCTGGGCTGCTCCGACTGCCCAGGCCGGCGACCGACCCGGGCTCACTGGCGAAGCTTTTGCCGCGCTTCAGGATGCCGTGGCGGGGACGACAAGCCGGGCGGTTATCCAAATGGCCATCCAGCGTTTCGCCGACCAGGCCGGTTCGAACATCGGCAGCCTGGTCCGCGAGCGGGAAAGTTTGGGCAACCAGTGGAGCGTAAACAGTCAGGCCTATGCCGGCACATTGGCAAAGTCGGGAATGGACGTTGAGCAGCTGAGGGCAAGGCTTCGCACCCGGCGGGACGCGATCGAGGCACGGATCACCGAGATCGACGCTTCGCTGCGCCGCGACTTCCCGCAGTATTTCGCCCTGGTGAGGCCCGAGGCGCTCGACATTGCGGCGGTCCAAGCCTTGCTCGCGCCGGACGAAGCGGTTCTGATGGTGGTGCCGATGCAGTTCGGCACACACGTCATGGCAGTCAGCCAGACCGACTTTCAATGGGTGCGATCGGAATGGACCCAGAGCCAGGTCAACGATGCCGTAGCCGTATTGCTCCGCGACATTGCTGTCCTGATGGCGGCCGAAGGCTATTCCTACGACCGGCGCACGGCCCACGCACTCTATCGGCAACTCGTCGTTCCCGTGGCGCCCGTATTGGAGGGGAAACGTCATGTCTTCATCGCGGCGGCCGGGTCGCTCACGGGAATACCGTTCGCTATTTTG
>JAUYPV010000015.1 GCA_030697555.1 Hyphomonadaceae bacterium
GATCACCATCACGGTGAAGTAGGCGGCGGCGCGCACTTCGCTCCCGGAACGGCCGAATCTGCCCTGAAATCCGAGCGGTCACAGGGCCGTGGGCGGGCTTGAGTACGCCCCGGCCAGACCCACATTTCGGGAGAGGAGAACGAGCACCCCCATGCACGGCACGAACCACCTTCGCACCTTCATGCTTCTGGCGGCGCTCACCGCCCTGTTCGTCGGCGTCGGCTACCTGATCGGCGGCCCCGCCGGCATGGTCATCGCCCTTGGGCTAGCCCTTGTCGGCAACCTCATCAGCTACTGGAACGCCGACAAGATCGTGCTGTCGATGTACCGCGCCCAGGACGCCGGCGATAATCACGCCGACCCGCGCGTCCGCGCCTATGCGCAAGATGTCCGCGAAATGGCCGCCGGCGCCGGCCTGCCCGCGCCCCGCGTCACCATCATCGAGAGCGACCAGCCCAACGCCTTCGCCACCGGCCGCGACCCGGCACACGCCGCCGTCGCCGCCACCACCGGCCTCCTCACCATGCTCGACCGCCGCGAGATTCGCGCCGTCATGGGCCACGAGCTGGCGCACGTGAAGAACCGCGACACGCTCACCATGACCGTCACCGCCACCATTGCCGGCGCCATCTCGGCACTCGCCAACTTCGCCTTCTTCTTCGGCGGAAATGACCGCGAACGTCCCGGCGGCTTCATCGGCGTCATCGCCATCATGATCCTCGCCCCCATGGCCGCCGCTCTCGTCCAGATGGCGATCAGCCGTGGCCGCGAATACGAGGCCGACGCCGCCGGCGCCGAAATCTCCGGCGACCCGCAAGCGCTCGCCTCCGCCCTGCAGAAGATCGACGCCTACGCCCGAGGCGGCGCCGTCAACATGGCCGCCGAACGCAACCCGGCCACGGCCCACATGTTCATCATCAACCCGCTGGCCGGCCGCGGCGCCGACAACCTCTTCTCCACCCACCCCTCGACCCAGAACCGCGTCAAAGCGCTGGCGCAGAAATTTGGATCGCGATCTTCCGCGCCGCACACCACCGCTGTGCCGGTGACGCGCAAGCCCAAGGCTGGCCCTTGGGATCGGCGACAGGGACCCTGGAGCTGAGCCGCCTGCAAAAACTGCAGTTGGATACTTCGCGAGAATTCAGCGGGTTCCCTCGCGCGGGCTCTTTGCGCAACGGATCGTTCATCTGAGGTTGGGGCGGCGTGAGGCACGCCGTCTCCATGCTCAGGAACATTGCACTCGGCGCTCTCGCGGCAGCCATGCTCGTATGCCTTCCCGCCCAGGCGCAGGAGGGGCAGGAACTCGAGGGCGCTCCCGGCTACCGCTCCGCGGAGCAGGACGCCGCACGCAAGGCTGAAGCCCAGAAGAAAGCCGCCCAGCAGGCCGCGCAGAAACAGGCGCAGACCGCCGCCGACAAGATCAAGGCCGAGCAGGCAAAGCTCGCCCAGCAGACAGAAGCCCAGAAAGCCGAACAGGCGCGTCTCGCCCGGCAGGCCGCAGAACTCAAGGCGCAGCAAGCCCGTCTCGACGCCCGCGCCGCGGAACTGGCGGCCGAGGAAAAACGCCTCGCACAGCTTCGCATCGACCAGGAGGCCGCAGCCGCAAGGCTGGCCGACCTGACCCGCCAGCGCGATGAAGCCGCGCGTGAAGCGGCTCTGCGCTCCCAGCGGGAAACGCAGACCGCCGATCTCTCCCGCGACACGGACTCAGCCGCCAGCGACGAAATCCCCCCGCTCCGCACCACGCCGGCGCCGTCCCGTGCCGCCTTCGCACGCCTGGACTTCGGCGCCGCCCGCCGCTCCTGCACGCGCGCCGCCGAGGACGAGGTCCGGGCGCGCGATTTCTACTCCGCCGAGTACGATTCCGCACCGCGCTTCGTCCAGGGCGATGCCTGGGAAGTACGCGGCCGCATGCGCCTCGAAGACAGGCGCGGCTATCTCATCGTCGACACGATCTGCGAAGTCGACGCCGACGGCGAAGCCCGGGACTTCATCTTCCTGCGCTGACCACCCCGCCCTGACCCGCCAGGGCGCGCGCAAATGATGATTGGCCGCGCCTCCGCCTCACGCTAGCCTTCTCCTGACAGGCCCGGTCAGAGGCCTTAAAGGGGGGAGCATGGCTGAGCTTGCCAGTCCGGCGACATTGTCGCTCATCGCTCTCGGCGTGGTCATCCTCGTCAGCCTGACGTCCCGCATCAACATCGGCGTGCTGGCCGTCGGTCTCGCCACCATCGTCGCCGTGCTGGTCGCGAAGTGGAAGCCGGCCGAACTCGCCGCCGCCTTCCCCGCCGACCTCTTCCTCACCCTGCTCGGCGTCTCCGTCCTCTTCGGCGCGGCGCAGGCGAACGGCACGCTTGGCCTGGCTGCCGAGCGCATCGCCTGGCTCAGCGCCGGACGCACCGCCCTCCTGCCCATCCTGTTCTTCCTTTTCTCCGCCCTGTTCTCCGCGCTCGGCCCCGGCGCCATCGCCGCATCCGCACTGGTCGCGCCGCTCGCCATGACCACCGGCCTGCGTGTTGGCGCGCCCGCCTTCCTGCTGGCGCTGATGGTCGGCAATGGCGCCAATGCCGGCAACCTGTCGCCGATCTCCGCCGGCGGCCTCATCGTCTCGGCGCAGATGGAAAAGGCCGGCCTCGTCGGCCATGAATGGGAAGCGTTCGCGGCCAACCTCGTCGCCCACACGCTCGTCGCTGCCGCCGCCTACATCCTGTTCGGCGGCCTCGCGCTTCTCCGCAAGGGCCGAGAGGACGTAGCAGCCGTCACACTTTCGAAGTTCGAGCCCCGCCACTGGCTCACCCTCGCCGTCATCACGGTCTGGATCGTCTGCGTCGTCTTCCTCGGCTATCCGCCCGGCCTCACCGCCTTCATCGCCGCCGCAGCCCTCATCCTCACAAAGCTTGCCGACGACGGCGCCAGCATCCGCAGCGTACCCTGGGCCGTCATCGTCATGGTCTGCGGCGTCGGCGTGCTGGTCAGCGTGATGGACAAGACCGGCGGCATGGACCTCTTCACCACCGGCCTCTCGAAGATCACCACGCCCGACACCGCCAACGGCATGATGGCCTTCGTCACCGGCCTCATCTCGACCTACAGCTCCACCTCCGGCGTGGTCTATCCCGCCTTCCTGCCAGCAGTGTCCGGCCTCGTGGAAAAACTCGGCGGCGGCGACCCACTCGAGATCGCCCTCTCCATCAATGTCGGCGCCGCCCTCGTCGACGTCTCGCCCCTCTCCACCATCGGCGCCCTCGCCCTCGCCGCAGTCCCCGCCGGCGCCGCCGACACCAAAAAGCTCTTCCGCAACCTGCTGATCTGGGGTTTCAGCATGACCCTCGTCGGCGCAATCTTCTGCCAACTCTTCATCGGCTTCTTCGCGTAGTGACCCATCATCGGAAAGCCCGCCGTCATGGTTCGACGGGCGCGAGCCCAGACTCCCTCCCCCTAAAAGGGGGAGGCGCTGAGAGCACTGGGCGTAGGTCAGCAAAGATCAGGAGGGGGTCGCCCTCACCGGGCGCTGTTGAACGCAACCCCCTCCTGATCTCGCCCGATCCATCATCGCGAAGCGTAGCGCCTCCCCCTTGCAGGGGGAGGAAGCTCAGCGCGCATCGAAATAGGGGGACAAGATCGCGCAAATCCGCAGGTTAAGAACGCGCGCTCGAATCTTTTTCAGAAAAAGATTCGTAGACGCCTCAGATACTTGCGCGGATTTCCGCCGAAAACCGTTCCAAAAATTCGTGCAACTTATCC
>JAUYPV010000021.1 GCA_030697555.1 Hyphomonadaceae bacterium
GCGATCCAGTCGCCGACACTTCAAACCCCACGCCGACCAACGCCCTGACGCCTTGAGATTTCGGACGTCTCCAAGACCTCCCTCCGTCAGGGCAACGGCGATTATAAGTGCGCTCCGGACCCAGCCGGATAACTTGCACGATTTTTCGGGGCGGTTTTTCGCGGAAATCCGCGCAAGCTGTTGGCTGACTTGCGAATCTTTTTTCCGAAAAACTTTCGGCGCGCGTCCTTAACCTGCGGATTTTAGCGTTTGACTCCGCAGGTTAAGGGCAGCAACCGGCGCCTGTGAGCGCTATCACTCTTCGCTGTCGCTTCGGGCAGCGTCACTCGCGTGGGAGTGGAGTTGGGTGGCGGGGTGCTGAGCGGGGAATATGGTTAGGGATGGAAATCCCGGCTGGCCTGATGGGTGCATGGCCGGTGCGCCAGGCAAACCAGGAGATCCAGCGAATGGACGGCGCAGTCGATCGCATTGAGCGCGAGCGTCAGTTCCACGACGCCCGTTTTGCGGGTGGTGAAGACGATCGTTCAGCGCAGATGAAGTATTACATCGCGCTGAAGGGCTGTTTCGACCGGTATGCGAAGCGCCGGATGGAGCTGTCCAAGGATGCCACCGTGCTCGAATACGGGTGCGCACACGGGGGCAACGCGATTGCGCTGGCAGGCGTAGCGAAACGGGTCGAAGGCATCGACATCTCCAAACAGGCGGTGGACGCCGGCAATGTCGACATCACGGCGCGCGGCATCACCAATGTGAACCTTTCGGTCCAGAATGCCGAGGCGATGGACTTCGCCGACGGCACGTTCGACTTCGTGTTTGGATCGGGGATTCTGCACCACCTGGACTACGATAAGGCGATGAGCGAGCTGCGCCGTGTGCTGAAGCCGGGCGGAATTGTGCTGTTCACCGAACCGCTAGGCCACAACCCGGCGATCGAATTTTACCGCAAGCGCACCCCGGAAGCGCGTACGCCGGACGAGCATCCGCTGCTGGTGCCGGACTTCAGGAAGTTCGACGCGACCTTCGAAAAGACGGATGTGAGGCTCTATGGCCTGACGTCACTGGGCTCGGTCCTGTTTCGCAAGACGCCGCTGCTGGGGCCTGTGCGGGCGATCGGGGCGGCGGTAGACTCTGTGCTGCTCCGTATTCCGGGTCTGAAATGGTGGGCGTGGTATGCCCTGATGGAAGGCCGCCGGGCATAGACGCCAGGCCATTCCAATTCGCCTTGTTTTCCGGGCTTTAGCAGCTGCGCGCTTGATTCGACCGAATCAGCGCACAATTCCCCTCTAACCGTCCACAGGATCGGCCGGTCGGCTGCTGGCGCGAGGTTCGCGCCGCTTGTAGCGCCGGATGCAGGGCTTCGAGCCGTTAGGGCTACCAATGCGTTTCCCGGAGGAATTTCTCAACGAGCTGAAGTCGCGCGTGCGGCTGTCGGACGTCGTGGGGAAAAAGGTCTCCCTGAAGAAACGCGGCAAGGACTATGTCGGCCTGTCGCCCTTCTCGAACGAGAAGACACCGTCCTTCTACGTCCATGACGACCGTGGCTTCTACAAATGCTTCTCCTCCCAGAAGTCGGGGGACGCGATTACGTTCCTCATGGAGACAGAGCGCTTCTCGTTCTCCGAGGCGGTCGAGAAGCTGGCGCGCGATGTCGGGCTGGAACTCCCAAAGCAGTCGGCCGGCGAGGTGCAGGAATACAAGAAGCGCAACACGCTGCTCGACTGGGCCGAGAAGGCTTGCGTGTTCTACGAGGACCAGTTGCGCGGACCCCAGGGAACGGCGGCGCGGGAGTATCTGGAGAAGCGCGGCTTCGGGAAGGACGCCTGGGCGCGGCACCGGATGGGGTTTGCGCCGGATGGCTGGCGGGCGCTGTCGGATTTCCTCACGAAGCAGGGCGCATCCCTCGATGAGCTGGTCGAGGCCGGCCTGCTGGTGCGGCCGGACGAAGAAGGCTCGGACGGCAAGCAGAAGGCGCCGTGGGACCGCTTCCGCAACCGCGTGATCTTCCCGATCGCCGACCAGCAGAACCGGATCATCGCCTTTGGCGCACGAACGCTGGAGCCGGACGGCAAGCCGAAATACCTTAACTCGTCGGACAGCCAACTCTTCCACAAGGGCAGGACGCTCTATCGCTACATGCCGGCGCGCGAGGCCTTGGCGCCGCTGAAGGAAGGCCCGCTATCGCGTGGGCTGATCGTTACCGAGGGTTATGTCGACGCGATTGCGCTGGCCGAGGCCGGGATCGGCACAGCGGTCGCGCCACTGGGGACGGCGCTGACCGAGGAGCAGCTCGAGCTGCTGTGGCGCGCGGCGCCGGAGCCGATCCTCTGCTTCGACGGCGATGCGGCTGGTATCCGCGCGGCATGGCGCGCATGCGACCGGGCGCTGCCGATGATCACGCCGGGACGGACGCTCTACTTCGTGCTGCTGCCCGACGGCATGGATCCAGACGATGTGGTGCGGGTGCGGGGCGCGCAGGCGATGCGAGACATGCTGTCGAGCGCTCGCCCGCTGGTAGACCTGTTGTGGTCGCGCGAGCTCGAGGCAGAACCGCTCGATACGCCCGAGCGCAAGGCCGGACTCGAGGCGCGGCTTATGGCCGCTGTGAACGCGATCAAGCACCCGGGAGTCAAGAAGGCCTACGAACGTGAACTTCGGGACAGGCTGTACTGGCACTCCCGCGGCGGCCGGGGCGGCAAAAGCGGGGGATGGTCCGGATCATCGCCAGGTTCAGGGCAAACGCCGGGTAAACGCGGATCAAGCCCGGGTCCTACCGGCATGACGGGCGAGCGGCTGGTGGTCCGAGCGCTGGAGTCGCCAGCGATCATGGAGCAGGGCCGGGAGGTGCTGTTCCGGGCCGCATTTGAGGACCCGGACGTGGGGGCGATCCGAGACGCTGCGTTTTACGTCTACGACAACACCGAAATGCTTGACCGACCTGCTGTTGCAGCCCATTTACGTAGCCTTGGCCGCAAGCGGGCTGTCGAGCTTTTGGAAACCTTCCCGGTCGGGCAACCGATGGACCCTCGCTCAGTCGAGGGCCGCGATTGGCTTGACGCATTGGGCAGATTTCCGGTCGCTCGAACGCTGGTCGGAGAGGTCAAGGCGACGGTTCGGGCTGACGAAGAGGGCGTTGAGATCATGAGCGCCTCTCACCAGGCCAGGATCATGGCCAAAGTGATCGATCGGAGACGGGCAAGCCGGTCTGTTATTGATGAAGCGGTGACATCTCCGGCCGATGAAGGCGTGCAGGAATTGCGCGACGCGATCGGCGGAATGGGCGTCGCGATGGAGAATAAACGTTCTGAAGACTGACGTGAAGAACAAGGCGAAGCGCTCGCCGCCGGCCAAGGCTGCTGCCAAGACCGTCGCGCGGACCAAACAAGCCTCTAAACCGGCTCCCAAAGTGGAGCCGAAGAAGGCCGTGCAGAAAGCATCGGTGAAGGCGCCGGAGCCGCTGAAAGCGGCAAAGGGCAAGCCCCAACCGGTCAAAGCTGCGGCGGTGAAGCCTGTTGCTTCGAAGACGGCGCCGGCAAAATCTGTCGCCGCCAAAGAATCGGCGCCTAAGGGCGTTGATAAGAGTGTGAAGGCCGAGAACGTGAAGGTTCTTGGTGCGAAGACTGAGAGTGCGAAGACTGGGCCGGCGAAAACTGCTTCGGCAGGCAAGGGCGCAGACGTCAAGGAACGAGCTGGACGCGTCGAGAAGTCCGGGCGGAGAGAATTGATGGCCAAAGCAGAAGCGACCAAGCGCAAGTCCGCGCCGGAAGTGACCGATGGTCCACTGCTCGACATGAACGACGCCACGGTGAAGAAATTCATCAAGGCTGCGAAGGCGCGTGGCTTCGTCACCTATGACGAGCTGAACAAAGTCCTGCCGTCGGACCAGAACTCGTCCGAGCAGATTGAAGACATCATGTCCCAACTCTCGGAGATGGGCATCAACGTCGTCGATTCAGAAGACGACGTGGAAGAGCAGGAACGCGAGACCGAGGCGGAAGCCGAGGAAGGCGAAGAGGGCGAAGGCGGCAGCGCCCCGGCGCGCTCGAAGTCGACCGCGCTCACCGCCACCAAGACCGATCGCTATGACCGCACCGACGATCCGGTGCGCATGTACCTGCGCGAGATGGGCTCGGTCGAGCTGCTGTCGCGCGAGGGCGAGATCGCGATCGCCAAGCGTATCGAGGCCGGCCGCGACACGATGATCCGCGGCCTGTGCGAAAGCCCGCTGACCTTCGAAGCCATCATGGTGTGGCGTCAGGAACTGACCGACGAGCGCGTGCTGCTTCGCGACATTATCGATCTCGAAGCGACCTACGCGGCCGCGCACGGCGGCATCGTCGACAATTCTCAGATCGTCCTGAACGGCGGCGCGCCGCCGCCGTCGACCGCGCCGATCACCGCGCGGAAGCTCGCCGAGGCCGAGCGCCTCAAGGAAAAAGAAAAGCCCAAGCCCGTCGTCCGCCGTCAGCGCGACGAAGACGTCGACGAGGTCGAGCTCGAGCGTCAGAAGCAGGCTGAGGCCGAAGCCCAGGAGGCCGAGGACGAGTTCGACGATGGCGGCGCCATGTCGATGTCGGCCATGGAAGCCGAGCTGCGCGAAGGCGTCACCAAGACGCTCGATGCGGTCGCCGAAAATTTCCAGCGCTACCGGAAGCTGCAGGAGCGGCTGGTCGCGCGGAAGATGGAGGGCAAGGCCCTCACGCCGAAGGACTTCAAGGAATACGACGAGATCGTCTCGGTCATCATCGAGAACCTCAAGACGCTGCATCTCAACAATGCGCGTATCGAGACGCTGGTCGAGCAGCTCTACGAGATCAACAAGCGGCTGATCCAGCTTGAGGGCAAGCTGATGCGGCTTGCCGACCTGCATGGCGTCGGCCGGCAGGACTTCCTCGACAACTATTTCGGCCAGGAGCTGAAGCCGGACTGGCTCGAGAGGGTCGGTGCGCTTTCCAAGCAGTGGAAGAAGTTCGTCACCGCCGAAGTGCGCAAGATCGGCACGCTGCGTGAAGACGTGTCGGGCCTTGCCCAGGAGATGGGCGTTCCGATCGATGACTTCCGCCGTATTGTTCAGACCGTTCAGAAAGGCGAGCGCGAAGCCCGCCAGGCGAAGAAGGAGATGGTGGAAGCCAACCTCCGTCTCGTGATCTCGATCGCCAAGAAGTACACCAACCGCGGCCTGCAGTTCCTGGATCTCATCCAGGAGGGCAACATCGGCCTGATGAAAGCGGTCGATAAGTTCGAATATCGCCGCGGCTACAAGTTCTCGACCTATGCGACATGGTGGATCCGGCAGGCGATTACGCGCTCGATCGCCGACCAGGCGCGCACCATTCGTATTCCGGTGCACATGATCGAGACGATCAACAAGATCGTCCGCCCCCAGCGCCAGATGCTGCACGAGATCGGCCGCGAGCCGACGCCGGAAGAGTTGGCCGAAAAGCTGGGCCTGCCGCTGGAGAAGATCCGCAAGGTCCTCAAGATCGCGAAAGAGCCGATCTCGCTCGAAACTCCGATCGGCGACGACGAGGATTCCAACCTCGGCGACTTCATCGAGGACAAGTCGGCGCTGCTGCCGGTGGACGCCGCGATCCAGTCGAACCTGCGCGAGACGACCACGCGCGTGCTGGCCTCGCTCACGCCGCGTGAAGAGCGCGTGCTGCGCATGCGCTTCGGCATCGGCATGAATACCGACCACACGCTGGAAGAAGTCGGCCAGCAGTTCTCGGTCACCCGCGAACGCATCCGCCAGATCGAGGCGAAGGCGCTGCGCAAGCTGAAGCACCCGAGCCGGTCAAGGAAACTGCGGTCGTTCCTCGATACCTGATCGCTCTCGACTTTCGCCCAAATACAGAAAGCCCGGCCATCGCGCTGGGCTTTCTTGTTTCAGGCTTTGCCACATCGCCAGACCGTCGCGTGCGTGACGTCGCGTATCTGCGTGAGAGCAGCATCTATGCAAGTGTGGGCGCGTGACGCAGACTCATCGCAATGACGGTCGACAGGCCGCTTGTTTGCAGGGATGAAAATGACGGGATTTTTGCGTGCTTCACTGCTGGGTGGATTGTCGCTTGGGCTGATCTCTTGCCAGGCGGCGGCTCCGCCAGCGGTCGAGGCGCCGGTTGCGCCTGTGCAGGTGGCAACGCCAACGCCTGAGCCAGCTCAGCAGCCTGTGGCGGCGGTGGCCGCGCATCCGGGTGAGGGGGTTTATAAGCAGTACTGCGCTGCGTGCCACGACAATCCGGAAGGCACGCGGTCGCCGGCGAAGGATACTCTGAAGCAGATGGGGCTTCAGTTCATCACTTACGCGCTGACCAACGGGAAGATGAAGGCGCAGGGCGCGCCGCTCTCGGCCGAGCAGCGCGGGCAGGTGATCAGCTTCCTGATCGGGAACAAGGTCGCAGTGAGTTCGTGGAAGGCGAGCATGAAATGCGATGCGGCGCGGCTGCCGGTTGATCTGTCGGGCGGGGCGACGATCACCAATTTCGGCTTTGACGGACACAACACGCGCTCGCTGACGGCGGTGCAGGCGGGGCTGACGAAAGCGCAGCTTTCGAAGATGGAGCTGGCCTGGTCGATCGGCTTCCCGGATGCGACGGGCATGCGCTCGCAGGGTGCGGTCGTCGGCAAGAATTTGTTCGTGCCGGTGGCCGATGTGGCGGCGATGTACGCGTTCGACATCTCCGTGCCGGACAAGCCTTGCCTGCAATGGGTCTATGAATCGCCGGGTGGTGCGCCGCTACGCTCGAGCCCGGCTTATGGCGTAGTCGATGGCGTGCCGCTGCTGGTGTTCTCGGGCCAGGACACGACCGTGCACGCCGTCGATGCGCGGACCGGCAAGGCAGTGTGGACGAAGACGGTGGGGACGTACTCGTTCTCGACCACGACGGGCGTGCCGAGCGTTCTGAAGGACCGGGTGATCGTGCCGGTTGCGCAGTTCGAGATCGTCTATGGCGGGGACAACGCCATCCCATGCTGCAACAACCATGGTTATGTGCTGTCGCTCGATCCCAAGACGGGCGAGCAGCAGTGGCGCTACGACACGATGCCGGAGGCGACGGTGCAGCGCGATCGTGGCGACGGGAAGCCGCTGACGGGGCCTGCTGGCGCGCCGATCTGGAATTCGCCGGTGGTCGATGAGAAACGCGGGCTGGTCTATTTCGGCACTGGCGAGAGCAACTCGCCACCGGCGCACAAGAACACCAACGCGATCATCGCGATCGACCTCAAGACCGGCAAGGAGAAGTGGAGTTTCCACGCGACGCCGAACGACATCTACAATATCGGCTGCGACCTCAATCCGGATCCGAAGCTGCTGAACTGCACAAAGTCGCCGGAGACGGTGTTCCGCGATGTCGACTTCGGCGCGTCAGTGATCCTGGGGACGCACTCGGATGGCAAGCAGCTGGTCTATGCGGGGCAAAAGTCAGGCTCCGTGTGGGCGTTCGATCCAGGGACGGGCAAGGTTGTATGGCGTAAGGCCCTGGGAACGGGCGGGGCGCTGGGTGGCGTTCACTGGGGGATCGCGTTCGACAAGGACACGGTCTATGCGCCGATCTCGTCGGTTGGCGTGCCGATCAAGGGCGAGTGGGAGGGCGACCCCAAGATCAAGCCGGGCCTCTACGCACTCGATGCGAAGACGGGCAAGATCAAGTGGCAGTACAATCCGGAGCTTCCGCCGGGCACGCCTGCTTCGCCTCCCGGCTTCCCGCAGCATCCGGTTGCGATGTCGACGGCGCCGATGGTGATCGATGGCGTTGTGATCGCGGCAACGCTCGATGGAACGATCCATGCGCTGGATGCGGCCAACGGCAAGCTGTTGTGGAGCCAAGCGACCGCGAAGGATTACACCACGTTGAACGGTGTGCCCGGCAAAGGCGGCGCGATCGACTCGGCCTCGCTCTACGCAGCCAACGGATTGCTGATGGCCAATTCCGGCTACGGATCGTTCGGACAGGCGCCGGGCAATGTGATCCTCGCGTTCAAGCCGGCGAACTGAACCTAAAGCGCCAGCTCTGCCGACATCCCAAACCGCTGGTGCATCAGCGTCGAGGACACCACGCGCTGGATGCGGCCTTCGTAGGCGGGGCGCTGGTCGGGCGGGCAGGTTTTCATTTCCTCGAATGCCTGGCGCGCCTTGGCGGGATCGAAGATCGGCTGGTCGTCGAGCGCGCGTGAGGCAAGGACGTCGGCCAGCATGGTCATCATCGGATCGCCCGGGCCGGCGGGCGGGGACGTGAAGGGGTGTTTTTCGCGATTGTAGACCTCTTCGATCAGCACATCCTTCGCTGCTTCGCGTAGTACATGCTTTTCGCGGTAGCCCTTGGTCTTCATGGCGATGGGCACGCGGGCGGCGTAGTGGGCGACGTGATGGTCGAGGAAGGGCACGCGTCCCTCGATCGAATGCGCCATCTCCATCCGGTCGCCCAGGAAGGAGAGGATGAAGTTCGCAAGATGCGTCTTGGAGTTGACGTAGAGCCCCTGGTGCAGCCGGTCGCGGCCGGCGATAGCCATCGACAGCGGCAGACTGTCGAGCACGTCGGCGTAGGCGGACTTGCCTTTGACGAACCGCGCGACGTCGCCGCGCAGCCAGGTCGACGTTTCCACACCCATGGCGCCGAAACTCTCGATGAATGAAGGCAGATAGCCGAGGCGCTTCACGACTTCGATGAACATCGGATTGTCCGCCGCCTGCTGCATGAACATGGAGCGGGTGGCCGCGTTGGACTCGAACATCTGTGCGATCAGCGCGCGGGTTTCTTCCGGCGTGCGCCCGTCGGGATGGTGCAGCAGGACATCGCGCCGGAAGGTAGCGTAGCCGCCGAGCAGCTCGTCAGATCCCTCACCGGTGAACACCACCTTGAGGCCGGCGTCGCGCACCGCCTTGCTGAGCAGGAATTTGGCGGCGCCATGACCATTTATCATCGGCATTTCGGCATGCCAGACGGCATCGGAATAAACGTCGGCGAGGTCGTGTCGCGTGACTGGCACCTGGTGATAGGTCGCGCCGACGAACTCGGCTTGCCCGCGGGCGATCGGGGATTCGTCCCAGACGGGATTGTCGAAAGCGAGGGTGTAGGCGCGGATCGGCCGCTGCATCTGGCGCTGAGCGAGGCCGAGCACGGCGCAGGAATCGATGCCGCCGCTGAGATAGCAGCCGACCTCGACATCAGCGACCATCCGCTCGCGAACCGCATCGCTCAGCACTTCGCGGAAACCGGCGACGACTTCGGCTTCGGAGCGTTTGTCCGTCGCTGTCTCTTCTGTGGCCGGGAAATCCCAGTCCCAGTAGCGGTAGATCTGGACATCGTTGCCGCGCGCGATGGCGTAGCAGCCCTGCGGCACCGAGCGGATGCCCGCGAAAAGCGTGCGTTCGTGGTTGCGGAAAATGTACAGGTCCTGCCAGGCCGCCTCGGCATCCCACGCAGCGGGAACGCCAAGCGCCAGCAGCGCCTTGATTTCGGAGGCGAAGAAGACGCCGTCCGGGGTGATCGCGTAGAACAGCGGCTTGATGCCGAAGCGATCGCGGATTGCGATCATGATATTGCGGCGCTGGTCCGCGATCAGGACGGCGAACTCGCCGCGCAGCTGTTCGGTCGAGCGCATGCCGTGCTGCAGGTAGAGATGCAGCGCGATCTCGCTGTCGGACTCGGTCTTGAACCTGCTGCCTTTGCTGCGGAGCTCGTCGCGGATCGCCCGGTAGCCGTAGAATTCGCCATTGACCGCAAGATGCACGTCGCCCTCGGCGTTCGACATCGGCTGGTCGCCATTGTTGAGGCCGATGATCGACAGGCGGTTGTGGCCGAGGAAGAAGCGGCCATCGCTCCACTGCCCCTGGCCGTCGGGCCCCCGGTGATCGAGAACGTCGAGCGCCTTCTTGATGCGCTCCTGGGACAAGGGATTGCGCGCAATCCCACCGATCAGGCCACACATGGGGACGTCTCCTCGGCGGCGCCTGCCCTGGAAGGGGACGCCGCTCTTGTTGTCACGAGGATGCAACCCGCGCCCACCGAAAGGTCATGTCAAGATTGCGCAGGGGCAGGGATGAATGAGCGGCAGGCTGATTGTTCGCGGCGAGTTACAGGTCAAAGAAAAAGGGCGGCTTTTGCGAGCCGCCCTCTCTGCGTATGGCCGGCGGTGTCGGACCTAGCCCTTGATGAAGGCCAGCAGATCCGGGTTCACGATCTCCGGGTGAGTCGTGCACATGCCGTGGGGCAGACCGGGATAGACTTTCAGCGTGCCATTCTTGAGGAGCTTGATGGACTGGTGGGCGGACGCGCCTATAGGCACGATCTGGTCATCGTCGCCGTGCATGATGAGGACGGGGATGGTGATCTTCTTGAGGTCTTCGGTGAAGTCGGTTTCGGAGAAGGCCTTGATGCAGTCGTAGTGGCTCTTGATCGATCCCATCATGCCTTGCTCCCACCAGTGAAGCTTGACGCCTTCGGAGATTTTCGCGCCGGGGCGGTTGAAGCCGTAGAAGGGGCCGCTCGGCACATCCAGATAGAACTGCGCCTTGTTAGCGGCGAGAGCAGCGCGGAAGCCGTCGAAGACTTCCAACGGAAGGCCGCCGGTGTTCTTTTCGGTCTTGACCATCAGCGGCGGCACGGCGCCGATGAGGACGGCCTTGGCGACGCGGGCCGAACCATGGCGACCAAGATAGCGCGCGACTTCGCCGCCTCCGGTGGAATGGCCGATCATCACCGCCTGCTTGAGATCGAGCGCGTCGAACAGGGTGGCGAGATCGTCTGCGTAGGTGTCCATCTCGTTGCCGCTCGCGGTCTGGGACGAGCGGCCATGACCGCGGCGGTCGTGCGCGATGACTCGATAGCCCTTCTGGAGGAAGAACAGCATCTGGCTGTCCCAGTCGTCGGCCGATAGGGGCCAGCCGTGCGAAAACGTGATGGGCTGTCCCGAACCCCAATCCTTGTAGAAAATCTCCGTGCCGTCCTTTGTCTTGACGGTTGGCATGGCGGCCTCCTCAAATCTGGTGTGTCTGGCGAAAAAAGTGGCGCCCTGCTGGAGATCGCGCGAGCGATGTCGTGCGGCAGCGGTAGCCAGGACCAACTTTACACCAAGATGAGGGAGAGCGCAGCCGCAAAGGAGAAAAGTGGCTTCGGAAAATGCTGAAGGCCGTCACTTCGCGGTGGGCGGCAGGTCCATCGAGGCCTGCGCGAATGCGTACTTCCAGCCTTGAGGCGTGCGGACGTAAGTGTCGCTGAACCAGAGGCGGCGGTCGAAGGACTGGCCGTTCTTGCGGGCGCCTTTCAGCCAGAGGCGCGCGGTGACGACGGCGGTGTCCTTGCCATAGAGGCGGACGGTCTGTGTGCCTTCGTCCTCGACCTGGCGCTCCCAGGTGATCGCCTTGTCGCGCGCGCTTTTCAGAAGGTCTTCGCGAGAGATCACCGTGCCGACGCCGAGGATGAGGATCATGTCGTCGTGGAGGATGGCGTCCATGCCGTCGACGTCGTTGCGTTCGACGGCGGCCTGGTAGGCGATATCGAGTGCGGCGACCTGGCGGCGATCGGTTTCGGGATCGGCGTGGGCAGCGGGGCTCATGGCAAGCATCGCGACGGCGAGGAGGAGGGTGCGCATGTGTGTCTCTCTGTCATGGGACGAGGACATAGCGGGGCGGTCGCGACCGGCGCTTGCAGTTTCTTGCTTTTCTAGCGGGCGAGGCGCGAGGGTGAGGCGCCGTAGCGGGCGGCGAAGCTGCGGCTGAAATGGCTGAGATTGTTATAGCCGCAGGCAAAGCAGGCCTCGGTGACGCTGAGGCCTTTGCAGATCATGTCGCGGGCGGCGCGCAGTCGGACTTCGTTGAGATAGCGGTGGGGCGGGCGGCCGATGAGTTCGGTGAAGACGCGCGTGAAATGGAACATGCTCATGCCGACGGCGCGGGCAAGGTCCGAGACCGTGTGGGTTTCGCCGAACTTCTGGTCGAGGCGTTCGCGGGCGGCGTGGACGCGTTCGGCGTACCAGCCGAACTTGTGGTCGCTGAGAAGTCTTGGTGCGGTAGAGGGGCTTTCGGGAATCTCGCGGAAGATCTCGCTGGCGCAGTATTCGGCGAACATCATGGTGTCCGTTTCGACCGCACGGGCGAGACCCCACTGCAGGTAGCGCACGCGGTTGCTGGCAGGGAGGATGGGGCGGCCGGCGCGTGACCAGCTGCTGGCGCGGTCGAAAGTTTCGCTATCAGCCGCGAGGTAGGTGAGGGTTAGGCAGGTGTCGCTGAAGCCCTTGCCCTCGAAGCCGGCGCGGAAGCGCATGCCGGGATGGGCGAGCATCACGTCGCCAGGCGTCACGCGCCAGCGGGCTTCATCGACTTCAAGATCGAACGTGCCTCGTTCGACGAAGCTGGCGCGGTAGCTGCCGGCGACTTCCTCATAAGGCTGGTCTTCATGCTCGGCCGGATGGTCGAAGCGGTGCAGGCTGATCTCGGCGGAACGCCACAGGGGAATCGTGCGCGACATGGGCGGAGATTATCAGGCCGCGGGCGAGGCGAGGTATGCGTTTTTGGAATGGGCCCGTCGACCGCGCCGAAAGACGACGCGGCCGGCGGGAGTTTGTCCGGTCAGTGGGCGCCGGAAAGGCGAGTTTTGATCGATTCCAGCCCGGATTCGTAGATGCCGGTCAGCGCCGTCATCGCATCGGCCTCGTGGCCGGTATTCGGCGCGTAGACGCTGCTCCAGGTGATGGTGGACATCCCGCCTTCCTTGGCCGCCACCTTGAACGTCGATGAGTAGTTGGTCACGGGCACCGGCGCAGATGTGAAGGTGTAGGAATAGAAATGGCCGGTATCGCTGCGCGCGGTCTGCAGTTCGATGAACGTGGCGGCGCCGTCCTTTGTCACCAGCGTGCGGGTCGGCGGGGTCTTGCCGTCTTCGGTGCAGGCGCCGATGGCGGGATGCCAGTCCTTGATCGCACAGAAACGGCCGATCTTTTCCCACACTGCAGAAGGCGAGCCCTGGACGTCGACACTGCGCGAGAGCGAGGCGCGGGGCGACGGCGCTGCAACGGCGCTCAGAGCGGCGAGGGCGCAAAGCGATGCGAAGCCGCCAACGACCCGGGCGGCGGCATGGTCTTTCCGGTCGCGTGTGGAAGTTCCTTTGGTGAGCAGCATGTTGCGCTTCTTTCTTCATGGAGGAGCCAGACCTGGCCCGGTCATGAACCGTCCCAGCCGACGGGCAGCGCGGCTAGTTCAGGAAATGAAGTTGCGCAGATACAGAAACAGAACTGGAAGATGCTTCTGCAGAATGGCGAAATCGCCAGCGATGAATGGCGGGTATCTCGCTTATGCGCAGCGCACGCCCATGGAGGATAGGTCTCCTCTGCAACAGGCCAAATATGGCCAACAAGGAAACCTCCCATGTTGAAACGCTATGTGATCGAACGCGACATTCCGGGCGTCGGGACCATGACCAAGCCGCAGCTTCAAGGCGCAGCGGGCGCATCGAACCTCGCGCTGGCGAAGCTCGCGCCCAGGGTGCAGTGGCAGCACTCCTACGCCACCAAGGACAAAACGTTCTGCATCTACCTCGCCGAGAACGAAGAGGTGATCCGCGAGCATGCGAAGCTTTCAGGCTTTCCCGCCAACAAGATCACCGAGGTTGCGGCCGTGATCGGCCCGACCACGGCAGGCGAGTAGTCCGTGCCCGAGAGCTGCGGTGCGGTTGGCCGCCGCATGCTCGATGTGTGCGTGGTTCTTCTGGACGACGGATACGCCTCGACGGCCTTGATACCCGTCGAGGTGTTCCACTCCGCCGGCGCCCTGTGGCGCAGGCTTCGGGGAGAAACCCCGGAGCCGCGCTTCAGGGTGACCACAGCGTCGATCAGCGGCGGCCCCGTGCGCAGCCCTTATGGCGGGCTGAGCATGAACCCCGAGCGCAGGCTTGCCGACGTGATGCACGCCGACATTGTCGTGGTGTCCGCATCCGGCGGCCTTCCGGAGCCCAGGAACTCCGCGCTGTCACCCTGGCTGAAGGCGCGCTATGTGAGCGGCGCCTACCTTGCCGGCGTCTGCACGGGCGCTGGCTATCTCGCCGAGACGGGACTGCTCGACGGCAAGCGCGCCACGACGCACTGGGCGATGAGCAGCGGGTTCGAGGAACGCTATCCCGACGTCGACTGGCGGCCGGATCTGATGGTTACGGAAGACAGCCGCCTGTTGTGCAGCGGCGGCGTGACGGCGTCGTCGGACATCAGCCTCTACCTGGTCGAGAAACTCTGCGGCCACGAGATCGCGGTGCACACCGCCAAGGCGCTGTTGCTTGCCATGCCGCGCATGCACCAGTCGGGCTATGCCGTGCTGCCGCTTTCGCCGGTGCATACGGACGACAGGATCCGCGCAGCCGAAACACTGATCCAGGCGAAGTTCCGCGAGGCGCTGTCGACCGAGGAGCTGGCAGGCGAGGCGCGCATGAGCGGGCGCACCTTCCTGCGGCGGTTCAAGGCTGCGACGGGCAAGGTGCCGGCGGCCTATCTGCAGGCCGTACGGATCGAGGCGGCGAAGGCGATCCTGGAGCGCGAAGCCCTGCCGGTGCAGGCGATCTCGGCGCGCGTCGGCTATGACGATGTGTCGTTCTTCCGAATGCTGTTCAAGCGGACGACAGGCATGACGCCAGCTGAATACCGCGCGCACTTCGCGGGCATCACTGCGCGGTTGCCGGAAGGCGTGAGCTTCGAGGCTTAAGCGACCGCGCGGGCGGCTTCTTCGGCGAGACGCAGGCTAGTGGCGCGGAATTTTCGCAGCAAATCGGCCTGCGGGTTTTCCCAGCCAGTGAGGTTCAGCGGCGGCTGCATCTCGGCGACGAGGCCGGCTTCGAATTTGGCGTGGTTGTCGCTTTCCGCGGCGATCGCGCTGCCGATCAGGTTAGCGCGCATCCAGCGGGAGAGCAGGGTCTCGCCATCATGGGGCAGGCCGAAGCTGTCGGCGGCTTTGGACGGGGTGACGGCGGGGTGAAGGCCGAGATGGTTGCGCAGGACGGCGGCGAGCGTCTGGCGCAGCGGGGAGTCGGCAGTGGGCATGTCGTATTGCTGGCGCGCCGCATGGCCGTCGCGCGAGGCGGCGATATAGAGCAGGCCTTCCGCGCCCGGCGCGATCGGCAGCAGGAGGCCGCGCGGCGACAGGAAGAAGGCGTAGACGCCTGCGCCTTCCGGCGTCGTCACTTCGTTGTAGGGGCGACGCTCTGCAAGCAGGCGGTCGCGAATATCGGCGTTCGTCATGGTGCTTGTTTCCAATCCCCTGCGAAGACTCCGCGGGAAGAAGCAAAGAATTGGTTTACGGCATTCGCGAGGCGGCGCATGCGCTGCAGGAAACCCAATGAAATGAATCGTCTAGCGTTGACGCCGAGTCAGCTTAGGCGTCGCGCGTTGCAGGTGGAACAGCGCTTTTGCTTTCGAGCCATTCGCCAATCTTCAGTGGCAGCAAGGCGGAAATTTCGGCCGCCCGTGTGAAGCGGATTTCGTAGACCGTGAAAAAGAACTTGCGCGTAATCGTTGTCTGCATGTCGGCGCGCGGAATGAAGAGCGCCGGCTGGAAGAGGCGAAACAATACGAAGGGGCGGATGCCGAGTCCTGCCGGCGAAGCGGCGAGAGAGATGATGTTTCGGTAGGACGGCCTGAACCAGTTGCGGCCCATCAGCATCCAGTGCGCACCGCGCCTTTCAGCGTCGGGCGGCGGGTCGCCACGATACCAGTCTGCGAGCGTCGACCAGCCGCTGGTCTTGGCGATCACGAAAAGTACGAGCACCCACAGCGCGACAAACGCCACGGGAAAAAATGCGAAGACGAGGTAGTAGACGGGATTCACGTCACAGTGTGGAGAAGGTGTCGCACTGGGCGGGATCACCGGACTGGTAGCCGCGGTTGAGCCATTCCATGCGCTGGGCTGACGAGCCGTGCGTGAAGTTTTCCGGGTTTACGCCGCCGCCGCCACGCTTCTGCAGGGTGTCGTCGCCGATGGCGTTGGCGGTCTTCATGCCTTCCGCGAACTCTCCGGATTCGAGCGCGACTTCGCCATTCGATGCGGCTGCGGCGCTGGTGGCCCACACGCCGGCGTAGCAGTCGGCCTGGAGTTCGAGGGCGACGGAATATTGATTGGCCTGTTCCTGGCTGCGCGCCGCCTGCTGCGCTTCGCGCACTTTCTGCGAGGCGCCGGTCAGGGTCTGGATGTGGTGGCCGAATTCGTGGGCGATGACGTAGGCGCGCGCGAAGTCGGCGCCGGATGCGCCGAGCTGTGTTTCCATGTCCTGCCAGAAGGAAAGGTCGAGATAGACGGTGGAATCGTTGGGGCAATAGAAGGGACCCATCGCCGCCTGGCCGAAGCCGCACTGCGTGCCGGTGCCCTGCGTGTAGAGGACGACTTTCGGCGGCGTGTAGCCGTTCATCTTGGCGGTCCAGACATCGTTGATGTTGGCGCCGACGACGTCGACGAACTGGCCGGCCTGGTCTTCAGGCGTGCCGACCGTTCCTTGTTCCTGGCTGCCGGCGCCGCCGAACTGGCTGGCAAGTTGACTGGTGGTGGTGGGGTCGATGCCGAAGACGAAATAGCCGATCAGGGCGATGACCGCGACGCCGATGCCGCCGCCGGCCATCACGCCGCCGCCGCTGAGGCCGCGCCTGTCTTCCACGCCGCCGCCGCGCCGTCCGCCCAGCCACCGCATATGTCGCCTCCACGTTGGTTCAGCCGATCATTCAGCCGGAAACGCACGGGCCGCAAGAAGGATGCAGCAGAATGCCGGTTTTGCCGGATATTGCGCGGAAGGAGGGCGCGGCGCGATTGAAGAAAGGCGCGAGAGGCGGCAGGTTGCGGGCATGCAATCCGCTTTCAGCATCTCCCCGCGCGCGCCAGGACTCTATGAGTTTACCGATGAGGTGAGGGCGTTCGTGCGCAAGTCAGGCGCGACCAGCGGCCTGCTGACGCTGTTCGTGCAGCATACCTCGTGCTCGATCGTGATTCAGGAGAATGCCGATCCCGATGTGCGGCGCGATCTTGGGGAGTTCTTCCGGCGGCTGGCGCCACATGCAGACCAGCCTTCGATGGGATGGATCCGCCATCGAACGGAGGGAGCGGACGACATGCCGGCGCACATCAAGGCGGCGGTGTTGCCGACGTCGCTGTCGATACCGATCGTGGAGGGCAAGCTCGCACTCGGGACGTGGCAGGGCGTCTACCTGTTCGAGCATCGCGACGAGCCGCAGACGCGGCGCGTAGTGGCGCACATCAGCTCTTGATGATCATTAGCGTAGACGTGGCGTGGGCGAGGAGCTTGCCGTCGAGGCTCTTCACTTTCGCTTCCGCCAGCACGATGCGGGCGCCGCGGTTGACGACGTGGCCGTCGCAGACGACTTGGCCCATGTCCGGCATGATGGCGCGGGTGTAGTTCACCTTGAGATCGAGCGTGGTGTGGGTTTCGCCGGGGGCGTTGGTTGTCATCACCGCCGTCCAGCAGGCGGCGTCCATCACGGTAGCAGCGAAACCGCCGTGGACGACGCCGATGGGATTGACGTGCTGCGGCCCGGGCCATGCGTCGAAGCGGCAATAGCCTTCGCCAACCTCGACCATGCGCATGTCGAGCAGCGCGGCGATGGGTGCGCGGGGGGCTTTGGTCTCGATTGCCTGCTTCATGCGATCGAGGCCGGAGAGATGCGCCCACTCAGGCGGAGCGATGAACTCCTGCCAGGTGATGGTGTGGGTATGTGTCTTGGCCATCAGGCTGCGGCTTTCCGGCGCGTGCGCCAGAGATGCGCCGCGCCGTAGACGACGAGGCCGATGGCCATCCAGATGAAGAAGCGGATCTGCGTCGCAGGTGGTAGGCTGACGAAGAGGTAGAGGCAGCCGAGGATCGCGAGGACCGCCAGCACCCATCCGAAGGGCGTTCGGAATGGCCGCGTGCGGGCGGGGTCGCGCACGCGCATCACCATAAGGCTGACGGCGACGGCGATGAAGGCGGCGAGCGTACCAGCATTGGCGAGCGCAGCGATCTCGCCCAGCGGGAGGAGGCCGGCAAGTATCGAGACCAGCGCAGCCGTGACGACGGTGACGACGACGGGCGCTCCGCGCTTTTCGTTCACCGCGCCGAGCCAGCGCGGCAGCAGGCCGTCGCGCGCCATCACGAAGAAGATACGGCTCTGTCCAAACAGGAAGGCGAGGATGACCGTGGGCAGGGCGAGCACGGCGACGCCGGCGACGGCCGTCGCGATCTCGGGGTAACCTAGCGTGCGCAGGATGAAGGCCAGCGGCTCGTCGCTCTTGGCGAAGTCCGCGGGCGCCATGGCGCCTACGGCGGCGGCGCCTACGGCCATGTAGAGGGCGGTGCAGACGACCATCGAGCCAACGACCCCGATGGCGAGGTCGCGGGCGGGATTCTTGGTCTCTTCGGCGGCGGTCGAGACAGCGTCGAAGCCGTAGAAGGCGAAGAAGATGATCGAGGCAGCGGCCATGACGCCGATGCGCGCGCCATCCGTAGTGGTGGTCGCGACGAAGCCATTGGGCATGAACGGCGTGAAGTGGGCGGCGTTGAACTGCGGCAAGGTCAGCGCCAGGAAAACCAGCAGAGCGGTCACTTTCAGCACGACAAGGACGGTGTTCACCGCTGCGCTCTCGCGTGTGCCGACGCAGAGCAGTCCAGCGACCCCGAACAGTATGAGGATGGCGGGGACGTTGATGACGCCGCCCGCGTCCGGCCCTGCAGTCAGAGCCATCGGCAGGTGTATGCCGATACCGTTGAGGAAGCCGACGGCATAGCCGGACCAGCCGACGGCTACGGCAGCGCAGACGACCGAGTATTCCAGGATAAGCGCCCAGCCAATCACCCAAGCGAAAAGTTCGCCGATGGCGACGAAAGAATAGGTGTAAGCGCTGCCAGAGGCCGGCATCATGCTGGCGAGCTCGGCATAGCAGAGCGCGACGCAGGCGCAGATCGCGCCCGCGATCAGGAAGGACAGCATGACGGCAGGACCGGCGCCCTCAGCCCCGACCCCTATCAGCGTGTAGATTCCGGTGCCGACGATAGCGCCGACGCCGAGGGCGACGAGCTGGAGCGGGCCGAGCGACCGGCGCAGCTTCGGACCGCTGCCCTCATGCGCGCTTTCGATCGGTTTGCGTGTCCAGATTCCCATGCCCGCCCTCCGGTATCGACGCACTCAAGCACGAGATGGGGCGGAGGGGCAGTCTGGAATTTTGAGGGAATCCTGTCGCGCGTTTTCCTGCGATGCGCTAAATCCCTGCGGCTCGGAGTTTGAGGAGACGGCACATGAACCATCCCATACGCGTCGGCGTCGGCGGGTGGAGTTTCGAGCCGTGGGACGAAACATTCTATCCGGCGGGGCTGTCGAAGGCGAAGCAGCTCGAATACGCCAGCCGCAAGATGACGGCGGTGGAGGTGAACGCCACCTACTATTCGTCGTTCAGGCCCGAGACGTTCGCGAAGTGGCGCGATGCGACGCCGGACGGGTTCGTGTTCAGCCTGAAGGCGCATCGCTTCTCGACCGTGCGCAAGACGAAAGAGGACATGAAGAAGTCGGTGGACATGTTCCTCGGGCAGGGCATTACCCAGCTCAAGGACAAGCTGGGGCCGATCAATTGGCAGTTCCCGCCGACGCGCAAGTTCGAGCGGGAGTATTTCGACATGTTCCTGTCGCAGCTTCCCAAGGAGAAGGACAAGCTGCGGCTTCGCCATGCGCTGGAGGTACGCCATCCGAGCTGCAGCGATCCGGCGTTCCTGGAGCTGCTGACTAAGCATGGCGCGACGGTGGTCTATGCCGAGGACGACGCGTTTCCGAAGATCCGGCATGAGGGCGCGGATTTTGCTGTTGCGCGGTTGATGCAGACGAAGAGCGATGTTGCGACAGGCTACGCCAAGGGCGACATCGACCGGTTCGCCAAGATGTTCACCGACTGGTCGAAGAAGCAGGATGTGTTTGGCTTCATCATCTCCGGTGCGAAAGAGCGCAATCCGGCGGCGGCGATGGCGTTGCAGGAGAAACTGGGCATTACGCCGAAAACGTCTCGTGACGCCGATGACATGGTTGCTGGCAAGGCCAAAAGCGCCCAGGCGAAGCCGGCAGCGAAAAAGGCTGCACCGAAGAAGGCTCCCGCCAAGGACGCTCCGAAGAATATGCCTGCAAAGAAGAAGTGACGCGGCGGTCTCAACCGAGCTTCTCTCCCAGCCACTCAGTGAGCTGGGCGCGGCGTGCTGGCGTCTGCTTCCTCGCAAGGTCCGCGACGATGTCGGCAAGCGACATGGATTTCAGTTCGGCTTTCCATGCTGTCTCGGCGCGGCCGAAGATGGCGTTAATCTCGCAAGGCTTGCGGAAATCGCCGATACCAGGGCAGGGGCCCTGCTGGCGGATTTCGGAACAGCGAAAGGCCGGCTCCTCGCCCTCGATCGCTTCGTAGATGTCCCACAGGGTGACGTCGTGAGGTTTGCGCGCCAACCGGTAGCCGCCGCCGGCGCCGCGTACGGACTCAACGACGCCGGCGCGCGCCAGGGCTTGCATGTGCTTCGCCATGTACGCCGGGGCGAGATCGTGAAACTCCGCCAACGCAGCCGCCGACAAACCAATGCCTGGGGGCAATGCTGCGAGCAAAGTGCAGGCATGGGCGGTCCACTCGACCCCCTCGCTCATTTTCATAGCCGCGACTCCGGAATCGCTATTGCGGATACATAGCATCCGATTTATATCGGACACAAGATGTCCGATTAACGGAGATATCGCATGGCTTCCTCCTCTGGAAATGTGAACGTTGTCGGCGGTGGGATCGCCGGGCTGATCGCGGCAATCGAGCTGGTGAGGGCGGGGGCGAAGGTGACCCTGTTCGAATCGGCGGCCGATCTCGGTGGGCGAGCGCGCACGAAGTACGCCGATGGGTTCATGCTGAACCAGGGACCGCATGCGCTCTACATCACAGGCGCGTTCAAGCGGGAGCTGGATCGGCTCGGCATTCCTTACTCCGGACTGAAGACAACTCCGCTGGAGCCGCAAGGGCTCTATCGAGGCAAGCTCTATCGCCTGCCGACGTCGGCATCGTCGCTGATGCTCTCCAACCTGTTCAGTGTTGGCGAGAAGCTGGCCTATGCCGGCGTGCAGAAGGCTGTGATCGATGGCGCCACCGGCAAAGAGAGCTTCGCCGTATGGCTCGACGGGCAGGACCTGTCGCCCTTGGTGCGCATGGCGATGGAGAGCATTGCGCGGGTGTCGAGCTATGCCAACGGGTCGTCGCTGACACATGCTGCGGCGATGCTGGACCAGATCCGGCGCGGGCTGAAGGGCGTGATCTATGTCGATGGCGGCTGGGCAGCGTTGGTCGGTGAATTGGCGAAGGCGGCTCAGGAAGCGGGGGCGGTGCTGAAGACGGGCGCGGCCGCGGAGCGGGTTGCGGTCGAGGGGCTGCGTTCGCGCGTGACGCTGGCGGACGGGAGCGAGCACCTCGCGGATGCTACGCTGCTGGCGTTGGGGCCGAAGGAGGCGGCGCGTTTGGCGCCGAGCGTCGGCTCGCTCGGCGGTTATGCGGAGGATGCGATTCCGGTTCGGACGAATACGCTCGATCTGGCGCTGGAGGAGCTGCCGGATGGCGCCCGACAGTTTGCGCTAGGGATCGACCAGCCTTTCTATTTCTCGGTTCATTCGATTGCGGCGAAGCTGGCGCCGGAGGGTGGGGCGGTGGTGCATGTCGCGAAATACTTGCCGCCTGACGAGACGCCGGGACACGATGCGATTGCGGAGCTGGAGGCTGTTGCGGATCTGGCGATGCCGGGTTGGCGCAGGTTCGAGAAGAAGCGGCAGGAACTGCGCGGGATGGCGGTGACCAACGCGTTCGTGCGGGCGGACAAGCCTCGGCCGGGCGTGGCGTTGCTGGATGCCCCGGGGCTGTTCGTTGCCGGGGACTGGGTGGGCGATGAGGGTATGCTGTCGGACGCTTCGGCGGCGAGTGCGGTCGAGGCGGCGGCGCATATAGCGGGGATGCTTGAACGCGAGCGGTCGGCGGCCTAGCCAGGCGTGCCTGAGTTGAGGCTGGCGATGGGCGCTCCGAATTTTTTCGGGACGAGCGTCCACCAGCGGGCGGGGCCGTTCATCTTCTCGGCGTAGGCGCCGGCCTGCGGACCTGAGCCTGCGAAGATGTCGCCGCGGTTGGGGCCGCGGCGGATAGCGCCTCCAGTGTCTTGCGCCACAAGGAGCCGCTGGAAGGCATAGCCATCATAGGTCCCATCGACGAACACGATGGCGCCATAGGGGTGGTAAGCGGGATCGACGGCGATGGAGCCCATCGGCGTGAGCGGGATGCCGGCGGCGCCTTTTGGTCCGGCGGCGTAGTCCGCGACCTGTTCCTCCTGGAAGAAGACGTAGGACGGGTCGGCGTTGAGCGCGGATTTCTGTTCGCCGGGATTGGTGTCGAGCCAGGAGCGGAAGTTCGCCCATGTCGGCGAGGTGAGGCGGCCCGAGTTGCGCAGGGCGCCGAGGGCGGAGTTCCACTTGTAGCCGTTCTGAGAGTTGTACTGCGCGCGTGCTTCCGTGCCGTCCTGGAATCGGAGGCGCCCGGAGCCCTGGACCTGCAGGTTATAGACGTCGGCAGGGTGGGCGTAGCCGATGATCTGGCCCTGGTAGGGAATGATCGCGTCGCGCTTGGGATAGGGCTCGATGCGGTCGCCGTTCTGTTTGCCGGTGAGCGTGCGCGGGGCGCCGCGCAGCGCTTCGTTGTCGTAGGCTTCGGCGAAGGCGCCCAGATCCACTGTCAGCATGTCGGGCGGGCGGCGCAGCAACGGTTCGGTGTACGGTGGGGCCCAGCTGCGGCTCGCCTGGATGACGGGCTCGAAATAGGAGGTGAGCTTGGCTTCGCCGGGGCCGGTGACGAAGGCGGGGTCGAAATAGGTTTCGAAGAACCAGTGTTCGTTGCCGGGCTGGATGGCCGCGGCGGCGTCGCACGCGGGCAGCCAGTCGCCAACCTTGCCGCCATAGCGGCCGCCGGTGAGGCCCGCGTCAGGCGTGCGGTTGCGGTAGACGTCGCACTGCCGGCGGAACGCGGCGAGGGCGGGGGCAAAGTCGGACTGCGCCCAGCCGGGAATATCGGTGAAGCGCGCGGAGCTCAGCACGAAATCGGTGGGCTGCGGCGGCTGACCGGGTCCCGGGCCCGGTTGCGGCGGGCGGGTTGCGGTTCCGGGCCGGGAGATCGGAGCGGGCGACGGATTCGATGCGCAGGCGGAAAGAATCGCCACAAGCGCAAGGCCCGCGAACGGGCGAAGGACGGCGCGGCGGACCATTCGCGTCTCCTGTTCAATAAACCGGCAGCCCCGGCCCCGCATGCATGGATCAGGAAAGGTTAGCGCGAAATTGTGGCGCGTCGAGCCGGAACATCACAGGCCGGGTTGCTACTGTCACACGGGGGCGCATTAAGCTGCGGTCTGGTCGGAGTTCCCGGGGATAGTCGCGTGATAGCCTGCCTGCGAACTGGCTTGTTTCTGGTGCTGGCGTGCGTTGGCCCGGCATCGGCCTTCGAGCCCCAGAAACCGGCCGCGGTTCCGCAACGCTGCGAACCGAACGCCGAGGGAAAGCTGTACTGCCCGCCGAGCCTGACAACCCTGGGTATGGCGAGACGATCGCGTTCGATCCGCAGCATGGACGGATGGGCGGAGACAACCTTCTGCGTGAACGAGGCGGGCAAGCCGGAGCAGATCAGGGTCAGCGTCTCCTCCGGCATGTCGATGCTGGACGCGCAGGCGATCAAGGACGCTGAGCTGAGCAAATTCAGGCCCGGCACGCTGGATGGCCAGCCGACACGTATGTGCGGCGTCAGGCTCGTGTTCCGATATTCGGAGTGGTCGCGCTAGCGGGGCGGCATGTCGGGGCGCGCTTGCGCGGCCGGAACGTTGGCGACGATGCCGGCGAGGTTGCCTTCTTCACCGGACGGAATGAGTTCGTAGAAGCCGGTGAGCTTTACGCGGACGACGACGGGCTTTTCGCTGGAGTTGGTGAACTGCCAGCCCTGGATGCCTTCGAACGGCGCCTGGAGCGAGCCCCGCGCCTTGAGGCCGAAGTCCTGCTTGTAGGTGGCGACGGTCATCGACTCGCCGGGCTTCGGCGTGGTGTGGCCATGGAAGTCGTAGTGGAAATCGCGGGGAGCATCGGCGCCGATCACTTCCCACTCGTAGATGAGGCCCGCGCCTTCCTTCATGTGGACCTTGTATTCGAGTTCCGAGCCCTTGGCGCCGCCGAGGAAGTCGGTGAGCGGGATCTCGATCGTGTCCGAGCGCAGCGGCACATCGTATTCGCGCGCAAGCGGGCCGGAGGCGGAGTTGGTGTCGATGTTCTTCTCTTCCGGCGCCCACAGACGGCTTATGCCGGAAAGCTTGCCGAGCCCGAGCGGATCGACGTTGAACTCGGCGGGCATGATGGCGCCGAGCACGATGAGCGCGCCGGCGACGAGGCCGCCGCCGGCAATGATGGCCAGCGTCTTGCCCGAGACGTTGAGGTGAACCGGGGCGATTGGCGTGGTCTGCTCTGGGCTTTCAGCTTCTGGCATCAGGCGTCTCCAGCGAGAAAGTAACCCGCAAGCTGCTCGCCGGCCAGCACGATGCCGGCAAGGAAAAGCAGGGCGTTGGCGGCCATGGCGTAGCGGCCGAAGCTCCTGGTCGTGCGCCAGAACGTCATGACGATCAGGATAAGGGACAGCGCAATGAGCTGGCCGATCTCGACGCCGACATTGAAGGCGATGAGGTTGGGGATGAGGCCGTCGGGGTTGAGGCCGAGGGCCTGCAGCTTGGTTGCGAGACCGAGGCCGTGGACCAGGCCGAAGCCGCCGACGGCGATGCGGTTGTCGAGCTCGAAGCCGATCTTGCGGAAGCCGCCGAGGTTCTCGAACGCCTTGTAGGAGACCGACAGGCCGATGACCAAGTCGACGAGGTGCGACGAGACGCCGAAGTCGAAGATCACCCCCAGGAGCAGCGTGGTGGAGTGGCCGACCGAGAACAGCGTGACGTAGAGCAGCACGTCCTTCAGCCGGTAGAGGAAGAAGATCACGCCGACGAGGAAGAGCAGGTGATCGTATCCCGTCACCATGTGCTTGGCGCCGAGATAGAGGAAGGGGAACGGGTCTGCCCCTTTGGTCGCTGCAACGAACGCAGCGTCCGTACCGCCGATGGCGTGGGCGAATGCTGACGGTGCAATCAGCAGGAAGGCGAGGGCCGCGAGGGCGAAAGTGTGTTGGCGCATCATGTCTCGCGATGGTGTTGAGCGTGGGTAGCTGGTGCGTTCGTCGCGTGCAATGGGCGCGGCCTTTCATCTACCAAGCGCAGGTCCGCTGTCGCACCGGCCTGCGCCCTTGCGGGCTTCGGCTGGCAGGCGGGCGCACCTTCGCATTCGGACCGGCTTTGCCGTCCGGGTCGCTGTGTGCGCCTCCTGATGGAGGGCCGGGGACGCGGGATCGCCCGCGTGGTTTGGCTTTGCTGGTTGCCCAGCTCTACCGGTAGACAAAGAAGAAACGCGAAATCCCGCGTCCCCGCGTCCGTTAGATCAGCGGCCTCGGACAAGGCGGTCGTTTCACGCCTCTGCCGTGGGTGTCGCCGCCGGCGTGCAGGTTGCAGGCGTTCAACCCTGCAGTCCCTGGATATCCCTCCCACTTGGCCGGAGCTTGACTACGGCGTACGCGGGAGCTGAGAGACCCTCTAGGGGTCCTCCACGCTCGAACGCACCGCTCCCGCGCCGTTGAACAGGTGTACCGGCTGCCCTCCATGCGGAGGCGATGGGCGTGAGTATAAGTGCGTCCCGACCCAGCAGGATAAGTTGCACGATTTTTTCGGGCGGGTTTTGGCGGAAAGCCGCGCAAGCGATTGGTGTGCTTCAGAATCTTTTT
>JAUYPV010000123.1 GCA_030697555.1 Hyphomonadaceae bacterium
AAGAACATACCCAACGCCATGGCCATCTTCATGGCCGTGATCTTCATCGACAGCCTGTTCTTCAAGTTCACCGACGCGCCCGAAACCCAGGTGATCTTCAGCCAGAAGCTTGACGGCTGGGCTGCTGATCTCGGCGCGGCCGGCCTTTTTGGCTACACCGGCCTGTTCAGCCAGTACGTCATCGGCTCGATCGAACTCCTGGCGTCCGTGTTGCTGCTCGTCGGCATCCTGCCGAAATTCCACCGGCTTCAGGCGATGGGCGCTGCGGCAGGCGTGGCGGTCATGCTGGGCGCCGTCAGCTTCCACCTCTTCACGCCCCTGGGGACGGACCCGAACAATGACGGTGGCGGGCTTTTCATCGCCGCTGTCACAAATCTCGTATTCGGCCTTGTGCTGCTGGTCTGGTTCCGCCGGAAAGAAGCGCTGGAAGTCGTCAGGCGCGTCGCGGCCGTTTTTGCTCCAGACTGAGTTTGCTCCCGACAAAGTTTCGGGCATAGAGGCGGAATGAAGCTCGCCTCTCTGAAAGCCGGTCGCGATGGACGACTGGTGGTCGTCTCCCACGACCTCACCAAAATGGCCGACGCCAGCCACATCGCGCCGACGCTTCAGTCCGCGCTCGATAACTGGAAGCGCGCCGCGCCGCGTCTCCAGTCGCTCGCCGGCGAACTCGAACTCGGCTCCATCCCCAGCGAGCGCTTCCACGAACACGAATGCGCATCCCCGCTGCCGCGCGCTTACCAGTGGGCCGACGGCTCCGCCTACGTGAACCACGTCCAGCTCGTTCGCCAGGCGCGCAAGGCCGAGATGCCCGACACATTCTGGACCGACCCGCTGATGTACCAGGGCGGCTCCGACTCATTCCTTGGCCCGCGTGACCCGATCCCGCTCGCTGATCCCGAATGGGGCTGCGACATGGAAGGCGAGATCGCCGTCATCACCGGCGACGTCCGCGTCGGTCCCAGCCAGGAAGAAGCCCAGCGCGCCATCCGCCTCGTCATGCTCGCCAACGACGTGTCGCTCCGCAATCTCATCCCGAGCGAACTCGGCAAGGGCTTCGGCTTCTTCCAGTCTAAACCCTCCAGCGCATTCTCCCCCGTGGCCGTCACGCCCGACGAACTCGAAGGCATGTGGGATGGCCATCGCCTGCATGGTGCGTTGCAGGTCCGCCTCAACGGTGAAACTTTCGGCTGCGCCCAGACCGCCGTCGACATGACGTTCGATTTCCCGACGCTCATCGCCCACGCCGCGAAGACGCGGGCTCTCTCCGCCGGCTCCATCATCGGCTCCGGCACGGTCTCCAATCGCGGCGCGGATGGCGGTCCGGGCAAGCCGGTCAAGGATGGCGGTGTCGGTTATTCGTGCATCGCTGAACTGCGGATGGTCGAAACCATCACCACTGGCGCCCCGAAGACAGGTTTCCTGAAGCGCGGCGACCGGGTTGAGATAGAAATGCTGGATAATCGCGGCCGGTCTATCTTCGGACGAATCGACCAGACGGTGGAGTCGTGAGCAGCAGGCAGACCCGTGCGCGCGTGACCGAATGCGATCTGCCCGCTGGCAGCGCATTGAACAACGCCTTTGCCGGCGTCGACTTCCACGACTCGTATAGGGCGCCGCTGGCCCACGCTGATCTCGGCCCGCCTCGCATCTTCCACGGCATATTCAGCCACACTCCGGTCTGGATGAGGGCGGTGCTGATCCTCCGCAACCAGTTCGCCAGGCTTGCCGGTCTCGAAGTTCCACGCACGTCGGAAATCGTCGGTTCTCGCCCTCGCAAGCGCTATCAGGTCGGCGAGAAGATAGGGCCATGGCCGATCTTTTCTCTCACGGACAGCGAACTGGTAGCGGGCCGCAATAACCTGCACATGGATTTCCGCGTCTCGATCATGAAGGTGCGCGATGGCGGTGGGCCCGGCGTCGTCGTCTCCACCATCTGCAAGGTTCACAACACCTTCGGGCGGGTCTACCTGTCCTGCGTGATTCCGTTTCACAGGTTCGGCGTGCGCAAGTTGATGGCGCGTGCTCTCCACGCACAGCGCCTCTAGGTTCCGAGGAGCCCATAATGACGACCAAGGTCTACGACGACGCGCAATCCGCCCTCGAGGGCCAGCTGTTCGATGGCATGACCATCATGGCCGGCGGCTTCGGCCTCTGCGGCATCCCGGAAAACTTGATCGCCGAGATCAAGCGCGCGGGCGTCAAAGGCCTCACGGTCATCTCGAACAATGCTGGCGTCGACGGCTTCGGCCTCGGCGTCCTTCTCAACACCAAGCAGGTGAAGAAGATGATCTCGTCCTATGTCGGCGAGAACAAGGAATTCGAGCGCCAGTACCTCTCCGGCGAACTCGAACTTGAATTCAACCCGCAGGGCACGCTGGCTGAACGCTGCCGCGCGGGCGGCGCCGGCATTCCCGGCTTCTACACCAAAACCGGCGTCGGCACGATCGTCGCCGACGGCAAGGAGCACCGCGACTTCAACGGCGAGACCTATATCCTCGAAACCGCACTGCGCTCCGACCTGTCGATCGTGAAAGCATGGAAGGCCGACGCCCAGGGAAATCTCGTCTTCCGCAAGACCGCCCGCAACTTCAACCCCGATATGGCGACCGCCGGAAAGTTCTGCGTCGCAGAAGTGGAGGAGATCGTCCCCGTCGGCTCGATCCCGCCCGACAACATCCATCTCGCCGGCATCTTCGTGAACCGTGTCATCCAGGGCAAATTCGAGAAGCGCATCGAGCAGCGCACCGTCCGCAAGAAGGCCTGATTATGGGCGTGCCTCAGTCCAACCTCACCGAGCAGCAGAAGAAATGGTTCGCCAGCGTTCGCGAAGGCCTCGTGCGCGATACCGGCAAGACGCTGGAAGAGTGGGCGAAGATCGCCCGCAAATGCCCCGAGACAAAACCGAAGGCCCAGGTCGACTGGCTACGCGAGAAGCACGGCCTTGGCGTCAACCGCGCCGCCATGGTGCTCGATGCCGCCTTCGGCTCGTCGATGGGTTGGGACGATCCCGAAGCCCTCGTCGCCGCACTCTGGAAGGACGCGGACCATCTGAAGATTCATGACGCCCTGATCGCCGCCGTCTCGAAGTTCGAAGGTGTCATCATCGGCGAGAAGAAGACCTTCACCGGCTTTTCGCGCAAATACCAGTTCGCCGCCGCCCGGCCCACGCGCGAAGGCGTGCGCCTCGGCCTCGCGGTCGATCCGAAATCATCCAAACGCTTGTCGCCGCCCAAGAAGAACGAGGGCTGGTCGGAGCGAAACAAGTCCACCACCGTGCTGAACTCGGTCAGGGAGATCGACGCGGACCTCAAGAAGCTGCTCAAGACAGCATGGGAGTCGTCATGAAGACCGCAGCAATCCTGACCGTCACTACCGCTATCATCCTCGCATCCGCCACGCCGGCCAGCGCACTGAAGCTGACCAGCCCCGACCACGCCAACGGCGCCACAATCGCAGCCGAGCACATGTATCCGCGCTGTGGCGGCAAGAACACCGCCCCGGCGCTCAGCTGGAGCGGGGCGCCGAAAGGCACCAAGTCCTTCGCGCTCACCTTCGTCGACACCAGCGTGCTTCCACTCGCCTGGTCGCACTGGATCGTCGTCAACATTCCGGCCGACGCCACATCGCTGCCCAGGGGCGGCGCGCTTCCTCCCGGGGCCGAAGGCCTCAAGAGCAATTTCGGCGACGAAGTCTATGCCGGCCCGTGCCCGCCCGCCGGCACCGGCGTCCACAAATACGAATTCACGCTCTACGCACTGCCCACGCGCGCGCCCGCGATCGTCAGCGAGTCGAGCGCCAGGGATCTTGTCGAAAGCCTCGGAAAACTCGCCCTCGCCAAGGCGACCCTCAAGGGTGTCGCCGCCGCGGCTGACCCGAACTGAAAGGACCGAACCATGCCCTGGGATCGCGATCAGATGGCGGCTCGCGCCGCGAAGGAACTGGAAGACGGGTTCTACGTGAACCTCGGCATCGGCATCCCGACGCTGGTCGCGAACCACATTCCGCCGGGTGTCGATGTCACGCTGCAATCCGAAAACGGCATGCTCGGCATGGGCCCATTCCCGTTCGAAGGCGAGGAGGATCCCGATCTCATCAACGCGGGCAAGCAGACCATCACCGAACTCGACCGCACGAGTTATTTCTCCTCGGCGCAGTCCTTCGGTATGATCCGCGGCGGCCACATCGACCTCGCCATCCTCGGCGCGATGGAAGTCTCCGAAAAAGGCGACCTCGCCAACTGGATGATCCCGGGCAAGCTGGTGAAGGGCATGGGCGGCGCCATGGATCTTGTCGCGGGCGTCAAGCGCGTCGTCGTCATCATGGATCACGCCAGCAAGGCCGGTGAAACCAAGCTGCTGCACGAATGCTCCCTGCCGCTTACCGGCAAGGGCGTCGTCGACCGCATCATCACCAATCTCGGCGTCTTCGACGTCGTGGACGGCGGCCTGAAAGTTGTCGAAATGGCGCCCGGCGTGACGCGCGAGGAAATCGCGGCGAACACGCAGGCAAAACTGGTCGGGTGACGCCGTCGGCAAGGTGACGAGTCCTGAAGGGCTCAGACGTATGACTTGAGGAGCGCCGGGCGCCTGCCCGGCCAGTCGTCTCGACGGCCACCATGGCGGTTGTTCCGAAAAAGCCGGGCAGGCGCCCGGCGCTCCCCAGGTCTTCGCCCCGTCGCTTCTCAAACAAAATACCGCCCCAAACGCAGCGCACCTCTCGCGCGACGTCTTAGGGGACTAGCCGTGATCCGATTTGCTCTCGTGACTCTGACTGTTGCCGTCGCCTTCGCCAGCGCGATGTTCCTCTCCACCGCTCGCGCCCAGACTCCAGGGAATGCGCCGCCATCCGTCACCGGCGAATGGACTGGCAAGTACATCTGCACGCAGGGGATAACGGCCCTCAATCTCCAGGTCGCCAGCACGGGCGGCAACGCCATCAAGGCGACCTTCAGCTTCGGTCCGGTTCCGGAGAACCCCGAAGTCCCCAAAGGCGCCTACGAGATGCGCGGCACGTACGATCCGGCCACGCGAAGCGTGAAGCTCAAAGGCGTCAAATGGATCAACGCGCCGCTCGGCTACGTCATGGTCGGCCTCGACGGCCACATGGCGCCGGCCGGCCAGAAGATCAGCGGCTACGTCCCCGATCTTTTCGGCTGCATCGATTTCGAAGTCTGGCGGCCGGTGCAGCTGGTCGGTTGAAACGTCAGGCCCTGCCGCGCCTGATCAGCGACAGCAGGAACAGCACAACCACCGCGCCGATGGTTGCGTAAACGATGCTCGTGATCAGCGGGTTGCCGAGCGAGAACGCGATGCCGAGCTGCGGCAGCAGCCACGCCGCAACGAACGCTCCGACGACGCCGACGATGATATTGCCGACGAGGCCAAATCCGGCCCCCTTCATGATGAGTCCGGCCAGCCAGCCGGCGATAGCGCCGACAAGCAGCACGATCAGAATTGCTTCGACTGTCATTTGATTTGTCCATGGGCGGTTCGCCGCCCTGCGATCTAACCTAAATCAATGCGCAGGCCCGCACGATGTTCCGGTTGCGCTCGGCGCAAGGGAAGAGTTAGACCCGCTTCACCGGCGGCGCCTTCCACTTGCGGTCGAGCAGCTCCTGCTTTGGCAGGTAGGCACGCAGCGACATGCGCATCGCCCCGGCCGCCGCCGGCAGCCAGTTCGCCGCCTTCTCGCCCGCCGGCTGCTCGCGCTGGATCAGGATGTCGATCGATCCATCCGCATTCTTCACCAGCCCCTTGGTGCGATCGCCGACCGAGAACCGGTTGATCGGATTCTCCACCAGGAAATACCGTCCATCCGCCTCGGCCTGGTACATGGTCAGCGACCAGAACGCCCCTGCCGGCACGCCCCCTGGCGGCACGCGCCACACATACTTGTTCCCTCCATCCAGCAGCGCACCGGTCTCGTCAGCCGTCGCCTGGAAGTACATCGCTTCCTCTTCCGGCAAGGCGGCCAGCCCGCCCAGCGCAATCGCTGCGCGCAGGAAATCGCTGGCCGAAGCTTCGCCGACGCCTTTTTCCTGATAGCCCCAGCCGTTCACAACCAGCTCGCGGAACATGAACTTGTCCTTCAGCTTGGCGATCCCCTTGGGCAGGTAGGCACGCCACGCCACGATCATCTCCAGGCTCGCCGTCGCGTTGGCGCCGATGCCTACGCCGGTAAACTTCCCCGCGCGCGCCAAATGCCCCTTGCCGCCGGGCGACCGCCTCAGCACGTCGTTCACGACGCCAAGGAAATTCTCCGGATCCTCGGCGCTTGTCGCCTTCACGCCGAACGGCCGCGGCGGCTTGTCCGTCACCGGCGTCAGCGTGATCTGCTGCTGCAGCGCCTTCGCCGCAGCCAGATCCTCCGGCCCGTCCACCACGATCCGCCCCAGCATCCACACATCGTTGGTCGAAGAGCGAAGAAGCTGGACGCCGGCCGGCGCCGCGCCGGTCCACTCCGGCCCCACCACCCAGAACCTGCCGCCCTGTCCCCTGGTCAGCCGCGTGCCGGTCCCGGCGAAATTGTCGGTGAACGCGTCCATGAAAGTGATGTTGAAGTACCGCTGCGTGTCCGTCGGCGAGACCACTTCCATCGGCCCGCCGGAGAGCTCGAGCTGCGCCGAGGAATAGACCGTGTCGTTGTTGGGCGCCGTGATCTGCCGCATCGTATGGTCGGCCAGCACCGCCCGATGCCCCAGCTTGTTCAGCCCCGGCGCCGCCGCGCGGTTCTGTCCGGTGCGTGCAATCTCGTAGAGTGGAAACGCGTAGAAGAACGCCGCATCGAGGCTGGCCTCGCTACCCGGCTGCGCCGCGCTCTGGCATCCCACCGCGCCAAGAACGCCAAGCCCCGCCAGCCCCGTCATCACATCGCGACGCCGCATCCGCCTCTCCATTCGATACCGATCAGTAGCATTTGGTCTACCGGTTCAGTATCGCGCTGGCAACGGCACAAAAAACCCCCGGACTTTTGGGGTCCGGGGGAGTTCCTCTCCAAAACCTCTCCGAAGAGAGATT
>JAUYPV010000058.1 GCA_030697555.1 Hyphomonadaceae bacterium
TATATCATCGACGAAGTCCACATGCTGTCGACGCCCGCGTTCAACGCGCTGCTGAAGACGCTGGAAGAACCGCCGCCGCACGTGAAGTTCATCTTCGCGACGACCGAGATCCGCAAGGTGCCGGTGACGGTGCTGTCCCGCTGCCAGCGCTTCAACCTGCACCGCTTCTCGACCGAAGCGTTGACTGAACATCTCGCCAATATCTGCAAGAAAGAGATGGTCGGCGCCGAGCCGGATGCCTTGGCCTTGATCGCGCGAGCCGCAGAGGGTTCGGCGAGAGACGCTCTATCCATTCTCGACCAAGCAGTATCCGGCCGTGCCATCCTGACGGAAGCAGGCGATGAAATACTAGACGAAAGCGGGTCCAGAATAACGGATGAGGGAGACATCACGGTCGAACAAATACGCGACATGCTCGGCCTCGCCGACCGCTCGCGCATTCTCGATCTCATGGACACCATAATCGGTGGCGATCACAAGGCGGCGCTGACCGAGGCGCAGTCGCTTCTGGAGGCCGGCGCCGATGCACCGGTACTGATCAAGGACCTCATGGATGCGGTGACGGAAGTCTCGCGGGCGCAGGCGCTGAAGGACGACTACGCCTATGTTGGTCCAGCGGATTGGGCCAAGCGTACGAAAGTGATGGCCGACAGGCTGTCCCCGGCGCAGTCGGCGCGAATGTGGCGCATGTTGCTGCAGGGGTTCGAGGATTGCGCGCGCGCGCCCGATCCGCAGGCTGCCGCACAGATGGTCGTGCTTCGTCTCGCCGCCGCCGCGAGCCTGCCTTCGCCGGAAGACGCAATGAAGCTCATGGCGGCCGGCGGCGCTGTGCCCGGCCCAAAGTCCCAGCCTGAGCGAGGGCGGGAGCCGGCGCCGCGCATCGATGCGCCGAGCGCAGCCCGTGAGGTCCACAGTGAAGAACCGCACCATGGCGTGCGGATGTCCTCGCTGAAGGAGATCCTGACGGAGCTCGAGGCGCAGCGCGAGATCGACCTCAAATACGACATCGAGCGTTTCGTGCGGCCGGCGGAGATCGACTTCGGCCATTTCCGCTACACCGCCGCGCCGAAAGCGCCGCATGACCTGTCCAACCGCATCAGGCTGTGGCTCGAGAAGACGTCGGGGGTCGAGTGGGAAGTGCTGCAGTCGAACGACGGTTCGGCCGAGAGCACGTCCGAGACGCGCAAGCGCAGAAGCCGCGAAAAGCTCAAGGCGGCGGAATCGCATCCGCGCATTGTCGAAGCGCTCAAGGTTTTTCCGGGCGCACGCGTGCTGCGCGTGGAGGAGTCGGAGCCGCAGGAAGAGCTTGAAGATCAGCCCGCGATAGCCAATGTGATCCATGTCGATTTCTCTCCGCGCGAGCGTGCGGAGGAATCCCACCCCGAACCCGAAGAGCGGGAGGACGACGATTGAAAGACCTGTCCGAGATCATGCGCCAGGCGCAGCAGATGCAACAGCGTCTGCAGGAGGCGCAGGAAAAGATGGAGCAGATCACCGCCGAGGGATCGTCCGGCGCCGGCATGGTGAAGGTGACACTCAAGGGCAAGGGCGAGCTGGCGTCGCTTTCGATCGATCCCTCGATCATCACGCCGGATGACAAGGACATCATCGAGGACCTTATCAAGGCGGCTCATGCGGATGCGCGCCGGAAACTGGATGAGGCGATGGCCGAGGCGATGAAACAGGCGACCGGCGGGCTCGGCGGCATGCTGCCGGGTTTCAAACTGCCTTTCTGAGTCAGGCTTCCGGATTGCGGGATTTCGGTTTGATGCGGCGGTAGACCCGCCAGGCGAGGAAACCGAAAACGACCGCCGCGCCGCCGAAGAACACGAACGGCATCACCTCCGCCCGCAGGACGAAATTGTAGATCGTAGCCATCGCGCCGGGCGAAATCAGTACGGCGAATCCTACAATGGGCACGCCCAGGGCGATCACGATCGCAACAATTTCTCCCGGTTTGAATCCCATGGTTGAAACCTAACATAGCCTACATCAAGGCGGATACCTTTCCGCGCAAACACGCGCTAGGAAAGCCCCCATGTCATTGCGCCTCGCCTTCATGGGATCTCCCGCTTTCGCCGTGCCGACATTAGAGTTGATCCTTGCCGCCGGACACGATGTACCATGTGTCTACTCGCAGCCGCCGCGTCCCGCAGGGCGGGGCAAGGAGCTGCGCAAGACAGCGGTGCATGAGACGGCCGAGCGCCATGGTATCGAGGTGCGCACACCGGTTAACTTCAAACAGCCCGCCGACCGCGAGGCGTTCGCCGCGCTGAAGCTGGATGTGGCGATTGTAGTTGCCTACGGCCTGCTGCTCCCGAAAGCCATCCTCGATGCGCCGAGGCTCGGTTGTTTCAACCTGCATGGCAGCATCCTTCCGCGCTGGCGCGGCGCGGCGCCGATCCATCGCGCCGTGATGGCGGGAGACAAGATCACCGGCGTGCAGGTGATGAAGATGGATGTCGGGCTCGATACCGGGCCTGTGATGCTGACTGCAACGACGCCGATCACGGAGGACGACACGACCGGCGAGGTGCATGACAGGCTCGCGATACTCGGTGCGGGTTTGATGGTCGAGGCGCTGGCCGCGCTGGAAGCGGCGCCGGTGAAGTTGATGACGCAGGCCAATGACGGCGTCACTGTTGCGGCCAAGGTTTCACCGGCAGAAGCAAAGATCGACTGGACGAAGCCTGCGACTCAAGTGGCTGCGCACATCAGGGGGCTTTCGCCTTTTCCCGGCGCCTGGTTCGAACTGGAGGGGCAACGCATCAAGGCGTTGCATGCGAAGGCGGAAACGGGTTCGGGCCAGCCGGGCGATGTCATCGATGAAAACCTGCTGGTCGCCTGCGGTGAGGGCGCGGTCCGCATCACCCGCTTGCAGAGAGCCGGGAAGGGGCAGATGACTGCGGACGAGTTTCAGCGCGGGGCCCGCATCGCCAGAGGCCGGAGGCTTTCATGAGCGAAAGGATGATCCGCCAGGCGACCCCAGACGACCGGACGGCGATCCTCGAACTCAACACACGCGCGTTTGGCCAGCCCGACGAAGCGAATATCATCACGAAGCTGGAGAAGGATGGCGACATCCTGGTCGAACTGGTCGCGCACGAGGGCGACCAGATCCTTGGCCACATCCTGTTCTATCCCATCGGGGTGTTCGGCAAGCTGGGCGCCATCGGGCTGGGGCCAATGTGCGTCGATCCGTGGGTGCAACGCGAGGGCATTGGCTCGAGTCTTGTGACGCAGGGGCTCAACCTCGTTCGTGAGCAGGGAGCGCCGCTGGTCTTCGTGCTCGGGCACAAGGAATACTATCCGCGCTTCGGTTTTTCAGAGGAAGCGACGGCGGAATTCCAGACGCCGCTCAAGGGGCCGCATTTCATGGCGATCCGTTTCCGCTTCGGTCCGCCTATGTCGGGGCGGCTGGTCTTCCCCGCCGCGTTCGGGATTGCCGATCTTGCCTAGGTACAAGCTGACTCTGGAGTATGACGGCGGGGCTTTCGCGGGCTGGCAGCGCCAGGATAACGCGCCGTCGATCCAGCAGGCGCTCGAAGAAGCAGCCGAAGCCTTCGATGGTGCGCCGGTCACGGTAGTCGGCGCAGGACGAACGGATGCGGGCGTGCATGCGCTCGGGCAAGTTGCACACCTCGATCTCGCAAAGCCGATCCGCGCGGGCAAGGTGCGGGACGCCCTCAACGCCCATCTGCGCCCTCATGCGATCGCGGTGCTGGAAGCGGCAGACGCAACGCCGGAGTTTCACGCGCGATTCGACGCTACCGGTCGCAGCTATTTCTACCGTATCCTGAACCGCCGCGCCGATCTGGCGCTGGAGCGAGGGCGGGCGTGGCGTGTGACGCAGCAGCTCGATGCCGAAGCCATGAATGTTGCAGCGCAAGCGCTGGTCGGGCGTCACGACTTTTCGACCTTCCGCTACAGCCAGTGCCAGGCGGATACGCCGGTGAAAACGCTCCGCTCGATTTCAGTCATGCGGCATGGCGAGGAGATTCGCGTGAACACCTCGGCGCGTTCCTTCCTGCACCGTCAGGTGAGGTCGATCGTCGGCTCGCTGGTCGAGGTTGGACGCGGCAACGAAGATCCGCGCTGGATCGGGGAAATTCTCAAGGCGGCTGACCGAACGTTATGTGGCCCCGTTGCGCCGGCCGAGGGGCTCTATCTTGAAAGCGTGAGTTATGATCCGCTGACCTGAGAGCGCGCCAGACAGGACGCGGGCGGGAGGGGCAGATGAAACTCTGGAAGCCGATCGTTGTAGCTGCGCTGATCGCCGGCGTGCTCGACCTGATCTATGCGGTGGTGCATCTCGGCGGGTACTACAACATCTCGCCGATGCAGATCTTCCAGTCCATTGCGCGGGGCGTGCTGGGGCCTGCGACGACGGAAGGCGGTTGGGGTTCGGCCAGCCTGGGTATCTTCCTCGAATTCGTGCTGACGGGGATCATGGCCGCCGTCTACATCTTGCCGGCGCGCAAGATGACCGACCTCAGGACCTACTGGTGGATCATGGGACCGTGCTACGGGATCATCGTGATGTGCGTCATGTATTTTGTCGTGCTGCCGCTGTCGGCTGTGCACGGCAATTCGGCGCTGCCGGACTCAAGGCCGGGACCTGATGGGAAGATCGTCGACCATCAGATTCTCTACGGCACGATCTTCGCGCACACGATCCTGGTGGGGCTGGTGATCTCGGCCTGTGCGCGGTTCCTGTGGCCGAAGAGCGAAACGGCGGCCTAGTAGTCGTTCTTCCAGCGCACGGCGATCTTGGTGTCGCCATTGCCTTGGGCGGACGAGATGATCGACAGGTTGTCACGTGGCTCCCATTCGACTTCCGCGGCGACGCCGCCTTCTCCGCCTGCGCCAACCTGCAGGTAGACGTCGTCGGCGATGTACTTGCCAGCCTGGACTGTGGCGACGCCCCCCGAGGCGCCCACGGCGACGCGGTCGAGGCCGGTTGCCTGGCGCACAAGGCCAACGGGATCGAAGCCGGCCTGGCCGCCGGCAAGCTGGGTGAGACCCGCCGCGAGCTGGGCCGCTTCGAATGCCGAGAGTTCCGAAGCCGAACGGCCGAACAGCACGCGCGACAGGATTTCGTCCTGCGGCAGGGCCGGCGTCGATTCCAGCGCGAACTTGGGTTCGGTCGGCGAACCGGTGACGTGCACGCGGGCGTCGATGTCTTCGGCTGAGCGTTCCGCGGAAATGTCGATGCGCGCCGTGCGGATCGGTCCGTCAAGCGTGATCGAGCCGGTGTCGAAGGCGAAGCGGCGGCCCGCGAGATCAAGATCGCCGCGGATCAGCGTCGCCGTGCCCTTGATCTCCGGGTTCGAGATTGGCCCCTGCACGTGCATGTCGACGGACCATTCGGTGTCGAGCCCGCGGCCGAACACAACGACACGGCGCGGCGCCTTCACCTGAAGGTCAAGCTGGACGAGCCGTTGCCAGAACGCCGTCTCGCTGGAGCTGCTGGTCTCCTCCTGATTGGGGAAGTTGACGCGGCGCAGGCCCGGCAGGGTCGGGATGGAGGCGGACGCCGGCTGTTCGATCGAGATGCGGGCCTGGTTGACGGTGAGATCGCCTGTAACTCGGATAGAGTCGGTATCCAGCGTCACCGCGCCCTGGCCGGAGACAACAGCCGTGCGGTCGTCGCGGCCGAGCGCGCGGAGGTTGGTTGCGGTGAACTGCACGCCGCCGTCGAAGCCATCTTCCCAGTCGATCCTGCCTTCAGCAGAGAGCCGACCGCCATTGCCGTCGTTTGCCGAGACTTCGGTGATGCGGGCGGAGCGCTGGTCGAACACGCCCTTGCCGGAAATGTCGGCGAGGCGAAGCCCCGTCTCGCTGTGTTCGTAGGCGCCATCGGCGATGCCGAAGCCGCCGGAGAGGGTGGGGCTGTCGAGCGAACCGGCGACGCGGACATCGGCGTTGATCGCGCCGCGCAACACCTGGTCTTCCGGCCCGAACAGCGACCACATCTGTTCGGCGCGTCCGTCCAGCGTCAATTGGGCTTCGAGCGGCGCGTCGCGATCCGGCACGACGTTGAAGCCTTCGCCGACGAGCACTTGCACGCGCGAGCCTGCTTCGAGCTTGAAGCCTTGGCCCGCGCCTGTAGCGATGGTGGTGAGGACACCTTCGCGCAGACGGCTGGTGAGGCTGACCATCACCGGATCGGCGGTGACGCCGACTGGGTTCGCGCCGCTGATGCCGAGCTGCAGGTCACCGACGGCGGGCGCGGGTCCGTTGGAGAAGCGTGCCTGGCCAGTGACGCGGCCATCCATCGGGCTGATGCGGGCAAGGCGCGACAGGGCCCGTAGGTCGACATTGGCGAGGTCGAGATTGGCCGAGGCGCCCTCGAATCCGGATTTGACGGTTGCATTGAACTGCCCGCCGAAAGCAGCGAGCTGCGTGTCCACGCTCCAGCCGGCTTCGCCATAGCTCCAGTTCGCAGGGCGCGACGTCGCGACCGGCAGCTGATCGACCGTTCCTTCCAGCGTTGCCGTGCCTGTCCAGGCCTCGGCGGTGTTGCGGCCATTGGCGTTGAAGGCTATATCGACTGGCGCGCCGAGCGTGCCTTTCAAGCGGCCCTTGAGCGTCGCTGTATCGTCTGCCGCGCGGGCCTCGAATGCGACGAGTTCGATCCGCATCTGGTCGCGGCGCAGATTGGCGAGCTGGCCGGTGACGTCGAGCTTGAGGTCATCGCCCACCGATACCGTGCCGGTGGCGGCCAGCGTGCCGCGGGTGAGACCTGAGATACCGACGAGCGAGCCATTGGCGTCGAACGAGGCGTCGAACACGCCATCGGCGTAGGCAAGTTTCGGTGCACGGATCTGCAGACCGCCGAGGCGCGCGTTGAGATTGACGATCCGCCAGTCGCCCCCGCCGCCTTCCAGGCGACCGGCGGCGACCATGGGCTGGCCTTCGGATCCGCCAGACAACGAGAAGTCGCCCGCGATCTTGTCGCCAAGGCTGGCCTGCGCCTCGCCGACGATACGGTCGATGGTCACGCCCGCGACGGAGACCGAGCCATCGGACAGGCGAGTATCGATGCGTGGCGCGGCCAGCCTGCCCGAGACGTCGGCGACGAAGGCGAGTGAAGCGATTGTGGCGCCCGGAACGTCGAGCGGACGGGACAGCGAACCGGTGGCGCGGCCGGTGACCACGCCATTGTCAGTGATGCGGCCGGTCATGGCGGCATTGAGGCCCTCGCCACGGAACGAGCCGGATTCCAGCACGAAGCGCCCGTTGCGCACGACGCCGGTGATCTTCACCGCAGGAGATGGGCCGGAGAGTTGTGCCAGGGTTTCGATACGGGAGGAGACCTGCCGGCCGGTCGCGTCCGCCGAGATACGGATGGGCGCGTCGTGCGAAGAGCGCTTGACGTTCCACTGGCCGCGCGCCGAGCCGGTAAGTGGCGCAACATCCGACAGGCGCAGGAAGCTGGCCGCGCCTGAATATTCGAACGCGCCGGTGCGGATAGCGTAGGTTCCCCGCGCCGTGACCTGGCCCGGAGCGCCTTCGACCTGTGCCTGCGAGAGTTCGACCATGCGGGTCGCGAGGTTGACCTCGCCGCGTGTCGCCACGCTGTAGCGCGCCGGCGCAAGCGATTTCAGGGAAGTGACGCGGCCGCCGTCGACAATCGCGCTGGGCGCTTCCCAGAATATCGACGAACGGTCCTTGCGGATCGTGAGCGGTGTCGCAACGCGATCGATGGCGCCAGAGGGATATTCGAGCCTGGTTGCAACGGCGTTGCCCTGCCAAACAAAATCGGTCAGGCCGATGAGGCGCAGCGTTCCGTCCGCATTCACCTTGCCTTTGAGCGGTGGGGCGACGAAGGCGAGATCGAGGCCGGTTGCGTCCAGATCGATCCCTTCGACCAGCCGGGACTCGTCGATGTCGAATACGGCGTGGGCGTCGATCCTTCCGGCGGGGGCGTTGAGACGCAGCGAGACCGGAGCCTTCGCCGCGTCGGCAAGATTGGCCTCACCTTCCAGCGTGACGCCGCCGCCAGTGCGGTCGGCCACCGCGGCAAGCAGCGGCCAGCGCTCGGCGGAGATGGAGGCGGACAGCCGGACTACATCTCCGGCGCGGGAGAGATCAATCAGCGCGACCGACTCATCGGCGAAGACAAGCCGTGCCGTACCGTTGAACTGAGTGACCGTGCCATCGACATTGGCCGAGAAGGCGACCGGTGTGTTCTCGGGCGCCTGAAGCAGGGCGGCGACAATTCCGCCGGCTGGGCCCGCGACCGTCGCCATGCCGTCAAGCGCTCCTGCGGCGGTCCATTGGGCGGAGGCGTCGACCCGGTCGGCCGGGCCGGTGAGTGGCGCAACGCTCAGCTTTGCGAAGCCTGCGCCGTCGCGGCCTCGCGCCGCGCCGCCATTGACGCGATAGCTCGCAGCCGTTGGGCCAAGCACGTTGTCGGCGATCTTCAGCTCTTCGATGATGACCTCGTCGAGCTTCAGGCCGATGTCAGGCGGCGGGCGGTTCTCGCTCTGATAGGTCGTGTGCGGCAGGCGCAGCATGTCGACGACGCGGATTTGCACGGCCCGAATCTCGAGATCGCCGCTGAACAGCTTCTCGGGCGTCCACTCGACGCGAGCGTCACGGGCGCGCAACCAGACGCCGTCGTCATCCACCAGCGCGATATCGGCCAGCGTTGCCGCGCCCAGCGGGTCGCCCTTGAGGCCGGAGATGCGGATCACGCCCAGCGGCCCGATGCGCCGGCCGTCGATCTGCGAGACGAGGAAAGCGCGGCCGGGGTCGCTAGTGATCCAGTAGCGCAAGGCTACGCCCGCGGCGGCTAGCGCCAGCATGGCGAGAACCACGCCAATGGCGATGCGCAGGAGGAGTGGGATTTTGCGTTTCACCTTCGCCATCAGAACGCCTGTCCGATGGAGATATAAATCTGGAAGTCGGCATCGCCGTCCTGTTTATCCAGCGGAACTGCAATATCCGCCCGCAGTGGGCCGAAGCCGGCATAGTAGCGAACGCCGAAGCCCACGCCCGCGCGCATCTGGTCGATCGGCGGTTCGGTGTTGGAGCCTGCAGCGCCTGCATCGACGAAGGCGACATAGCCCAGTGTGTTGGTGGCGCGATAGCGCAGCTCGGCGCTCATCTCCACAAGGGAACGGCCGCCGATGAGGTCGCCATTGGCGTTGCGGGGCGAGAGCGACTGGTATTCGTAGCCGCGCACGGAGCCCCCGCCACCCGCGAAGAACAGGCGGTCAGGCGGTGCGCCATTGGGACCGATGATGGCGCCGAGGCGGCCGCGCAGGGCGCCGACGAAGCTCTTCGTTCCGAAGTCGCCATAGATACTGGCCTCGCCCGACATCCGCGTGAAGGCGATGGTGGTGTCGCCATAGGTGACGCCCGGCTCTATCGCCGCGCGCGCGCGAACACCGTTCACCGGATCGAGGATGTCCTTGACGCCGGTATACTCGGCGGTGCCCGAGCCCGAGAGAATGTAGACGTCGCGCCGTCCTGTTCCGGCTGTCCTCGCCGCCGTGTCGAGGATGCTCGCATAGCCTGCCTCGACGCCGAGAGAGCCACGCAGGCGAGGCGTCAGCCTTTCCTCGATGGTGGCGGAGATGCTGGCGCCGGCCTGATCAAAGGCGTCGGTTTCGAAGTCCTCGATCTTGGCGCCGAGCTTGAGGTTGCGGCCATAGCGCTGGATGTTCGGATCGCGCCAGGTGGTTTCAAGGCGGCGCTGCAAGGTGGCGAGTTGCGCGGCGATCTCCATCGAGTCGCCGCGGCCCGTGAGGTTGCGCAGCGTCCACTCGCCGTCGACACCGTAGCCTTCGCTGGTCGAGGCGGAGGCGCCGAGCGCGATGGTGCGGCGCTTGCGTTCCTTCAGTTCGACCTGGACATCGCGAGAGACGAGGCCGTCATCGCCAGTCTGGCCTTCGGGCGCGAGGCGCGCGGTTGCGGTGTCGAACAGGCCGGTCTCGGCGAGACGCGCGCGGTATTCGTCGAGCTTCTCGGGCGTGTAGCGTTCGCCCTCCTTCCAGGGTTTCAGCTTGTCGAGGTAGTCCTCGCGCGTGCGGCCGAGTCCCGAGTAGCTGAGCTTTCCGAAAGACGAACGGAAGCCAGGCTGGAGCCGGAAGGTGAGGTCGACCGTGTGCCCCCTACCGTCGGCGAGAGCGTCGACCGGCTGAGCTCGAGCGTCGGGATAGCCGGCGTTGCGCAGGCGCGCGATGAGGCCGTCGCCGATCTCGATCACCGGCTGCGCGCGCGCGGGCACGCCGTCGGTGATCGGCACGATCAGCGACTGGAGTTCTGTGCGTGTGATCTCGTCGGGTTCGCCGCCGAGATACTCGATGCGTGTGGAGGTGTAGACGAACAGTGGGCCCGTCGTGACGCGCACGCCGCGCGTGAAGGTCTCGACGCCTTCGGCGTGAGGTTCGACTTCGGCCTGGTAGTACCCTTCGGATTCGAGGAGCTTGGCGACGATGCCCGCGGCGCGGTCGGCCTGGCGGCGGGCTTCGAACAGGGTTTGGGGATTGGGCTCTTCGCGCAGGAGGCGACGGAGTTCGTCGTTGAAGGAGGCGGGCATGCCCTCGATGGCGACGCGTCCGGCCTGGGCGAAAGCGGGCTGTGCGAGGCAGGCAAGCAGAAGCATAGCCAGGCCCGCAAGGACCTGACTGGCGAGGCCGAGATATCGCCTGCCGTACGCCATCCACACACTCAACGCTGTCGCTGGCGAAATTGATCGCGCCAGCGGCCCATTTGCGAAGCAAGCATCACGCCGCGGCGAAGTCGTGGCGGACGCGAGATTCACCAAACATGTGAGAGGTCTGGACGCCGCTTTTCAGGCCGCTGCGAAGTAGCTCGCCAGCAGCCGGTAATATATCCGGCAAAGCGTTTCGATTTCGTCGACCGGGATGCATTCGTCGACCTTGTGCGCCATTTCATTTCGTACACCTAGTTCGGCGACAGGGCAGACGTCCTTGATGTAGCGTGCATCCGAGGTGCCGCCACCCGTGGTGAGCAGGGGGGTGCGGCCGGTCTCGGCTTTCACGGCGGCCACGATCAGGTCGGTGAGGCGGCCTGGCTGCGTGTAGAAGGCTTCGCCTGATACGCGCATTTCGGTGGTAATACCGACCGGGCCTTGGGCACTACCGATGAGCTGGGCGATGCGCGCCATCAGATCATCGCCCTTGTGGTTCGGATTGAAGCGGATGTTGAACTTCGCCGTCGCGGATGCAGCGATGACGTTGTGCGCCGGATTGCCCACGTCGATCGTGGTGACTTCGAGGTTGGAGGGCTGGAAGCCGGGGCTGCCATTGTCGAGCTTTATGGCGCGGAGTTTCGCGAGGGCGTCGAGAAGGACCGGAACCGGATTGGCGGATTTTTCCGGATAGGCGACGTGGCCCTGGCGGCCGGTTGTCTTGATGACGCCGTTCAGGCTGCCGCGCCGGCCGTTCTTGACGATGTCGGCGATGATGTCTTCGGAGGTCGGTTCGCCGACCAGGCAGTGGTCTAGTTTTTCGCCGTCGGCGATGACGGCGGGGAGGAGGCGGCGGGTGCCGTGGAGGCCGGGGCCTTCCTCGTCGCCGGTGATGAGCAGGGAGATGGACCCCTTGGGCGGGCCGTGGTCGCGCACCAGGCGGGCTGCAGCGACCACGAAGGCGGCGATGGCGCCCTTCATGTCGCAGGCGCCTCGGCCGTAGAGGACGCCGTCCTTGATCTCGGCGCCGAAAGGATCGGTGGTCCAGCCGGCGGCGTCGCCCACGGGCACGACATCCGTGTGGCCCGCGAAACAGAAATTCGGCGCCTCGGTTCCAAGCCGCGCGTACAGATTGTCCACGCCCTCGAAGGGATAGCGCTTGGTGCGGAAGCCGAGTGATTCCAGGGCGCCGGCGAGCAGATCCTGCGCGCCATCGTGGCAGGGGTTCACGGTCGGCTGGCGGATAAGGGCCTGGGCGAGGGCCACGGGATCGTCGAGATGCTCGGTCATGGCGGGGGTTTAGCGCGGGGTTTCGTTGCAGGGAAGGAACTCCGAACGGCCAGAGACTTAGACGGTAGTGCTTGCGGCAGGCGGCTCTGGGCCGGTATTACCGGGGTAGGACTGAGCCAGGAGACTGAACAACCAGCAGGGACCAGAGGCCAATGGGCGTTGCCTCCTCCTCGAAAGATCCATTTGGCCGGAGCGCGCAGCCGGCTGCGGCGCCGTATGTGCTGGGCCGGGACCGGTTCAAGGAACAGGCCGAGGCGGCCGCCGCGAAGAAGGCCCCCAGGCCGAAAGACGCATTCGCCGGAACGGCCCGGACGCAGGCCGACGCCTACTGGAAGCCGGCCGACCCAAATAATCCTCCGGTCCGCGAGGCGGGATTCCGTGCCGACGCCCCGCCGCCGAAGGGCGGCAAGGGGCGGACGCTGTCCAACGGCGCAGCGCTTCATGTCGTCGCCTCCGCGCCGCGCGAAGTTCCTGCCGACCCCGCCAAGATCGGCGAGATGATCCGCGAGCGGCGTGCGGGGAAATCGTCCTCGCTTGTGCTGGTGTCTTCGACGGCGCTGGCGACTGCCTCGGTTGCCGAGGCGACGGGCGGGCCGGGCGAACTCGCGATGCCGAAGGTGGAGAAACCGGCGCCGAAGGCGAAGGTGAAATCCGGCGGCGGTGGAAGTGGCGGAAGCGGTGGTGGAGGCGCGTACACGGCGCCACGCGATCGCGTTTTCAACCAGGACGATCTGATGGGCGTGTTGATCGTGCTCGCCATGCTGCTGCTGCTTGCGCTGTACCTGCTGCGCGGCGGCGCGGGCTCGGTGCAGGACCCGGAGCGGCTTGTCGATGTGCAGTCGGCGGCGACAGAGCCGGCCGCGCCTGTTGGTCCGCCGCCCGATCCGTTCGGCGACAAGGCCGTCGACCTGACGCCGAAGACGCCGATCCCGGTGACGCCGGAAGTCGCTGCCGAGCCGCCCCCGCCGCCCGTGATCATCGATGTGCGGTTCAACGCATATTTCTGCACGGCGAAGAGCGAGCTGACGGCCGCGTCGATGGCGGCGCTCGACAAGCAGATCGCCGTTTGGGAATCGCTCGAGGGCAAGGAGATGCTCGTCACAGGCTATGCCGACACGCGCGGGGCGAGCGAGTACAACGCCTGGCTCGGCGGCGAGCGCGCCAAGGCGGTGGCGAACTATCTGCAGACCAAGGGCATCGCGGCCAAGCCTTCGGCGGTGGGCGAACTGCCCGGCCTCGCCGACAACGAGAACTGCGCCAACCAGCGCCGCGTCGATGTGCGGCTGGCCGATGCACCGGTCGAGCCGCCGAGCAAGTCGTGTGCACCGCCGCCTGATGCGGCCGAGATGGTGTGCGGGTAGCTCCGCGCCGGCCGGCTTTCCGATTTTCTATCTCCGGCGAGGCCGGGCGAAGAAGAATGCTAACAATGCTAACAATGCTAACAACAACACAAACAGCAGCGCCCGCTGCGGAGCGAGGTATGAGGATGCGGTCGCGGCTGCGATGAGCGCGGGAGTATGGGTCTGCCATGGCTGGAGTATGAGGCCGCGCCGGAGGGGCGGGGATAAGTATTTTCTTGTCCCACGGTTCGCGCCCATATCGGGCTTTGAGATCGTTTGGGTTTGTGCGGAATCGAGCGGAGTTATGCAGCAACAGATTCGGCTGGATTGGCGCCGCCGGTGAGCCCGTGGTTCGACAGACGCGCACTTCGTGCGCTGGTCACCATGAGGGCTGCGAGGCGGCCGGGATGTTGAGAGAGCCCTCAAGGTGGGGCTACCGGCAAATACGCGCTACTTTTTGCGCCGGTACAGCTTCAGGCCGGACCAGTCGTTGTCGACGGCGCAGACTTTTACGTCGACGAGGCCGAGGGGGAGGCAGACCTTTCTCACGCCGTCTTCCGTGAGGTCCTTGAACATCGGCGAGGTCTTCTTGGGCCAGGAGACCCAGATCATGCCGCCTTCCGCCAGGCGCGGTTCGAGTTTGGGGAGGTCGCGGGCGAGGCCGGCGATGTCTTTCACGAAGAGGTGGATGAAGTCGAAGCTGCCGCTTGCTGGCGCGGCCTTCTTCGGCGCGATGGCCGCGTCATCGGTCAGGTCGCCGTAGTTGGCGGGCGGGGCGATGGCGATGGCTTTTGAGCCTTCTTTCCAGCCGAGCTTGTCGATCAGGCTCTTGCCTGAGTAACCGGCTGCTGCGGCCTTCTTCGCGGCTGTTTTTTTGGTGGTCATTGTCCCCTCGTTTCTGTGGCTGAGTCATACACGAAGACACGAAGCATGCATGGCGGGACGGGGTGGGGATCGCCGGCAATTGAACAAGGTTTCACACCCCCCACCTGTCCGCCCCCCTTCGGGCGGGCGGGACCGCGTTTCGCGAATTGGACAACGAACGATCAGGGTAAGCAGGAGCAACAAGGTCCCGCCCGCCCGAAGGGGGGCGGACAGGTGGGGGGTGATTCACCTAGTTCCGGACTTTGTTCTGCTCGCTGACCTGCTTGGCCATCAGCCGCATCTGCACTTCATCATAGATCGTATCGACCACGCCCCGCAGGTTCTGATCGATCTCCTGCACGCTGAAGCGGATGACGTCGTAGCCTCGACGGTTCATGCGATGGTCCTTCCGCGCGTCGCAAACGGGATCATGCGTTGGTCCATCGACCTCGACGATCAGCTTCAGTGGCACGCAACAATAATCTGGATATCTGTGGTCGATGACGTGCTGCTTGCGGAATGGCGCACCAAGCTGGGCTGCGCGCAGGTGCGGCCAGAGTTTATCCTCAGTTCGCGAGGCTTCGCGGCGAAGCTTGCGGGCGAACTGCGTTTCTTCGCGCGAGCGTCCCGGATACGGCTTACGTGGCTTGCCAGCCTTGCGCGTGCGCGAGACGTAAGGATCGTCTTTCGACATCGCTTCCCCCAACACGCCAAAACCAGCATGTCTGGGAATCACGATCAACACCTGAACGAGGATCCACCCCCCGCCTGTCGTTCGGCGCTTCGCGCCTCACCCCTTCGGGCGGGCGGGGCCATGTTGCTCCAGCTTACCCTGATTGTTCGATGTCCAACTCGCGAAACCAGGTCCCGCCCACGCGGGGCGGACAGGTGGGGGTTCAACATTCCGAGGACCAAGTTCGATCTACGTCCGCAGCAGGTCGTTGACGCTGGTCTTGGAGCGCGTTTGCGCGTCGACCTGCTTCACGATGACGGCGCAGTAGAGGCTGGGGGACCAGTTCTGGCCGGGCATCGGGTTGGCCGAGGGACGGTTGCCCGCGACGATGACAGAGAAGGGCGGGACTTCGCCGTAGAGCGTCTCGCCGGTGGCGCGGTTGATGATCGGCGTCGACTGGCCGAGATAGACGCCCATGCCGAGGACCGAGCCTTCGCGGACGATGACGCCCTCGGCGACTTCAGAGCGGGCGCCGATGAAGCAGTTGTCCTCGATGATGACGGGGTTGGCCTGCAGCGGCTCGAGCACGCCGCCGATGCCGACGCCGCCGGAGAGGTGGCAGTGCTTGCCGATCTGGGCGCAGGAGCCGACCGTCGTCCAGGTGTCGACCATGGTGCCTTCGCCGACATAGGCGCCGATATTGGTGAAGCTGGGCATCAGCACCGCGTCTTTCGCGACATAGGCGCCGCGGCGGACGACGGCGCCGGGAACGGCGCGGAAGGCGGCGTCGGAGAACTGCTTGTCGGTCCAGCCTTCGAATTTCGTGGGCACCTTGTCCCACCACGGGCCGGGCTGGGAACGGCTCACGTCGTGGTGGCTGCCCTGGCCCATGAGGCGGTTGGGGTTGAGGCGGAAGGACAGCAGCACGGCTTTCTTGAGCCACTGGTTGACCGTCCATTGGCCGGAGGCGCTGCGCTCAGCGACACGCTGGGCGCCTGTGTCGAGGGCGGCGAGGGCGGCGTCGACGGCGTCACGGACGGCGCCCTTGGTGGAGGCGGAGAGCGAGGCGCGGTCTTCCCACGCGGCGTCGATGGTGGCGGCGAGTTGTTTCACATCGGTCACGCTGGTCTCCGTCTTCAGGCAACTGCGCGAATTACATGGTCCGGCTCCGGGAGCCAATCAAAATCGGGAGTGCCCGGACTAGTGGCAGTCAGGCCAAATCAGGGACACAGGGCTGTGCGTAGCTCGAGTCCCCTCAACCGCCCTCGTCCTTCGACGGGCGGCCTGCTTCGCAGGCCTGCTCAGGATGAGGGCTCCAGCTACATCACAGGTGTAGGCGAGAGGAGCCTCATGGTGAGCAGCGCACGAAGTGCGCGTCCGTCGAACCACTAGGCTCCGGGCTCACGGATGCGGCGCCAAACGGATTCAGGGGCGGGTGCGAGGCATGAAGCTCAGCGTCCCCAGGAATTGGGCGAGATCGTCTGCGATGTGGTGGACGTGGGGCGGGTGGCCGGGATGTTCGTCGGCCACTGGTCCCCAGTCCCTGGCCGACCGGACGAGAATGGTCGTCATGCCGCGCTGATGGGCGGGGACGAGGTTGCGGGCGAGATCCTCGAACATGGCGGAGGTTTCTGGCGTGGCGCCGGTGGCGGTGAAGAAGCGGTCAAAGGATTCTTCGCTGGGCTTGGGCAGGTAGTTGGCGGCGTGGATGTCGAACATGTCGTCAAAGAGGTGATCGATCTTCAACTTCTTCGTCACGTTCTCGGCGTGGCGGCGGGAGCCATTGGTGAAGACGTAGCGCTTGCCGGGGAGCGTCGCGAGCGCCGTCGAGAGATCGGGCAGGCCGTTCAGCGGAGCGAGGTCGATGTCGTGGACATAGTCGAGGAAGCTGGAGGGATGCAGGCCGTTGACCTTCATCAGGCCGGACAGCGTCGTGCCGTGCTCGGTGTAGTAGCGCTTCTGCAGGGCTTTCGCTTCGTGGTGCGGGAGGGAGAGCGTGCGCGAGACGAAGTCGGTCATCTTCACGTCGATCTGGGCGAAGAGATCGCAGTGCGACGGGTAGAGGGTGTTATCGAGATCGAACACCCAGCTGTCGATGTGGCCTAAGTCAGGCCCGCTCACGGTTGCTTTCTTTGGGGCGCGGCGAAGGCGCGGTCGAAGAATTCGTAGACCAGCTTGCCGTCTTCCGGAACGGCGGTCTCGACGAAACTTGCCGGGCGGTAGCGGCGGGCCTCGCAGTCCTCGCGGCCGAGGATGGCGAATTTGGAGCGCGCGGTGCAGAAGACCGTCTCGGCGCCGTTGAGGATGCGCTGGCCGCCGGGCGTTTCCATCTCGGCGTAGACATAGTGCGGGGCGGCGATGAGGCTTTCGTCGACCGTGCGGGCGCAGAGGCCGGCGTCGAGCGTCCACCAGCCGCGCGATTCCCAGCCGTCGGGCCGGCGGCGGGCGATGGCGGCGAGGATACGGTTGTCGGTGCGGTTGCACAGCATCATGCCGACTTCGAGCGCGCGGTTGCGGGCGACGTCCTCGAGGATGTCGACGAGGTCGACATTGTTGGTGTTGGCCGGCAGCTTGCGCTCGGCGAGGAAGCTGGTGATGGCGGCGCGGCTTTCGCGGCCGAGATAGCCATCAACCACGTCGGCGTTGATGCCGGCGTCATCGAGGAGCCGCTGGATGCCGGCGTTCTGGGCCGACTGGCCACCCTTGGTGTAGGTGTCGGTCTCCTTGAACGTCATCGCGCCGCCGGAACGCTGGTCGATGCGCACCGCTTTGAAGCCGCGCTGCTCGAGGCCCATCTGCACGCAGGAGGATGGGTTCTCGACGGCAAAGGAGCCGTTGGGGTCGACGCAGAGCGGGATCTCGCCGTTCCAGACGCGCTGGCCGCCGCGGTGGGCTTTCGAGGAGCGGGCGAAAACGAAATAGATGCCGGGCTTGAGCGGGCCGTCGAGCGCGCTGCGGCACTCGCCCGGACGCAGGCGCGTCCAGCCTTCGACGATGACGGCGTTGTTCTCGGGGCGGCCGGTGGCGGCTTCGAGGACGAAGCTGGTCTGGTTGCAGAGGCGCCAGCCGTCTGCGGCCTGAGCGTCGGCCTGCTGCGTCGCGGACGAGGGCAGGCCCAGCGCAAGCGCGAGCGCCCCAGCGACGAGGGCGGGAAGGAATCCTTTAGCGGACCAGCGTTCCCGCGCCATGTTCGGTGAACAGCTCCATGAGAAGGGCGTGCGGCTTGCGACCGTCGAGGATGACGGCTGCTTCGACTCCCTTTTCCACTGCCTGTATGGCGGTTTCAAGCTTGGGAATCATACCGCCTTTTGCAGTACCGTCGGCAATGAGGCCCCGGGCCTCGGCAACGGTCAACTGCTTGACCAGATTGCCTGATTTGTCGAGCACGCCGACCACATCCGTAAGGAAAAGCACGCGGCTGGCCTTTAATGCCGCAGCCACGGCGCCGGCGGCCGTATCGGCGTTAATGTTGAAGCTTTTTCCGTCCTGGCCCACGCCTACGGGGGCCACCACCGGAATGAAATCATCCTCGGCTTGCGCGGCAAGAGCGCGCAGAACGCTGGGATCGACCTTGTCGGGCTCGCCGACGAAGCCGAGGTCGACCACCCGCTCGATGTTCGAATCAGGGTCGCGCTTTGTGCGCGTGGCCTTGGTCGCGGTGATCAGGTTGGCGTCGGCGCCGGAGAGGCCGACAGCCTTGCCGCCTGCCGCGTTGATGGCGCGGACGATGGATTTGTTGATGCCGCCGGCGAGGACCATCTCGACGATTTCCATCGAGGCGGCGTCGGTGACGCGCAGGCCGTCTTCAAACGTGGAGACGATGCCGAGCTTGTCGAGCATGCGGCCAATCTGCGGGCCGCCGCCGTGCACCACCACGGGATTGATGCCGAGCAGCTTGAGCAGGACGACGTCCTTGGCGAAGAGCTGCGCGAGCTCCTCGTTCTCCATGGCGTGGCCGCCGTATTTGATGACGATGGTCTTGTTGTCATAGCGCTGGATATACGGCAGCGCCTCGCTGAGCGTGCGCGCCGTCGAGAAGGCGTCGCTGAGCTGGAGGGCGTTGGCGGCTGCGATTTCCGTATTCATGCGCGGGGGCATACAGGGTTTTGCCGCCGGGATGAAGAGGGCTCAGATATCCGCGTTCAGTAGATTCTGCGAAGGTGGCGGCCGAGATCAACCTGGTCGGAAAGGACGCGCACGATCCTAACGTGGTCCTTGAGGGCCGTGTAGACGATATAGTGGCTGCCGTGATGGTGAATTCTCACCGGTGGCCTGAACCCGGTCCGTTTGCGCGCCATCGTCGGAAATTCGGCAATGAGCTGCATGGCGCGGTCGAGATCGGCGAAATAGAGGTCGGTCTGCGCGACGCCGAACGTGGCATCGCCGTACCGGGAGGCCTCCAGGATATCCGCCCGGGCCGCAGGACTGAGGAGATAGCGGCTCACCCGGCTCGACGCTTCTTCGCCGCCGATCTCCGGTCCGCTTGCCGCACTTGAGAGGGCGTCATTTCCACGCCTTCGCCTTCCATGCCTTCGTCAATCGCGGCCTGAACAGCCTTGATGGCCTCGAGGCCTTCCCGTTCCTTGCGGATCAGGTCGCGGATATATTCGCTGTCGTTGCCGTACTGGCCAACCTTCACGCGCTGGTCGATGTACTTGCCCATGGCGTCGGGCATCGAAATCGTCTTGCGGATCATGGTGAAACTCCGATCATACCTGTTCATAACAGATATGATCGTGTTTTTCAACCAAACGCGAACTCAGATGTCCGCGTAGATTTCGAGGAGGTTGCCGTCCGGGTCGCGAAAAAACAGGGTGCGATGGCCCCAGGGCTGGTCGGTCGCGGGGCTGACGATGGGGACACCCGCGGCCCGGAGTTCCAGCTCGCAACGGTTGACGTCGTCGGGCGCTACGCGGAAGGCCAGCTGGAGCGAGGCCGACCCTTTCGGGGTCGGGAGATCGTCGGTGCCGGCGTGCGGTCTGGCGAGCGCGAGGATGTTCGCGCCGATGCGGTGCTCGGTCCAGTCGGGCCCAAGCTCGCGCTCTACGGGGAAGCGCATGATGTTCTGGTAGAAGCCGCGCATCGCCGCGATGTCGCGCGCGAAGATGACGGTATAGTCGACCGAACGGATGCGGCCGAGGGCGGTAGCGGATTGTGACATTCTCTTACTCGGCGATGGGAAGGATGACGGAGCTGGGCGACTTGGCGGAGCGGTAGATGCTCTGCGTCGCCTTTTTGTAGTCCGTGGGTTTGGCGAAGAAGATGTTGGGGACGAAGGTCTGGGGGTTGCGGTCGTAGAGGGGGAACAGGGTCGACTGCACCTGGACCATGATCCTGTGGCCCCTCAGGAAGACGTGGTCGACATTGGGCAGGCCGAACTTGTAGTTTTCCACCTTACCGGGTTTGAGGGCGCGGGGCTTGGCGAAATCGTCGACATAGCGGCCGCGGAAGATCTCGGTGCCGATGCCCATCTGCAGCCCCGCGGTTTCGGGATGGTAGGTGTCGGCGTCGGGATAGACGTCGATCAGCTTGATGACGAAGTCCGAGTCCGTTCCCGAGGTTGCGGCGAACAGATCGACCATGGGGGCGCCTATGATGTGGACGTCTTTGTCGAGCGGCGCGGTTTCGTATTCCAGCACGTCGGTGCGGCCGGAGACGAAGCGCTGGTCGTTGATCAGCCAGGGGCGCCAGACATTGGCGTCGCGCATGTGGACAGGGCGCGGGACGAAGGGCACGGGCTTGGCGGGGTCGGAGATGTAGTCGTCGCGATCATCCTTCGTGGAGGTTGGCCTGGTGAAGGAGAGCGCGCCGTTGGCCTGGAGATAGAGCGGCTTCGCCTTGCCGCCGGGCCAGGACTTCGACTCATTCCATTTATTCGGGCCCGTCGTGTAGGTGAGCACGGGCGGCGTTTTTGGATCAGGCGCGCCTTTCAGGTAGTGGTCGAGGAAGGGCTTCATGTAGCGCGTACGGTATTCGAGGCCGGTATCGCCCGGGAGTTTCAGCGGGCCGAGCTGGGAGGCTTCGTAGTTGACGCCGGAATGGCGCCAGGGGCCGATGACGAGGAAGAGCTTGTCGTTGTTCGTGTCCTTCGGTTCGAGCGTTTCGTAGACCTTGGGCGCGCCGTACGAGTCTTCCTGGTCCCACTGGCCGACGACCAGCATGGTGGGAACGGTGAGCGGCTTGTCCTTCATCCATCTGTCGACGGCCTGCTCCGACCAGAAGGATGTGTAGGCGGGGTTCTGGAACCATTTCTGGACGAAGGGGAAGGCTTCGAGGCCGTACTTCTTCGCATAGTCGCTGGCGGATCCTGCCTTGAGGAAGGTGAGGTAGTCGTCGCCCGCGCCGGAGGCGACATCGTCACCGTCGCCGGCGTTGATCGTCAGGTTGGTGACGAAGTCGAAATTGAGCAGGCGGAAGGCGCCGTTGTGGAACCAGTCGTCGCCCATCCAGCCATCGACCATCGGGCTCTGCGGCACGGACGCCTTGAGCGCGGGGTGCGGGTTGATGGTGGCGACGAGCGCTGTGAAGCCGACATAGGATGAGCCGGTGATGCCGACGTTGCCGTTGGCCTCGGGCACGTTCTTCACCAGCCAGTCGATGGTGTCGTAGGCGTCGGTCGATTCATCGACGGTGGTCTTGTTGAGCGCGCCGATGATCGGGCGGTTCATCACGAAGTCGCCTTCGGATTTACCGCGGCCGCGGATGTCCTGGTAGACGCGGATATAGCCGTCGTTTACGAACTCGGCGTCCATGACCGGCAGGATGTCGACGAGGCGCTGGCTGCCGGTGCGCGAGGTGGCGCCATCGGCGTTGTAGGGGGTGCGTGTGAGCAGGATGGGCGCGTTGCTGACGCCCTTGTGCATGGCGATGACGGTGAAGAGTTTCGACCCGTCGCGCATCGGGATCATGACTTCCTTGCGGACGAAGTCGGCCTCCGGGCGGGTGAAGTTGTAGGCGGCGTTCATCTCCGGAGTCATCGGCGCGACGGGCGGAGGCGTTTGCGCGAGGGCGATGGCGGATAGGGCGAGCGCGGCGATGCCGGCGGTACCCATAAGCTTATGGATCATGGATTTGGCCATGGGGGAGGACCTCCAGAGAATGCTGGTTCTCTTAGTCCCATCCCGCATGCGCCGAAAGTGCCGGCGGCAAAGTACGGTGTTTCTAGTTCTTCAGACGGTAGCCGGTCTTGAACATCCAGGCGACGACGGCGAGGAGGACGCCGACGAAGACGACGGTGACGCCGAGGCTGATGGCGACATTGTCACCCTGAAGGCCGAAGAAGGCCCAGCGAAAGCCGGCGATCAGGTGAACGACCGGGTTGAGCTGGGCGATGCCTTGCCAGGCTTCAGGCAGCATATCGATCGTGTAGAAGACGCCGCCGAGCATGGTCAGGGGCGTGACGACCAGCATGGGAATGAAGTTGAGCTGTTCGAAGCTCTGCGCCCAGATGCCAATGATGAAGCCGAACAGACTGAAGGCGAACGACACCAGCGCCAGGAACAATACCATCTCGACCGGGTGGAGGATCTTCACGGGGACGAAGAAGTAAGCGGTCGCGAGAATCACGAGGCCGAGGATGACGGACTTGGTCGCGGCGGCGCCGACAAAGGCGATGACGATCTCGAGATAGGAGATCGGCGCGGACAGGAGCTCGTAGATCGTGCCGGTGAATTTCGGGAAGTAGATGCCGAAGCTCGCGTTGAAGATCGAGTTGGTGAAGATCGACAGCATGATGAGGCCCGGCACCAGGAAGGAGCCGTACTGGAGGCCTTCGACCACGGGCGGCATGCGGCTGCCGATGGCGGAGCCGAACACGACGAAGTAGAGCGCCGTGGTGATGACGGGCGTCGCAAGGCTTTCGCCCAGGGTGCGGAAGAAGCGCACCATCTGGAAGCGGTACATCGCCCAGACGCTGTAGCCGTTGAAGGTGGGCACGCGGCGCTGGGCCGGTGCGTGGGCGGGAGCGGATTGGGCTGCGGTTGTTGCGTCGGCCATGTCGCTAGACTTTCTGCGCGGTGGCTTTGGGCTGGGCTTCGGCTTTGGGGGTGTGGACCAGGCTGACGAAGATGTCCTCGAGCGAGGATGATTTCGTGTCCAGGTCGCGGAACTGGATGCCTAGATCGCCCATCTTGCGGATGAGCGAGGTGACGCCAGTGCGCTCGGCCTGCGTGTCGAACGTGTATTCGAGAGCGTGGCCGGAGTCCTTGAGTGTGAGCTGCCACTCTTTCAGACCGTCGGGGATCGCCGTGAGCGGTTCGTTGACGTTGAAGGTGACGGTCTTCTTGCCGAGCTTGCGCATCAGCGCCTTCTTTTCCTCGACGACGATGAGTTCGCCTTTCGAGATGACGCCGACTCGGTCGGCCATTTCCTCGGCTTCCTCGATGTAGTGGGTGGTGAGGATGATGGTGCAGCCCTTGTCGCGGAGCTGGCGGACGAGGCCCCACATGTCGCGGCGGAGTTCGACGTCAACGCCGGCGGTGGGTTCGTCGAGGAAGAGGATCTCAGGTTCGTGGACGAGCGCCTTGGCGATGAGGACGCGGCGCTTCATGCCGCCGGAGAGCTCCATCAGCTTGGTCTTGCGCTTGTCCCAGAGCGAGAGGTCCTTCAGCACCTTCTCGACGTGCGCGTCGTTGGGCGGCATGCCGAACAGGCCGCGCGAATAGGACGTGACTGCCCAGACCGTCTCGAAGATGTCGATGTGCATCTCTTGAGGAACAAGTCCGATGCGGGAGCGGGCTTCACGATAGTCCTTGCGGACGTCGAAGCCGGCGGCGGTGATGTCGCCCGAGGTCGGCGTGACGATGCCGCAGACCGCGTTGATCATCGTGGTCTTGCCCGCGCCGTTGGGGCCGAGCAGGGCGAAGATCTCGCCTTTCTCGATTTCGAGGTTGATGTCCTTCAGGGCGACGAGGCCGCCCTTGTACGACTTGTTGAGGCCCCGGATGGAGAGGACTGGCGACATATGGCGGGAAGTCCCCTGCTAATTGGCTTTGTTTGCATCTTCTGGCGGCCTCGGGGCGATGTGGGGCCTTGGGATGCCGGTGTCCAGTAGGACGATCGAAGATCGTCCCAGCCGACATTGGCAAACGATTTTTTTGCGGGTTGCCGTCGCCTGTGGGTGCCGCCCCGATGGCGAGCAGGCGTCAGGCGAGCGCGTTGACTTCCGCCCGCAGTTCCGGGAGGCCGAGGCCCTTTTCGCTTGATGTAACAATCACGCGAGGGTGGGCGGCCGCACGCTTTTTCAGGGCGGCAAGGGCGCTGGCGTGGACGGCCTCGACCTCGGAGGCCTTCAGCTTGTCGGACTTGGTGAGGACGATCTGATAGGCGACGGCCGACCCATCGAGCTGGTCGAGCACGCCTGCATCGACCTCGCTTACGCCGCGGCGGGCGTCGATCAGCAGGAAGACGCGCTTCAGCTTGGAGCGGGTGCGGAGATAGTCGAGCGTGAGGCGGCTCCAGGTGTCGACGGTTTTCCTGGGCGCCTCGGCGAAGCCGTAGCCAGGCAGGTCGACGAGATAGAGACGGCCATTGGCGAGATCGAAGAAGTTGATCTCCTGTGTTCGGCCCGGCGTGTTGGAGGCGCGGGCGAGCGTCCTGCGGTTGGTAAGAGCGTTGATGAGGCTCGACTTGCCGACGTTGGAGCGGCCGGCGAAGGCGACTTCCGGGCGATCACCCAGGGGCAGGCCGTCGAGACCGACGACGCCTTTGACGAATTTCGACTCGGCGGCGAACAGCTTGCGGCCTGCCTCGATGTCGTCGTCGGTGAAGGGGCTGTCAGTCATAGTGCGGGTATGCGGTATCGCCCCCTAGTTGTCACTTCGCGGGGTCATTTCGCAGGAGCGCGCTCGGACTTGCCGCCATCGTCTGGCGGTGGCTTTTTTCCGAAACGCTTGGCGATGAACTTGTCGATTTCGGTGTCGACGCCGGTGCGGCGCATGATGATGTATTGCTGGATGACCGTGATGAAGTTCGACCACACATAGTAGATCACGAGGCCTACGGCGAAGCCGGCGAAGAGGATGGTGAAGACGAGCGGGATCCACCGCATGATCGCCTTCTGCATAGGATCGGTCGGCGGCGCCGACAGGCCCTGCAGGGCGACCATGGTGACGCCGTAGAGCAGAGCCCACGGGCCGATCATCAGGAAGCCGCCAACCAGCGGAACGGAAGCCGGGTTCCACGGGATAAGGCCGAAGAGGTTGAACAGCGACAGCGGGTCCGGCGCCGACATGTCCTGGATCCACGTGCCGAGGAACGGCGCGTGACGCATTTCGAGCGTCACCATCAGCGTGTGATAGAGCGCGTAGAACACAAAGAAGGTCGGCAGCAGCGGCAGGCAACCGGAGATCGGGTTCACCTTCTCGCGCTTCCACAGCGCGGCCTGTTCCTGGCGGAGGCGCGCGGGATCGGCGGCGAAGCGTTCCTGCAGCGCCTGCATTTCCGGCTGGAACTTGCGCAGGCGCGACATCGATTTGAACGAGGAATACTGCAGCGGGAAGAAGACGATCTTCACCACGACGGTCAGCGCCAGGATGGCGAGGCCGAACGAGCCGAACCAGTTCTGGAAGAGCTGCAGCAGGAAGAAGAACGGCTTGGTGATGAAGAACAGCCAGCTCCAGTCCACCGCGTCGGTGAAGGCCGGAATTTTCTGCTGCTTCTCGTAGTTGTCGAGAACCGAGACGCGCTTGGCGCCGGCGAAGATGTGGGCCGCCTTGGAGACCGACTTGCCGGGCTCGACGGTGTAGGGCGTGCCGGCATAGCCGGCGTTGAAGAAACTCTGGCCGTTGCTGCGGGTGACGCCCGCGGTCATCTGCACAGTTTCGCCCTGCGGTGGGACGGCGGAGGCCATCCAGTATTTGGTAGTGAGCGCGATCCAGCCCGCGGTGACGTCCTGGATGACGCCCTTGCCTTTGTTGAGGTCGGCGTAGCTGACCATCTGGTTGCTGGTCGTGTTGTAGGTGCCGATGACGCCGGCGTGCGCCTGCGGCGGCGGCTTGAGGTGTTCAGTGAGAGCGAGCTGGTGCAGGCGGACGGACGGCGTGAGCGTGATTGGCGCGGCGCCCGTGTTGGTCAGCGTGTCGGTGACGGTGAACATGTAGAAGTCGTCGATCGTCACGGTGCGGTCGATGCGCGCGCTGGCGCTGGTGAACGTCATCGTCAGCGGATTTGCCGGTGTGAGCGGGCCGGTGGAGGTCTGGGTCCAGAGCGCGTCCTCGGTCGAGGAGCCGCCGCTGGACCAGGCGACGACGGCGTAGAAGGCGCGGTCGCTGCCGGCGGGCGACAGGAGCTGAACTTCCGCCGACTTGTCGTTCTTCTGCTTGGCTTCGATCGTCTCGTAGAAACCCTTGAGAGAGACGTCGTCGATCCGGCCGCCTACCAGCGAGATGGTGCCGTCGACGGCGGGCGCATCGATCGTAACGCGCCGGGCGGCGGCGAGTTCGGCGGGCACGATTTCGTCGCGGGCCTTGGGCTTGTTTTGCTGGGCCGGGCTGTTTGTGACCTGCTCAGTCTGGCCGCCGCGGGCCTTGGCTTCGCGCTGTTGACGCTGCTGCGGTTCGAGAACCAGCATGTTGTAGGCCATGAACAGGCCGAAACACAGGACAAGCGCCAGCAGGAAATTTCGCTGGTCTTCCTTTTCCATGGGATCAGCCCCTGGCCGGAGAGGGATTGCCGGCGCCCGGAACCGGGCTGCCTTCGGCCGCAAGGCGGCGGCGAAGGGTTATCAACGCGATTTCCATATCGTCAAGCAACCGCGTCCACGGAGCCGAACCGGTGTCCTGCCGGGCGATGAAGACATAGTCGACGCCGGAGACCCCCAAAAGAGGCAGAAGGGCGCGGGCGCCCTCGCGCAGGCGGCGGCGGGCCCGGTTGCGGACAACGGAGTTCCCGACCTTCTTGGTGGTGGTGAAGCCGGCCCCGGCGGCCTCGCGAGGCTCGGGCCGGCGGCGCGCCTGGACGACCAGAAGCTTGCGCCGTTCGGCTATTCCGTCAGCGACATAAAGGAATTCGCGCCGTACGCGCAGACGCTCGACGGCGATGGGGTCGGGATTGCGATCGGCGGGTAAGGCCCGGGCCGTTACGCCCGTTATCAGGCGGAGAGACGCTTGCGGCCCTTGGACCGGCGGCGCGCCAGGATTTTCTGGCCGTTCTTCGTCGCCATGCGCGAGCGGAAACCATGGCGCCGCTTGCGCTTGAGGTTGCTGGGCTGGAAAGTCCGTTTGGTGGACACGGGTCACGCCCCTTGATCCTTCGAGAAGGCGGGGGAACTAGCCTGTGGGGAAGGGCAAGTCAAGCAAAGCCCTGCGCGGCCAAAACTCCCGTCCCGCCGACGGTTTAGCGGGCTTCATCCGTACAACCTTCAGATGCGCACGGACTAATCCTCTGGTAGGAAACTTTGGAGGTTATTGCGGTCGCTACTGAGAAGCGGCCCCGGAGGGACCATATCTGAGGTGGAGTGGTGCGCCGAGGACCGACGAAAATTGATGGAAACGCCCAGGGGGGCGCTGTCTGAGCGAGACGCAACAGCTCGAAGCCGTCATGAACGTCCCGGCGAGTGAACCGGTGGCGGCAAGAAGCTCTTTCTTTTCAGGGTTGCGCGGCCGGCTGCTGATCCTGACCGCCGCTTTCGTCTTCCTCGCCGAACTCCTGATCTATCCGGCGCTGGCCGGGATTTACCGCAATGGCTGGCTGGTGCAGCGGGCGCAGGCCGCCCAGATCGCTGTTCTGGCCGTCGAGGCCGCGCCGGACGGACGCGTCAGCGATGAGCTGTCGCGGCAGCTGCTTTCCTCGGCGCAGGTCGTGGCGGTAGTGGTGCAGGGCGAGGAATCCCGGGAGATGATCCTGGCGCCGTCGCTGGATCTCACGGGCGCCGAGATCGTCACCATCGACCTTCGCAAGCAGGGGATGCTGGACCCCGTAATCGGCGCTTTTGGAAACATGTTCGGCCCCAATGGACGATTCCTGCGGATCATCCTGACGCCAGACATGACGCACGACGTCGAGATGGAAGTGATCGTACCGGAGTCGGCGCTGAAGACCGGTCTGCTCGGTTTCTCGCGCACGCTTCTTGTCGTGTCGCTGATCGTTTCGGCGGTGGTGGGCGCGCTGGTCTATTTTGCGATCTACCGTCTGGTCGTGCGGCCGATGCAGGGGCTGACCCGGTCGATCGTCCGGTTCGCGGAGGCCCCCGAGGGCGCCGAGATCAAGACGGTGCAAGGCGGCAGCGACGAGATCCAGCGCGCCAATGTCGCGTTGCAGGCGATGCAGAAGACAGTGTCAGCCGCGTTCCGCCAGCGCAAACGGCTGGCCGACCTCGGCGAGGCGGTCGCCAAGATCAACCACGACCTGCGCAATTCGCTGGCTGCCGCGCAGATCGTATCGGAAGGCCTCTCGCAATCGGAAGACCCCCGGGTGAAGCGCGCGGCGCCGCGTCTCGAGCGTGCGATCGAGCGGGCTATCGGGCTTGCGGAAGCGACGCTGCGCTATGGCCGCGCCGAGCCGCCGTCGCCGAATATCGGCGCGGTGAACCTCGTGCCCGCCATCAGCGAGGCGGCGCAGGAGGGGCTCACCGGCTGGCCGGACATAGAATGGAAGCTGGAGGCGCCGCAGGCGCTTGCCGCGTCCGCTGATCCGGACCATGTCCACCGCATCGTGGCCAACCTTGTGCGTAATGCGGCGCGCGCGATCGCCGAACAGCCGGAGCGCAAGTGTCAGGGACGCATCCGGGCGCGCGCGTTCCAGCAGGGCGAGCAGGTGGTGGTCGAGATTTCCGACAACGGGCCGGGCGTGCCGAATGCGGTGACCAGCCGGCTGTTCCAGCCCTTCTCGGGATCGGCCTCGCGCGATGGCGCGGGGCTAGGGCTCGCGATCGCCCGCGAGCTGGCGCGCGGGATGAACGGTGATCTCGAGCTTTCCAGCAATGGTGAAGACGGCGCGGCCTTTACCCTGCGCGTGCCTGCCGCCGCGTGACCCGGCCCTCCTCACGGCATTGACGACCCGATCCGCACGGGCAACGCTGGGCTGCCTGGGACAGGCATTAGGGGACGAGGCCTGTGAGCGACAAACCGGAAGTCGACGGGTTCACCAACAAGGATCTCAATACCGAAGGGACGAAAGCCGCGGCGACGAGCGTTGATTTTGCATTCGACTTTCCGAAGCTGCGCGAGGCGTTCAAGAAGCCTGACGAAGAGGCGGCGGCGGCGCGGCTGGTGAGCCGCATCATCGGCGTGACCGGCGTGCTCCTGGTGCTGGCGGCGCTGATGCTGGCGTCGGCGGGCCCGATGCTGGGCCACGGAGCGACGGTGACACACGATGAGGCGCCGGCGGCGCGTAACGCTGCCGCGGCTGTCCAACCGGCAGCCGCACCGCACGCGGTCGCCAAGCGCCCGCAGCTTTCAAACCAGGAGAAGCTGATCGGAAGCGTCGCGGCGGTGATGGGCCTCCTCGGGACCGCGATGGGGCTCTATGGCATGGGTAGGGGCTCGCCGCGGCACAGGTGGCTGCGCGCGCGGCTGAAGACGGAAACGCTGCGGCTGTTCCAGTTCCACTACCTGGCCGCGCGATTGCCGGAGATTGTTTCCAACGCTTTCGATCCCGAGTGGCGCAAGCGCTTCGAGAAGGAACGCGAAGAGATGCTGGAGGAGGTGCAGCAGAAACTGCTGGCTGATCCCGACAAGGAACTAGCGCGCATCACCAAAGGCAAGGGCGAGACAACGTTCGAGTCCTTCATCCAGCCTCAGCCGGCGTCGTTGTCGTCGGTCAATTCGAAGGTGGAGGAAGATGCTATCGCGGCGTGGCGGGAGCTGCGGCTTGGCTGGCAGGAGACCTACGTCAAGACCAAGCTGTTGCACAAGGACAAGCGGGGGCTGACCGCGCGCGGCAAGGAGCATCTGTTCGCTGTGATCGGCTGGGCCTGCGTTGGCCTGATCATCTTCCTGCATCTGCTGCACTTCCTCGGCGTGCTGGCGGAGTGGCCGATTGGGTTGATGGAAATGGCGGTGATCTGGACGGCGCTGGTGGCGCTGGCGGGCCGCGCGCTGGAGGACGGCTACGCGCCGCATCGCGAAGTGGAGCGCTACGAGCAGTACGAGGGCAATATCCGCGTGGCGATCGAACGGTTCGAGGAGGCGCAGGGATTTGCCGCCAAGCTCGAGGTAGCGCGCGCGTTCGAGCGCACCAGCCTCGAGGAGATGCGGGTGTTCATCCGCACGCAGGCAAAGACGCGGTTCCTGCTCTAGCAGACGGTCTCCATCACGAATTGTGCGTTGAGCGCGCCCGCGGGCGGCGCCATGATCCCGGCAAAGAACCGGGGAGAGAAACGTGATGAAACGGATCGGACTGGGCGCGGCGATGGTCGTGCTGGCGGCGGCGTGGGCCGGGACGGCGGAGGCGCAGCTTGCGTGCGAGTCGCTGAAGGGACTGCAGCTTCCCGATGTGAAGATCAGCGCGGCTGTGGCCGGGCCTTCGGGGCGGGGCATGTCGCCGGGGAGCGCGCAGGCGGCGCCTGTGTGCACGGTAACTGGAGTGATCGGGCGCGAGATCAATTTCGTGGTCGTGCTGCCTGAGGCCTGGAACGGCAAGTTCGCGATGGGCGGACAGGGCGGTATCGCCGGTTCGGTGGCCAGCCAGGCGGGGCAGAGCTTCGGCGGTTTGCAGCAGGGCTATGCGATCGCGGGGACCGACACAGGGCACGTCGCCGAACGTGGCGGCGCGCCGCCGACGTGGGCGATGGACAAATGGCTCGGGCCTGAGCGGCAGGTGAACTATTTCCACGCGGCGATCCATCGCGTCACCGTCACGTCGAAAGCGATCGTGAAGGCGCGCTATGGACGCGATGCGGACAAATCATATTTCGCGGGTTGTTCCAACGGCGGGCGGCAGGCGCTCATCGAAGCTCAGCACTATCCGGATGATTTCGATGCGGTGCTGGCGGGTGCGCCGGCGACGAACATCGTGACGCTGACGCTGCCGCGCGTCGATGCGGGTCGGAAGATCTTTCCGGATCCGAAGAATTTTTCCAAGCGCACGATGGACAATGCGGACCGCCTCGCGCTCGGCAAGGCGGTTCTGGCGAAGTGCGACAAGGACGACGGGCTCGAAGACGGCATTTTGTCCGACCCTGAGAGCTGCAAGTTCGATCCGGCGACCGTGGCCTGCAAGGGCGGGCAGAAGGATGGATGCCTGACGCCGGGCGGGCTCGCGGCGGTGCGCTCCTGGTATGGCGGCGCGAAGGAGAATGGCGTCACGTATTCGCCTGGCTTCCCGGTAGGCGGCGAGGGCGAAGGCGGCTGGGCCGGCAATCTTACGGGCAGCGAGCGGGCGAGTGGCGATGAAGGGGGGTCCAGCTATGCGCCCAACTCCTCGATGATGCGCAGCCTCGACTTCCTGCGGTATTTCCTGGCGCGGCCGGACTGGTCGTATGCGGGGCCGTCGCTGGCGAGCATGAAGGCGGACCTTGAGCCGCTGTCGACCTACAATTCCGATAATCCCGATCTTTCGGCGTTCCGGAGACACGGCGGCAAGGTTCTGATGTTCCACGGGCAGATCGATCCGACGATCAGCGCGCGGGGCACGGCGGCCTATGCGGACAGCATCTACAAGCATGATGCATCATCAAAGGCCGACGTGCGGCTGTTCATGGTTCCGGGCATGGGCCATTGCGGCGGCGGGCCGGGACCGCAGCGCGTCGACTGGCTCGGCATCCTCGACAAGTGGGCGACGGGCGGGCCGGCGCCGGAGGAGGTCAACGCTTCCTTCGCCCCTCAAGCCAATGGTCAGGGCGGCGGCGCGCGCAAGCTGTGCGCCTACCCGAAGAAGGCGGTGTTCAAGGGAACGGGCGACGGGCGTTCGCCCGACCAGTTCGAGTGCAAGTGACGGCTATTTCCTGGCGGTCACTTTGTAGATCGCGTTGGTGATGTCGGACGACACGTAGATGGCGCCGTCTTTCTTCGACACGGCGACGCCAGTTGTCGTGAAGGCGGGCAGCGTGCCTTCGGCGGCGGGCAGGCCGGTCTTGAGGCCTTCGACGATCGTCACGATCGACTTGTCCTTCGGGTCGTAGGCGATAAGGCGGCCGGCGCCGGCTTCGGCGACATAGACGCGGCCGTCGGCGCCGATGTCGACGCCTTCGGGCGAGGCGAGGCCGTCCTTCAGGCGCACGATTTCGCCGGTGGCGAGATCGACGCTGGAAAGCGAGCCCGTCGCGCTTTCGGTGACATAGATCTTCCCGTCAGCCGCCTCGGCCATGGAGACCGGCATGTTGAGGCCGGTGACAAGCGCGGCGGGCGGATTTTCCGCCGTCGACGGCGTGGCGGGATCGATCTGGCTGATCACGCCTTTCGCGGCCTCGAGCGCGATGATGCGACCGTCGGCGAGTTCGAGCGCATCGACCGGAGCGGCAAGGCCATGGCTGATGGAGACGGATTTCTGCGTCGCGCGGTCGACGACCTGCACCATGCCGGCGGCCCAGCTCGTGATCAGCACTTTGCTCTTTCCTGCGCCGACGCCGAGCTGGTTCTCGGTCTCGTCGCGATACATGCGCAGCGGATCGGTGATGGCGCCAGTGGCCGTATCAATGACGCGATAGGCGAAGACGTCAGCGACGTGCAGGCGCTCGCCTTCGGGGCCGTCGGTGATCGCAAGATCGGTCGGCGTGGCGAGCGGGCCGGAGACGATCTTCTTCGTGTCGCCGGTTGCGGGGTCGATCTCGTAGATCGTGGCTTCGGCCATGTTGGAGACGTAGACCTTGCCGTTCGGGCCAAAGGCGAGGTTGTCGAGCGCCGGGGCTAGCGTTGTGACCACGTCGACCTTCTTGCTTACCAGGTCGATGCGCTTCAGTTCACCTGTCTTGGTGTCGATGGCGTAGAGCTTGCCGTCAGGCCCGAAATTGGCGGCGGCGGGAATCTCGAAGCCATCCGCCACCACGGTGTCGGCGCCGGTCGCGGGATCGACACGGACGATGGCGTGCTTGAACCACAGCGGGCCGTAGATCATGCCGTCGGGCCCGATCTCGAACCCGTTGAGGCCGCCGAGATCCTTGCGGATCAGCCGCGCGCCCGTCGTGCCTTTCCAGTCGACTTCGTAGAGAGCGTCGCCGAGGAAGACCTGCGTGAGATAGAGTTTGCCGTCCTTGGTGAAGGCGAGCGAGTTCGAGCCCGGCAGGCCTGACGACACCATGCGTGGCGCGCCGCCCTTCTCCTGCACGAAGACTTTTCCGGTGAGGTAGCCTGTCCATGCCATCACGCCGTCGGGGCCGAAGGCGATGTCGTCGGCCATGCCATCCGGGGGGCCGAGGCGCGTCGTCACTTCGCCGGTGGCCGGGTTCACTGCATAGATCGCCTGGCCGACCACGCTGCCAGCCAGCACCGTTCCATCCGGCTCGACCGCGAGACCATGCAGACCATGGAAAGGCGAGGGGCCGATGAATTCGGTTACTTCATAGGTGACTGTCTTGCTCGTTTCCCCGCACGCAACCAGCGTAAGCGCGAGCACCGAAACACCCAATGACCTGATCATGCTGTTCTCCCCACAATGGCGGCTCGATGGCGCCGTTTGCGGGGAGGATAGATCGGCGATCCGCCAAACAGAAGCGCGATGCGCTTCCGTTGAGGAAAGCTACTTCACGACCTCCATCGCAACGCCTTCGCGCCTGGGATCGGCGCCGCCTTCCCATTTGTCCTTGCGGGCAACGATGAGATTGAGGCCGGAGACTTCGCCCGAGACTTCCTGAACCTTGAAGCCGGCGTCGGTGAGGATTTTCGCCCAGGCTTTGCCGGTGGCGTTGGGGCCGGCGGTGGAGTCGGAGGTCTCGACACGGACCGTGGCGCCGCGCGCGACGACGTTGGGGAGCGAGGACGCTTCCTGCGCGGTCTTGTTCCAGTCGAGGACGGCGACCAGGGTCTTGGCGACGTAGCCGACGATGGAGTTGCCGCCCGGCGAACCGGTCACCATGAAGACGTCGCCGTTTTTATCAAACACGATGGTGGGCGACATGGATGAACGCGGGCGTTTGCCGGGGCCGGGTGCGTTGGCGACAGGCTTGCCATTGAGCGTCGGCGGACGCGTGAAGTCGGTGAGCTGGTTGTTGAGCACGAAGCCATTGGTCCAGCGCGAGGAGCCGAAGGCGCTCTCGACGGTGGCAGTGAACGAGACGGCGTTGCCTTCGTAGTCGACGAAGGACATGTGCGACGTGCCGGGCTGTGCAGCGTTGGTGTCGCGGCCCCACATGTCGACGATGGGCTTGTTGTGGAGCACGGCGCCCGGATCGCCCGGCAGAGGGGCGTCGCCCGGCTTAAAGCCGGCTTCAGCGCGCGACTTGATGTAGGCGGGATTGAGCAGGTCGGCGACCGGGACCGTCACGGCGTCGGCATCGGCGACATAGTGGTCGCGGTCGGCATAGCCGAGCTGGTTGGCGATGACGAAATCGCGCAGCTTCGCTTCTTCGGTGGTCGCGCCGGATTTGGCGGTGATGTCTTCGTAGAGCGACAGGATCTGGTTCATCGCGACGCCTCCAGAGGACGAAGGCGGGGCGGAGCAGATCGTGTAGTCCTTGTAGGGGCCGCACAGCGCCGGCTTCACCAGCACTTTGTAGTCGGCGAGATCCTTTAGCGAGAGGTCGCCCTGAATGTCGCCCGAGTGGACGGCGTTGACGATGTTCTGCGCGAGCGGGCCGGAATAGAAGGCGGCGGGGCCGTCCTTCGCGACCGAGCGAAGTGTGGCGGCATAGTGCGGGTTGGTGCGCTTGTCGCCGACGGCGAGGGCTTTTCCGTTCGGAAAGAAGTAGGCGCCGGACTCGGGGTTCTTGCCGAGCGTGCCGTTCTGGAAGCGCGCGCCCAGCGAGTTGGCGAGACGCGGCGAGACGATGAAGCCTTCGTCGGCGAGCTTGATCGCGGCTTCAAAATCCTTGCCCCAGGGCAGCTTGCCGAATTTCTCGTGCGCCGCCTTGTAGAGCGCGACGGCGCCGGGCACGCCGACCGACTTGCCGGACTGGATGGCGGCGCCGAAACCGAGGTTCTGGCCGTTGACGGTGAAGTAGTCGGCGGTTGCGGTGGCGGGCGCGGTCTCGCGGCCATCGAACACCGTCGTGGTGTTGGACTTGCGGTCGTAGACGACCATGTAGCCGCCGCCGCCGAGGCCGGAGCTCTGCGGCTCGACCAGGCCGAGCACGGCGTGAGCGGCGATGGCGGCGTCGACCGCGCTGCCACCCTGCTTCATCGCATCGAGCGCTGCTTCAACCGCGCGCTTGTCGGCGGCGGAGACCATGGCGCGGCCTTTCAGCCGCCAGTTGGCTGGAGGCTTGACCGGGTTGGTGTGGGCGATCGCCTTCGGGGCAGTTTGGGCGCTCGTCTGCGGGCTTGCGCATGAAGAGAGCGCGAGGATCGCAACGGCGGCGTACAGGGCTAGGCGCATTGGGGGAGGCGCTCCTTCTTGCGCGGGCATTCTTATAGTGTATTGCCCCGGACAACATACCGGCGACCAGTACCAGAACTGAATCGACCCTTCAGGCTTCTGAAAAGGCTTGTCAAATGTCAGCTCGTCCGGGCCCCTTAAACCTCATAACCGATGTGGAAGGCCTGACAGTTGGAGCTGCGCACGACACCGCCGCGATGACAGGCGTGACGGTTATCCGGGCAGTTGGCAGGGCCATTGCCGCGGTTGCAGTCGCTGGCGGAGGACCCGGAACACGCGAGACGGACGCGCTGGGGGCGGACACGCTGGTCGACGCGGTAGATGCAATCGTGCTGTCGGGCGGTTCGGTGTATGGCCTTGCAGCGGCGGATGGCGTCGCGGCCGCGTTGGGCGCAGCGGGTCAGGGCTATGCGCTGTTCCCGACCAACGAGGTGCCGCCTTCGCCTATCGTGCCGGCGGCAATTCTCTATGACCTCGCGAATGCCGGGAACAAGACGTGGGGCGAGACGCCGCCCTATCGCGCGCTCGGGATGGCGGCGTTGAAAGACGCGAAGGTGAAATTCGAGATCGGGCGTACAGGCGCCGGCTATGGCGCCCGAGCAGGCCAGGAGCAGGGCGGCGTTGGGTCGGCGAGCGCTGTGACGCATGACGGCATCGTTGTGGGCGCGCTGGCGGCGGTGAACTCCCACGGCGCGACGATGATGCCCGGTACGAACGTGTTCTGGGCGTGGCCCTACGAGCAGGCGGGTGAATTCGGGGGCGCGCGACCGCCGGCGGACTTCGCGGTGGATCTGGACAATTGGGGCGCGGCGAAGTCGAACCCAGGCATGACGCCGCCGCCGCAGATGGCGGGACGGACGAACACGACGCTGGCGGTGGTGGCGACCAATGTGGCGCTCACGCCGGCGGAGGCGCAGCGCGTGGCGAAGATGGCGCAGGCTGGCATCGCACGCGCCGTGCGGCCGGCGTTCGCACCGTTCGATGGCGACGTGGTGTTCTGCCTGTCCACGGGCAAGGTGCAGAAGCCAGAGGCGCGGCCTTTCGTGCTTGCGCGTATCGGCGAGCTGGCGGCGGGTTGTCTGGCGCGGGCAATTGCGCGCGGTGTCCACGCGGCGCGCTAGATGCGCGCTTTTTCGCAGGTGGCGATCGTTTCGTTGATAAGCGCCAGCATCGCATCCGGATCATAAGGCTTCTGCAGCACTGGAAACTCGTTGGGCGTAAGGTCCGCCTTGCCGGTGTATCCGGTGGTCAGGATGACAGGCAGGCCGGGCCAGCGCTGGCGCACTGTTCGCGCCAGGTCCACGCCGTTCATGCCGCCAGGCATGACAATGTCGGACAGCACGACGTCGAACGAGGATGTTTCCAGAATTGCCAGGGCATCCTTGGCGTTGCTGGCGCGATGGCTCCGCAGGCCGCCATGTTCGAGCACCTGACGCACGGTGGCTGCGACGCTGTCATCGTCTTCAACAACCAGCACGCTGCCTTCGGCGGCGCGCCGGGCCTCGCCGGGAGTCTTCTGTAGTGGATCGGGCGTGGTATCCTGATCGACGGGCCCCAATGTGGTGCGCGGCAGTTCGATGACGATGGCGACGCCCTCGCCGGGGAAGTTCTCGATCCAGGCGCGGCCATTGGCCTGTTGGGCGAAGCCGTAGACCTGGCTGAGGCCGAGGCCCGAACCCTTTCCGACTTCCTTGGTGGTGAAGAAAGGCTCGAAGGCGCGCTCGGCGACGTCGGGGGGCATGCCCGTGCCGGTATCGCGCACGGTGAGGCGGACGTTTTCCTCACCGCCGGCGTCGATGGTCTCGATCGAAATCCTGAGCTTGCCGCCGTCGGGCATCGCATCGCGCGCGTTGACGGTGAGGTTGAGCATCACGAGTTCGAACTGGCGCGGATCGGCCTTCACCATCCACCGTTGTGGCGGCGACACGATCTCGATCTCGATGTCTTCGCCGAGAGAGCGCTGGAGAAGTTCGCGCATCTCCGCGACCAGCTCCGCAGGGTCGATGGGTTCGGATTCGAGGTCGTGTTTGCGGGCGAAGGCCAGCAATTGCCGCGTGAGCCGTGCGCCGCGGTCGACTGCCTGCTGCATCGAGCCGCGAATTTCGTCCTGTCGTGCCGGATCGCTGGTGCGCTGCAGTAGCTTGAGGCCGCCGGCGACAACGGCGAGCAGGTTGTTGAAGTCGTGCGCGACGCCACCTGTTAGCTGGCCGAGCGCCTCCATCTTCTGGGCGTGGGCGAGCTGTTCATAGGCCTGCTGCAGTTCCAGTTGCGCCCGCTTGCGTTCGGTGAAGTCGCGCGTGATCTTGGCAAAGCCGACCAGCGCGTCGTGTTCGTCGCGGATGGCGTCGATCACGACGTTGGCCCAGAAGAGTGTGCCGTCCTTGCGGACGCGCCAGGTTTCGGCCTCGTAGCGGCCTTCGCTCGCCGCCTGCTCAAGCGCGCGGCCTGGCACGCCGGCTTGCTGGTCGGTTTCGGTATAGAAGATCGAGATGTGCCGTCCCACGACCTCTTCGGCGAGATATCCCTTGATCCGTTGTGCGCCAGCGTTCCAGTTGGCGACCGTGCCATCGGGGTTCAGCATGAAGAGGGCGTAGTCGACGGCGCTTGAAATCATCAGGCGAAGCTGGCGTTCGCTCTGGGCGAGGCGTATCCGCGCTTCGCGGTCGATCGTGATGTCGCGTGCCACGGCGTAGTGAACGTCGCCCTCGCGGACCACGTTCCAAGAGAGCCAGACCCAGGCGCCGTCCTTCGCGCGATACCGGTTCTCGAAACCGTCGAGCATATGGCCGCTTTCCAGTGGCTGGCGCGTCGACAGGGTCTTCTCGCGGTCTTCGGGATGGACGAGATCGACCAGCCGGATCGAGCTGAGCTCTTCCTTGGTGTAGCCCAGCGTGCGCAGCCAGGCGGGCTCGTTGATCAGGCGCGGGCGGCCGTCGGGCAGGGAGATGACGGCGAGGAGATCCTGGGAGGCTTCCCAGAAGCGGCGGCGTAGACGTTCAGCCTCACGCGCTTCCTCGGCGCTCAGCTCCTTATCTGAAGACGTATCCATCCTGCCCCTCAGCCAACCCAACCCAACGCGCGAAGGGCGGGCCGGTTCCCAATCTAGCGGGTTCGAACCGGCCGGCGCAGAGCTGTCCCACCCGGCTGGAGCGGCGATTTTCGGGCTATTGTGGAGGTTTTCGGGCCGGTTCAGGCAGCCCCTTCGCGCCCTTGCGCGGTCGGGGCGCCACGGTTACAACCCGCCCTCCATCGGACCGCGCGCGCCCGTAGCTCAGCTGGATAGAGCACCAGACTACGAATCTGGGGGTCAGGAGTTCGAATCTCTTCGGGCGCGCCAAGGTCTTTCCCTCAAGGATTTGTTTGAGATTGGGCTCGGCCCAAGCCATGCTTGGCTGGTGAGTTCGCAAAGCCTGCTTTCGGTTATCGACGTTGCGCCGCTGTTTGGCGGCGATGCTGCCGCGCGTGGGCGTGCGGCGGCGGAGATCGGCGAGGCGTGCCGCGGGCTCGGCTTCTTCTATGCGAAGGGCCACGCGATCACGGATCAGACCATGTCTTCGCTGACGGCGGCCAGTCATCGGTTCTTTGCGCTGCCCGAGGACGAGAAGCTGAAGATCGCGATGCCGCGCGGCGGCCGGGCGTGGCGCGGCTTCTTTCCAGTCGGCGGCGAGCTGACGTCCGGAAAGCCGGACATCAAGGAAGGCGTCTATTTCGGCGAGGAGCTTGGGCCGGATGATCCGCGGGTGAGGGCTGAGTTGCCGCTGCACGGCGCCAACCTGTTTCCGGCCGACGTGCCCGAGCTGGAGTCGGCGGTGACGGCGTTCATGGAGCAGGCTGAACAATCTTCGCATGCCATCATGGAAGGCATCGCGCTAAGCCTCGGTCTCGATGCGCTGTATTTCCGGAAGACCTACACGGGCCAGCCGACCATGCTGTTCCGCATTTTCCACTATCCGAGGCCGGAGCCACACGCGGGCTGGGGCGTGGGCGAACACACCGACTATGGCCTGCTCACCCTGCTGGCGCAGGATGACAAGGGCGGGCTGCAGGTGAAAACGCCCGATCAATCGAGCAATGGCGGGTGGATCGATGCGCCGCCGATTGACGGCGCGCTGGTGGTGAACATCGGCGACATGCTCGACCGCCTCACAGGCGGCGCCTATCGCTCGACGCCGCATCGGGTGCTGAACGTCAGCGGCAAATCGCGGCTGTCGTTTCCGTTTTTCTTCGACCCGGGGTTCGATGCGCACATCATTCCGTTACCGGACCATGCGCAGTACATCCGCGACGACAGCACGGAACGCTGGGACAAGGCCAGCGTTCACGCGTTTTCCGGGACATACGGCGATTATCTCCTCTCCAAGGTCTCGAAGGTCTTTCCCGATCTTGCCCGCAGCGTAACCTGACGCGCTATGCGTCAACGGCTGATCATCGCGGCCAGAATCGTCGTCGCGCTGCTGTTCGCGGCGCTCGCGATACATGTGCTGGTTGGCGAGTTCGGCTCGCTGTCGCTGGATGATCTCGCTCTCAGTCTTGGCGAGATAAGCTGGGGCGCCGCGGGTCTCATGGCGCTGGCGACCGTGGCCGCGTTCTGCGCCGTCGTTCCCTATGATGCCTTCGCGCTGGCCTATGAAGGCAAGCGTCTAAGCCTGCGGCGGTCAGCGCTGTCGTCAACGACTAGCTATGCCGTGTCCAACTTGCTGGGCTTTCCTGTGCTCACGGGCAATGCCGTGCGCTGGTGGTTGTTCGAGCATTGGGGTTTGCATGTTGGGGATGTTGCGATCGCCGCTCTGGCGACGACTATCGTCTGCAACATTGCGTTTGCGTTCATCGTCGGCATAGCACTCGTCGTGGCGCCGGATCTGACTGCACAAGTAACCGGGCTTTCTGCGGAGGCGAGCCTGACCGCGGGTCTTGTCATGCTCGCCGTCGCTGCTGCTCTCGTTCTGCTTGCGGTTGTGGGTCCGAAGGGTGTGAAGCTCTGGCAGTTCAACGTCAGGCGGCCTGGGCGACTGATGTTGCTGCAGGTGCTCGTATGTGCGGTGGATTATTCCGCGACGGCAGCGGTGCTGTACATTCCGCTGGGGCCGGCGCTAGGCATGGATTTCCTGCCTTTCCTTGCGCTGTTCTCGACCGCCAAGACGATCGGAATCTTCAGCAATGTCCCCGGCGGGCTTGGGGTCTTCGAGGCCATCATCGCCAGTACGATGGGATCGATATCTCCTGCTGATCTGGCGGCTGCACTCGTTGCGTATCGAGCCATATTCTACTTTGCGCCCTTCGCCATTGCAGCGACCGCGCTTGCGGTTCATGGTCTTCATCGGGCGGGTATGAGGAGGACCACTCCACGAGAGCCATCGACCCCATCCACCTAGAAGGCGGGGCGCCAGGGAAGGAACCAGACCAGAGACGGCCCGTTTCCGCCGACATGGATGCTCGTCCTGCCAGACTGCCGCGCCCGGGAGCCAGAAGCTCGGCTCGCGACCGCATCCCTGTCGACTTTGCAGTTTTCATACAGTCGGAAGCATTCCCGTGCGTGGGCGCGAAGTCGGCTGCCGCGATCGGCGGCCTCAGCGTGATCGAAGCGGGCGATTTCGGTGCGCCCGATCACGACGCGGAGATCCATCGCGCGATCACGGAGTTTGGCATCGAGGCCCTGCAGGAGGAAACCGGGCTTTCCTCGTTCGCCTGCCTGTTCCGCCACGGTCCGAAGATGAGCGAGGCGGAGTTCGAGGCGGCGCTGTGGGCTCGCGCGCAGGGGCTTCACGATATCGACGCGGCAAGCGGCGCTCCCTGGGCCGAAGGCGTTTCGCGCGAGCCGGATGCGGCAGATTTCAGCTTCAGCGTCGGTGGCGTTGCCTATTTTGTCGTGGGACTTCATCCCGGCGCTTCGCGGGCCGCCCGGCGCTTCTGCCGGCCCGCGCTGGTGTTCAATCCGCACCAGCAGTTCGAGCGTCTGCGGCAGGACGGGCGCTACTATCAGATGCAATCGATCATCCGCGAGCGCGAAGTGGCGCGGCACGGCTCGATCAATCCCATGCTGTCGGATTTCGGATCGGGCAGGGAGGCGGCGCAGTATTCCGGGCGCGAAGTGGAGCCCGGCTGGACGTGTCCGCTGAGGGTGAAGACATGAAGGCGCATGTCATCCAGCCGCGTTCAGGCGCCTCGGTGAAACTGGCGAAGGGCCAAGTGCTGACGGTGATCGATCCGGAGGGCGAGCAGGTCTCGGACCTCATCGCCTACAATGCACGCGACACGGAGGAATACATCTCCTCCGGCCGGTCGATCGACTACGCCAGCCGTATCTTCCTGACCAAGGGCGACATTCTCTATTCCAATCGCTCCAACCCGATGCTGACCATTGTGCGGGACGATGTCGGCCGGCACGACTTTTCGTTGACGCCGTGCTCGAAGGAAATGTTCCGCATCATCTACAACGATGAGGCGCCGCATCATGGCTGCCAGGGCAATCTCGAGCGCGCCATGGCGTCCTTTGGTATTTCGCCGGACCGCATACCGATTGCGTTCAACGTCTTCATGCATGTCGACGTCAATTCGAAGACCGGCGAGATCAAGGTGCTGCCGCCTCTTAGCAAGCCCGGGGACTCAACCAGTTTCCGCGCGGAGATGGAGCTAATCGTGGGTCTCACCGCGTGCTCGGCGGGGCAGTCGAACAATTTCACCTACAAGCCTATCCATTACAGGGTCGAGTGATGGCGAACGGAAACATCGTCGAATCGCGGGCGGGGTTCGAAGCGAAGACGCCGCCGCGCGCCAACTGGTTCTCGGATCTTCAATTCCACTGGGACGCTACGATCACGGTGCGCAAGACAGGCGTAAAGATCACATTGAAGGAGCTGACGGCGGGCGAGCTGTCGAAGTTCTTCGTCTATCTCGGCGTGTTGCTGGTGCAGGCGGCGGGTGTGCGATTGTCGGGTAAACGCAGGTACAAGGTGTGGTTCACGCCCGACCGGCCGCGGCCCTGGTATGTGGTGTGGTCGGCGGCGACGCTGGCTGGCGTGAAATTCGTGCGGAACGAAAAGGACGCCGATGCGGTGTTCTGGTTCGAGGATGTGACAGTCGGCCTGCCGCCACGCGTCTCCACCCATCAGGTGTTGAATGCCGGCGTGCCGGATATTTCCAAGAGCCGCGTCGCGGAGGCGTTCGGCAGGGTGGCGGGCTATCCCTTCCTGATCGATCCGGCGCGGCACGAGGGGCAGGCAGTCGAAAAAAGCGAGGGCAATGGCACGCATGACGGGCGGCTGGTCGACTGCCCGACGGCGCCGATCGCCGGCAAGAGCTATCAGCGCTTCATCGATTCATCCGATGGCGTGACGGCGTACGATTATCGCACCACCATCATCAACCGCCTTCCCCGCTGCGTTCTGGTAAAGACCAAGCCGGCGGTGGACAGGTTTTCGATCCACAACGTCACGGTGAAGTACCGCGAACTCGACGAAGTTTTTTCCTGCGACGAGATCGACCTGCTTCGCCGGTTCGCGCAGGAGATGCAGCTGGACTGGGGAGCGTTCGACGTGCTGCGCGACCGCGCTTCGGGAAAGATCTATGTGGTCGATGTCAACAAGACGGATACGGGTCCGGCGGTCGACCTGTCGCTTGGGGATCGCGAGAAACTGAAGCGCACGATCGGCGGCGGATTCCGCGAGCTGATCGCACAACACGCGAAGCGCTGATCAGCCGCCCGCGAGGATCACCAGACCGACCACGCCGCCCGCGATCACCACACCGAGGATAAATCGCCATAGCGGAACGGTCGCGAGCCCGGCCTCGGGGCCTGCACCGCCGTGCGCGCGGCGGCCGGTGATCATCGGTCCAACCAGGTTGGCGCGCTTTACGATCAGGTAGAAGGCGATGGCCGCGATGTGGAGGCCAATGAGGACGAGCAGGATGTTGAAGGCATCTTCATGCAGGTCGCCTGCAGTCTCCGCCATGTCGTAGCTGACGAAACGGGCGAGCGGGCCGGACTCGAGGCCGTCCGTATCCATTGCGAACAGGCCGAGGCTGACCTGCACGACAAGAGCGAGGATGATCGCGGCGACACTGAGCGCGCCCAGCGGGTTGTGGCCGAAGGCGAGCTGGTGCGCTGGCTTGAACAGGCTGGAGGCGTAGCTGAGAATCGCGCGCGGGCCCTTGATGAAACTGGTGAAGCGGGCGGTGTCCGGGCCCATGAAGCCCCAGTAGATGCGGAAGACGACAAGGCCGACTATGGTGAGGCCCGACGCCTTGTGCAGCGTCATCAGGTGTTCTTCGGCGGTCCACCACGAGAAGGCGACCAGGCCGACCAGCAGCCAATGAAACAGGCGCGTCGGTCCGTCCCAAACTTTCTGGGGCTTCGCAGGTGAAGCAGCGCTGGGCTCAGCCGCCAAGCGCTATTCTTTCTTCTGGCGGAAATTGTCGTGGCAGTTCTTGCACGCGCCGCCCGTTACGCCGACCTGCGCGCCGATGGCAGCGAGATCATCGCCTGTGACGACGTCGGAAAGCTTGTTGGCCTCCTCGCCGAGTTTCTGCGCAGCCGCCTGGAACCCGGCCTGGTCTTCCCAGATCTTCGAGAGCGCTTCGGTCTTGATGCCGGATTCAGGGCCGGTGCCGGCAGGGAACCAGTTGCCGATTTCGGCGGCGTGCGTCTTCATCGTTTGCACGGCCGGACGGATCTCGTCGAGCGAGGGAGCGCCGCTCTTCATCTGGTCGCCGACCGTTTTCATCGCGGCCCCGAGATCCTTGAGGTTCTTCTGCCGCGCCTCGATCTGCTGCTTCACGGTCATGCCGTTGGGCAGGGGATCGTCGCCATGGTTGGCGGCAGCCGGCGACTCGCCGCCGCAGGCCGAAAGGCAAGTGATCGCGGCTATGGCCGCGAGCACGGAAATTGATTTCATGGCGCTCTCCTCACGTCTCAGCGCAAACGCTAGGGAGCGTGTTTTGGTGCGTCAATTGAACGGGGCTTGGAAACCGCCGCGTACCCATCACGCTGCGAGTAGCGAGCACACAATCGGCGGTGGGTTCGATGGATTCCACGTCGTATGGCTTCTATCATCGGGGACTCCGCGAATGCGACCCGATGATAAAATCCCGGCCTCTCCCCCAACGTCAGCCTTGAACCTGGCAATAGCGAGGCGCACGATGCTGCTGCCCGGGCCGTGGGAACGGCCCTTACGGCGCTACAATCCGCGTCCGCCAGGACCGGCCCGCGGCCCTTCACCCCATGTCGTGAAGGACAAAGAAAATGAGCGGAGGAAAGGCGGCGACCGCACGTGCGGTCGCCTTCAGTGGACCCTGCGGGGCTGGCAAAACCAGCTTGCTTGAAGCGATGCTCTTTGCGGCCGGAACGATCCAGCGAAAGGGATCGGTATCGGGCGGAACCTCGGTCGGGGACGGCAGCGAGGAAGCGAGGGCGAGGGGGCTTTCCACCGAACTCAATGTCGCCGGCTTCGATTATCTCGGAGACAGGTTTGTCGTGCTCGACTGTCCGGGCTCGGTGGATTTCGCGAGTGAGGCGGACACGATCCTTCCCCTTGTCGATCTCACCGTCGTAGTGGTCGATCCTGATCCGGATCGCGCGGTCCTGATCCAGCCACTGTTGCGCAGGCTGGACGAACTGCACGCGCCGCACTGCATCTTCATCAACAAGATAGACAAGGCGCGCGGGCGCGTGCGGGACATGATCTCGGCGCTGCAGCCATTCAGCGTGGAGCCGCTGATCGCGCGGCAGATACCGATCTGGAATGGCGCGGGCGCGTCCGGCTACATCGATCTGGCGCTGGAGCGGGCCTATGCCTACGAGCAGGGCCAGCCGTCGAAGCTGGTGCAGATTCCGGAAGACGAGCGGGCTCGTGAAGCCGAGGCGCGCTACAAGATGCTGGAGCAGATGGCCGACTTCGACGACGGCCTTATGGAAGAATTGCTGAACGACGAGCAGCCCAGCCGCGATCATGTGATGACCGACCTGGCCGATGAGCTCGGGCGCGGGCTGATCGTGCCGGTGTTCCTGGGATCGGCGGAGAATGGTTCGGGCGTGCGGCGGTTGCTGAAGGCGCTGCGGCACGAGACGCCGGCGCTGCAGGGCGGAGCGGAGCGGATCGGCGCGGACGGGCGCTGCGCGGCGGTGCTGAAGACGCGCCATGCGGGGCAGGCCGGACGGCAGACGCTGGTGCGCGTGATGTCGGGCACGATTGCCGACGGCGAACAGGTGACGCTGCCGGACGGATCGGTTGAACGCATCGCAGGCGTATTTTCGGTCCAGGGCGAGGCGCAGACGAAGCTCGACAAGGCGCAGGCGGGCGACATCGTCTGTCTTGGCCGGCTCGAGAAGGCAAAGCGCGGCGATCTGGTTAGTGCGGACGGCGTAGCGCGGCAGAGCAAGGCGCCGGTGGTGGCGCGGCCGTCGGTCTATGCGCTGGCGGTCGAGACGCAGAACCGGGCGGACGACGTGAAGCTGGCGGCGGCGATGGCGCGGCTGGTGGACGAGGACGGCGCGCTGGCGTTCGGGCCAGATCCGGTGACGCGAGAATTCCGGTTGGCGGGACAGGGCGAGATGCACCTGCGCGTCGCGCTGGACCGGCTGAAGCGGAAGTTTGGCGTCAGTGTTTCGTCGCGGCGGCCGGAGACGGCGTATCGGGAGACGATCAAGGGGGCGTCGACCCAGCGCGGCAGGCATAAAAAACAATCCGGCGGGCACGGCCAGTTCGGCGACGTGATGATGGAGGTGCGGCCGGGCGCGCGTGGATCGGGCATGGTGTTCGACCAGAAGATTCACGGCGGCGTGGTCCCCAAGCAGTATTTTAGCGCGGTCGAGGATGGCGTGCGCGATGCGCTGATGAAGGGGCCGCTGGGCTTCCCGGTGGTGGATGTCGAGGCGACGCTGCTCGATGGCTCGTACCATACGGTCGACTCGTCCGAGATCGCGTTCCGGACGGCGGGCAGGCTCGCGGTCCACCAGGCGTTGGCCGAGTGCAATCCCGTGCTGCTTGAACCCGTGCACGTCGTCACGATCCACACGCCGTCGGAGCAGATGGCGCGGATCACGGCGCTGATCCCGATGCGGCGGGGGCAGATCCTCGGTTTCGATCCGCGCGACCAGTGGCTCGGGTGGGATTCGATCCGGGCCTACATTCCGGAGGAGGAACTGCACGACCTCATCATCGAGATCAGGTCGGCGACGCAGGGGCTCGGCGAGCTCGAGTTCGCGTTCGACCATATGGCGGAAGTGACCGGCAAGGCCGCCTCCAAGGCCATCGACGCGCGGCAGGGGATGGCGGCGAAGTAACCCACCGTTACCTAGCGGGCACTTGTCTTGCGAGCATTGGCATTCGATCAATGCGGCGGGCCTGCTAGGAGACGGATGATGAACCGACGCGAAGTTCTGACCGGCGCTAGCGCCGTTGTGCTGGCGGGATGCGGGCAACCTGAGCAGGCGCCGGGCGTTGCGGCGCAGCCGGTCGTGGTTCCGGGCGATGATCCATTCACGGGCGCGGGCCTGATGAAGGACGTCGAGACCTATGTCGGTTTCGGCACGCATCGCACGGGAAGCGCAGGCGATCTCCAGACATCCGAGTGGTTCGCCAGGCGGTGGCACGAACTTGGGTACGATGTCGCGCAGAACGAGTTTCCCTGTCCCAACGCCGATACCACCACGGCGAAGTTCGAGACGGCAGGCGAGACGTTCGAGGGTTTTGCGCAGCCTCCGCTGGCGTTCTCGGAGCCGGGCGGGATCACGGCGCCGACGGCCTACTGGAATCCGGCGTCCGCGGCGGATGTGATGCAGCGGATCGCGGTGGTGCATATCCCGCGCGCGGCGGGAGCGCCGCCGCCGGGGGCGGCTTACCGCGAGGCTTTCGAGAAGTGCCGCATCGCGGGCGCGTTGGGGATCGTCGCGGTGATGTCGTCGCCTTCGGGCGAGGTGTCGGCGATCAACACGCCGGTCGAAATGCTGATGGAGATTCCCGTTCTGCAGATCGGCGAGAAGGACAAGGCGCGCGTCGATGCGGCAGTGACGAAGCGGCAGCCGGGGAAGCTCACGATCGAAGGGCCGGGTGGATTCCGCAACGGGAAGACCACAATCGCCAGGCGCGGGACGGCAGGCAACTGGGTGATCATCTCGACGCCGCAGAGCGGCTGGTTCACTTGCGGCGGCGAGCGCGGGCCGGGGATCGCCATGTCGCTGGCGCTGGCGAAGTGGGCGGCGCAGCGGGATTTCCCGGTGCGTTTCCTGTTCGTTGCGACGTCCGGCCATGAGTGGACGGACTATGGCGCGCATCTCTTCCACGAGGCGGACGCGCCCGATCCGAAGGATACGATGCTGTGGTTTCATCTCGGCGCCAGCTTCGGCGCGCGGGCTTACCAGGAGACGGCAGGCGGACTGCAGGTGCTCGATACGCCGAACGTCTCGCGCACGCTGATGGCGAGCGAGGACATGCTGGCAGGGTGTCGCGCGGCGTTCGCCGGACAGGTTTCGATCGAGCAGCCCGCGGCGGCGGATCTCGCCAAGGCGCTGGGCGAGTACAGGCTGGTGCTGGAGGAAGGCTACTCCTCGTCGGCCGGGTTCTGGGGGTACAACGCAAAATTCCACACGCCAGTCGATGGAGCGGACTCGACAACGGGTGCGATCATGGAGCCGGTGGCGCGCGCGGTCGCGAAGGTGATCGAGGAGCGGATTGCGCGCGGGTGAGGAGCGATCCCGCAGGGACGATTTGGTCCAGCGGACCAAATCGGGTGACGAACGCCCCGGCAGGGGCGGGCGGCGACACCATAGGCCTCTCCCTGAGGAGCGCCGGGCGCCTGCCCGGCAAGGCGCATCAGCATTCACCATGCTCGCGGTTAGACCCTGCCGGGCAGGCGCCCGGCGCTCCCCCGAGTTATGTAAGCGCTCGCAGTCGGACCGGCTTTG